>JBIQIB010000004.1:41844-76340 GCA_044508265.1 Acidobacteriota bacterium
GCGGCGCGACGATTGTCTCGTCCGACGCCGCGGCGCCCGGGTCGGGCTGCGTCGGGGTGTCGTCGCCCTGCGTGCCGGCGGCCGGCGTGGTGCCGCCCTTCAAGGTCGTCACATTCGGCGGCGAGACGACGAGCGTCTCGTCGAAGGCACCCGACTCGAGCTCGCCCTTGCGGCGGATACGAGACAGGTCTGCGCAAAGGCTCTGCAGATCCTGATACCGCTCCTCCGGCCGCTTCGCGATGGCGCGCCCCACGCAGCGAACGATCTCGGGGTCGACGGAGGGCACCAGCACGTCGAGCGGCGTCGGCTCGGTCGTGAGGACGCGCTCGAGGACCTCCGCCGTCGGTCCCGTAAACGCCCGCTTTCCCGAGATCAGCTCGTACATGACGAGGCCCACGGCGTAGATGTCGGCGCGATGATCCACGTCGGCGCCGGTGAGCTGTTCCGGCGCCATGTAGGCCGGTGTCCCGAGGAGCGCACCGCCCGCCACGCTCGCGACGGCGTCGGGCGTGACGATGCGTGCGATGCCGAAGTCGAGGATCTTGAGCAGGCCGCCCCGCGTGACCATCAGGTTGGCGGGCTTGATGTCGCGGTGGATGATTCCGCGCCCGTGCGCATAGCCCAGCCCGTCGGCGAGCTGGTCGAGCAGCTCCAGCTTGCGCAGCATCGGGAGCGGCTCGCCGTTCCGGATGAGCGCGGCCAGCGTGGAGCCGTCGATGTACTCCATCGCGATGAAGAGCTCGCCATCGTGCTCGTCCACGTCGTACACCGTCACGATGTTCGGATGCTGCAGTCGCCCGGCCGAACGGGCTTCGCGGACGAAGCGCCGGCGAAGGTCGTCATCGTCGACCTTCAGGAGCTTGAGGGCGACGTGCCGGTCAATCACCGGGTCGCGGGCCAGGTAGAGCAGCCCCATGCCGCCCTGCCCCAGGAGGCTGAGCACGTCGTAGCGGCCGATGCGGGCGGGAATCTCGGACATGGTCGTTACTGTGACTCATAACGGCCCTGGCGCGCCCCCGGAACGGCTCGACAGTACGATCGGTATACTTCTCGCGTTTAGTACATGAGGGGGCTCCCGTCAGCCCGCCCGCAGACGTGCAGTGAGCGACCTTCCCAAGTTCGTCGGACCGTTCGAAGTGCGCGACCGCCTCGGTCACGGCGGCATGGGGATGGTGTATCTCGCGCACGATCCGATGCTCGACCGTCCCGTGGCGGTAAAGGTGCTGCGGGTTCCCGACGACGAGACGCGGCGCCGGTTCCTGCGCGAGGCGCGGCTGCATGCGAAGGTGCAGCATCCCCACATCGTGAACATCTTCGCGGTCGGGGAGCACGAGGGCCAGCCCTACCTGGCGATGGAGTACATCGCCGGCAACACGCTGGCCGCGATCATCCGCAGCGAGGACGAAGTCCCGCTGGCCCGCAAGGTGACCTGGCTCGCGGAGCTCAGCGCCGGCCTGGATCACGCGCATCAGTACGGCATCGTCCACCGCGACGTGAAGCCGTCGAACATCCTGATCACGCGCGACAGCGGCCGCCTCCGCCTGCTCGACTTCGGCATCGCGCACGGACAGGAGGCGCTGGGAATGACGATGGCCGGGATGGTCATCGGCACGCCCCAGTACATGTCGCCCGAACAGATCACCGGCAAGCCGGTCGATGCGCGCAGCGACATCTTCTCTGTCGGGCTCGTGGGTTATGAGCTGCTGACGGGCAGGCAGGCATTCGGCGGCGACAACGTCTTCGACATCTCGCGCCGGATCGTCGGCGAGCCGCCGGACTCGTTGACCGCGGCATGCCCCTACGCGCCCGCCGCCCTGATACGGGTGATCGAGAAGTGCCTCGAGAAGTCGCCCGAGGCCCGCTATCCGAACGGCCGGCAGCTCGAGCGCGAGCTCCTGGCGATCGCACGACGGCTCGACCCCGATCACACGGTGATGTCGACGCCGCTCAGCGCGCCCACGCTCATCGCCGACGCGCCCGACCACGGCGGCGATCCCGATCCGTCGACGGCAGCCGCGGCGCTGGCGTCGCGTGTGAGGCAGGCCGTACAGGAAGGGCGGCTCGACGAAGCCGAACAGCTCCTGCGCGAGCTGCAGTCGCGGCATGCCCGCGTGCCCGGCCTCAGCGGCTTGCGCGTGCTCGTCGAGGAAGCGCGGCTGGCGTCTCAGGCGATCGATCTGGCCGGAGACGCCGAGCGCGCGCTCGAGCGCCTGCACCTTACGGAGGCCCAGGCGCTCATTGCCGACATCGAGCGGCTTGCCCCGACATGGGATGGCCTTGCCGCGCTCCGCCAGCAGCTGCAGGCGCTGCAGCACGACAGGCGCGTCGACGAGGCGCTCCAGCGCGTGCGGGCCTGCCTCGACGCCGGGGCGCTCGACGACGCCGAGCCGGCCCTGCGTCAGCTCGCGGCTCTGTCGCCGGGACACCCGGCCTTGTCGGAGCTCCGCAGCCGCTACCATCAGCGGATCGCCGCCCAGCAGGCAGGCACGCTGGCCGGCCGCGCACGCGTGGCGCTCCAGCAGGACCAGCTCGACGAAGCCGCGGCCCTCGTCGCCGAGGCGCTCGCCATCTCGCCCGGCAACGACGAGGCACTTGCCGTTCAGGATCTCGTCGGCCAGCGGCGGCGGGCCCAGCGGGTCGCGCGGGCGGCACAGAAGGTAGTGGCCGCGCTCGACGCCGGCCAGCCGGTCTCCGCCCGCCGTGCGCTCGAGCAGCTGCAGCGGCTCGACGCGGCCCACCCTCACCTCGACTCGCTCCGGGTGCGGGTCGAGCGCCTCGAACGCGGCGAGGAGCCCGACACGACGACTGGGCTGTCGGCATCTCAGGCGCCGCCTGCCACGCCTCCGCCGGCAGCACCGCTCACGTTCGCCGGTCTCGACGATGACGACGACCTGCACATCTCGCGTCCGGACCTCCCGGCCGTGGAGATGCTCGACACGCCGGTCGACGACGCCCGGGACGAGGCGCCGACGAGATCCCGCGCGCGTGCCGGCGCCGTCGCGGCAGCCATCCTGCTGGTGGCCTCAGCGGGGCTCGGCTACTGGTTCTTCGTGCACCTGCCCTCGCGCGCCGCGCTGGCGAGTTCGACGACGGTGAATGCCGCGGCCCCCTCTGCGCCCGGCCCCGCTGATCCGTCCAACCCTGATGTGGTCGTCCAGCCGGCGGCACTCGATGCGAGCGCCCTCGCCGGCGCGCCCGGCGGGACGTCGCCGGTGTCTCCGTCCGCCGAGGCGCCGAAGTCCTCCGGTGACGAATCGTCTCGGCCATCCGGCTCGCCGGCGCCGCCGGCCACGGGCCCGGCTGACGCACGAGCGTCGCGCGAGCGGTCGCTCGAACGCGTCAGGCAGATGGCCGCCGCCGGCCAGGTGCCCGAGGCGTTCGCCGCGCTGTCGTCCGTACCCGGCTTGTCGGGAGCGGCGCTGGGCGTCGAGGAGCGGCGCCTTGCCGAGGCCGCCAGGGAGGGCGCCGCGTTGGCGCGCCGGGCTGCCGCCGACCTGCGTGCCGGATCGACCGACGCGTTCCTCCAGGGAACGTCACGGCAGACGCTCGGCGACCAGCACTTCAAGGCAGGACGCATGCGTGATGCGGCGCACCAGTACGTGCAGGCGCGCGACGCGTTCGCGCTGGCCCTGTCGAGCCGTGCCGCCGACGGCGGCGACGACGCGGCGGCGCCGTCCGGTACGCCGGCCGTGACTGCATCCGGTGAGGCGCCCGCGTCTGCCGCCGCTGGTGCCGCCAGCCCTGGCGCGGCCACGTCGATGAGCCGGTTCACGCGCGGGCAGATCGAGGGCGTGATCGGGCGCTTCCGCCAGGCGTACGAAGCACGCAGCGTCGATGCCATCCGGCGTGTGTGGCCGTCACTCGATCCGCCCACGGAGCGGCGCTTCCGTGGCACCTTCGGGATTCCGGGCGAGCTCCAGTGGATCCCGCTGAGCCAGAAGATCGTCCGGCAGGACGACCGCGCCACCGTCACCGCCACCGTTCTCAGCATCTCGCCGCTGCCCCAGGGCCAGGATCGGCGCGAGCTCACCGTCACCCTCGACGTGATCCCGCAGGGCGACGGCCTCGTAATCGCGAGTCTCCGCCAGCAGTAGCTGCATGCCGCCAGCCATCGAGTTGATCTCGGTCACCAAGCGCTTCGGCAGCACGGTGGCCGTCGACGACGTTTCGCTCGAGGTACCCGCCGGCTCGGTGTACGGGTTCATCGGCCCCAACGGATCGGGCAAGACGACCACGCTGCGGATGATCATGAACATCCTGCTGCCCGACGCTGGACGGGTGTCGGTACTGGGCGATGCCACCACGTCTTCCGCGCGCGACGCCATCGGCTACCTGCCCGAGGAGCGCGGGCTGTACAAGCAGATGCAGGTGCGCCGCCTGCTGCGTTACTACGGCGAGCTCAAGGGCGGATCGCGGCGCGACGTGGAAGCCGAGGCCGACAGGTGGCTCGAGCGGCTCGGGCTCAGCGCCGTCGCGACGCGCAAGGTCCAGCAGCTGTCGAAGGGCATGGCGCAGAAGGTGCAGTTCATCGCCACTGTCGTCTCGCGGCCGTCGATCCTGATCCTGGACGAGCCGTTCACGGGGCTGGATCCCGTCAATCGCGACGTCATGCGCGATGCCGTGCTCTCGCTGCGCGCGGCGGGCACGACCGTCGTCTTCAGCACGCACGACATGACGATGGCGGAGCTGATGTGCGACCGCATCTTCATGATCTTTCGCGGCCGCGCGGTGCTCGACGGGACGCTCGCGCACATCCAGGCGACGTACGGACACGACACCATCCGCGTCCGCGTTGCGGGCGGCGCCGCCGTGGTCGCGGCCATGCCGGCGGTCGAGCGTCTGACCGATCACGGCAACGTGCAGGAGGTGCGGGTGGGCATGCCGCCGCAGGCGTGGCTGCACGAGCTGGTGGCGCGCACGGAGGTGCAGCATTTCGAGATCACGCGGCCCTCGCTGCACGACATCTTCGTGGACATCGCGCGTCCATCTCCCGGGGAGGCCTGACGTGACGATGCCACGCGCGCTCATCATCGCGGCCGCGGAGGTCGAGGCTGCCGTCCGGAGCAAGGCGTTCATCATCGGCCTGCTCGCGGTGCCGGCCCTGATGGGCATCGCCTTCCTGCTGCAGGTGTTCGGCGGTCAGCGCGACACCGCCGAGCGGGTGTTCGCCGTCGTCGACTACACGGGCACGCTGGGGGCGCAGATCGAGGCGGAGGCCGCCGCGCACAACAGGGACGCGACCGACGCGCGTGGCAGGCCGACAGGGCCTCGGTTCATCCCACGCCTGGTGGCGTCCGGCGGCTCGGCAGAGGAACTGCGGCTGCGACTCTCCGATGACGTCCGCGCGGAGCGGCTCTTCGCGTTCGTCGAGATTCCGGCCGCGATCCTCGAGCCGGGCACCGAGGAACGCGTGCAGTACTTCACCGCGTACCCGACATACCAGGAGCTTCCGGAGTGGCTCGGCGCCACGGTCTCGCGCCTGACGGTCGATCAGCGCATCGTGGCGTCGGGCGCCGACCCGGACGTCACGCGCCGCCTGCTCGCGCCGGTGCGCGTCGATCGCAGGAGCCTCGTGCTGAGAGACGCCGACGGACGCGTCGCCGACGCGCAGCGGGTGGATGGCCTCCGGACGTTCGTGATGCCGGCCATCGCGATGTTCCTGCTCTTCGGCCTCGTGATGAGCTCCGCGCCGCAGCTGCTCAACAGCGTCATCGAGGAGAAGACGAGCCGCATCAGCGAGGTGCTGCTCGGATCGGTACCCGCCTTCACGCTGATGCTGGGAAAGCTGCTCGGCAGCGTGGCCGTCACGCTGCTCCTGGCCCTCGTGTACGTCGGCGGCGGGCTGCTGCTGGCGGCGCAGGCCGACTACGTGGGCATCATCGACTGGTCGATCGTGCCGTGGTTCCTGCTGTTCCTGGTGCTCGCCGTCGTCCTGTACGGCGCGATGTTCATCACCATCGGCGCGGCATGCAGCGACATCAAGGACGCGCAGGGCATGATGTCGCCGGCGCTCGTCCTGGCGATGTTCCCCATCTTCCTGTGGGTGAACGTCGTCCAGAATCCCGCCAGCACGTACTCGGTGCTGCTGTCGCTGTTTCCGTTCGCGACGCCTTACCTGATGCTGCTGAGGATCGCCGTGCCTCCTGGGCCGCCGGCCTGGCAGGTCGCGCTGTCACTGGTCCTCGTCCTCGCGACGAGCGTGGGGGCCGTGTGGGTCGCCGGCCGCGTCCTGCGCGTGGGCCTGCTCATGCAGGGCAGGACGGCGACCTACCGCGAGATGGTCCGCTGGGTGCGGGCGCGTTGAACGCGGCCCCGGGGCAGAGGTTATGCTTCCGGGACCATGTTGCAAGCCTCCCCTGAACGTATAGCCAGTGACCTCCGACACCTCGTCGACGACATAGGCATCCGCCTCGCCGGTACCGCGGGAGAGCGCGCCGCCGCAGACTTCGTGATGGCGTGCGGACGCGATCTCGGTGCGGAGACCTGGGACGAGACGTTCCCGGTGCAGCAGCGCGACGTCACGTCCGAGGAGCTCGAGGTGCTCGTCGACGGCAGCTGGCGCGCCTTCCCCTGCTCCCTGTTCAGCAGCACACCCGGCACGGACGGCGAGTGGCGTACCGCCGGCATCGTGCGGCTGGTGCCGACCGACTACCAGCGCGACGACCTGTCGCATCTCAAGGGAAAGGCCGTCATCCATCTCGGCTGCCACATCGAGTCACGTGATGCGTACCGGCGCCTCATGGCGGCGGAACCCGCCTTCCTGCTGATGGTCGACACGCGCTACCCCGGGGCGACGCCGCTGGCCGACGGCATGTTCCCTGCGTATACGAAAGCCATCGGCGCCGTACCGACGCTGAACGTCGCGTACCAGGACGCGTGGCAGTGGATCGAGCGTGGCGCGACGGAGGCGCGGTGCCGGGTGGTCGGCGGCATGGTCCCGTCGACGTCGCAGAACGTCGTCATCGAGCTGCCGGGCACGGACCTGTCCGACGAGATCGTGTATGCGAGCGCGCATCACGACACGCAGGCGGGGTCACCGGGAGCCGACGACAACGGGACCGGCGTGGTGGGCGTCATGGAGCTGGCGCGCCTGCTGCAGCCGCGGTCGCGCCGGCGCACCATTCGGCTGATCTCGTTCGGCGCCGAGGAGCAGCTGTCGGTAGGTTCCGCCGCCTATGTGCGGGCGCATCGCGAGGAGGTGTCGCGCCGCGGGCGTCTGATGTACAACCTCGACAGCTTCGGCTCGCACTTGGGCTGGCTCCAGCTGTACATGAACGGGCACGCAGACCTCGAGCCAGCGTTCCGACAGTATTTCCGCGCCGCCGACCTCTACTACCAGACAGTGACCTCGGTCGTCCCGTACGCCGACCACTTCCCGTTCGTCGCCGCCGGTGTCGCCGGCCTGTTTCACTACAGGGTCAACTGCGATGCCGGACGGTTCTTCCATCATCGTCCTGACGACGACCTGAGCCGCGTGTCGGCTGAAGTGGTGGCGCGCGACGTCTCCGCGGTGGCATCGTTCCTCGACGCGGCGGCAACGGCCGACGTGCTGCCGTTCACGCCGGGAATCCCGGAGGAGCAGCGTGCGGCCGTCGATGCCTGCTGGTCGGATCTGTTCGGCGGATGGCAGCCGTAGCAGTTTCTGCATCGTTTGGAAGCGGAGACCTGACCCCGAATGTCACCAAATCGAGACCTGACCCCGAGGGCGGCAGGATTGAGACCTGACCCCAGACTGCTGGCGCTCCTGCTGGTGTTCGCGCTTGCCGTTGCGGCGGCGGCGCAGCCCGTGGAGTACACGCTGACGTTCCCCGCGCCGCAGGAACGCTGGATGCAGGTGGAGGTGCGCTTCCCGGCGTCGCCGGGCGAGGCACTCGAGATGCGCATGAGCCGCTCGTCGCCGGGCCGGTACGCTACCCACGAGTTCGGCAAGAACCTGTACGCGCTCGAGGCACGCGGCGGCGACGGCCGCCGTCTCGACGTGACGACGGTGCGGCCGGACGTGTGGCGCGTGACACCGACGGACGCCAGCGTGACGGTGTCGTACCGCCTCTTCGGCGATCGCGTGGACGGCACCTACTTCGCCGTGGACGAGACGCATGCCCACATCAACGCCCCGGCGGTGTACCTGTGGGCACCGGCGCTCGCCGACCGCGAGTCGCGCGTCCGCCTGGTTGCGCCTGACGGCCTGTCGTGGCGTGCCTACACGCAGCTGTTCCCGGTGACGGGTGACGCCGGGCCCGGCGAGGTGTTCTCCGCGCCGAACCTCCAGTACCTGATGGACTCGCCCATCGAGTTCAGCGACGCGCACGTGCGGTCGTTCCAGGTACCGGCTCGCGACGGCGGGCCGGCGGCCACGATCCGCGTGGTGGTACACCACCTCGGCACCGAAGCGCAGGTCGCCGCGTTCGCGGCCGACATCGAGAAGCTCGTACTGGCACAGCGCGACGTCTTCGGCGAGCTGCCGGCGTTCGACGCCGGCACGTACACGTTCCTGATGGACTACCTGCCCTGGGCACGGGGCGACGGCATGGAGCATCGCAACAGCACCGTCTGCACGCTGCCGGTGGGCTTCGACAATGGCCACCAGCGCCACCTCGGCACCGTGTCGCACGAGTTCTTCCACATCTGGAACGTCGAGCGCATCAGGCCCGCCTCGCTCGAGCCGTTCGACTACACGCAGGCGAACATGACCGAGGCGCTGTGGCTGGCCGAGGGGTTCACGAGCTACTACGGCGAGCTCACCCTGCGCCGCGCCGGCCTCACCGACGACGCCCGATGGCTCAACGCCGCGTCGATGTACGCCAACGAGGCGCTCAACGCGCCGGGCGTCCGGCTGCGGTCCGCCGTCGAGATGAGCCGGCTCGCGCCGTTCGTCGATGCCGCCGTGTATGTCGATCGCACGAACTGGGAGAACACCTACCTCTCGTACTACATGCACGGCGCGTCGATCGCGCTGGGCCTCGACCTCACGCTGCGGACGCGGTCCGATGGACAGGTCACGCTGGACGACTACATGCGGGTGCTCTGGCGCGAATTCGGTGTGGTGCCGGGCAGCGCACCGGGCTACGTTGGACGGCCCTACACGATGGACGACCTGCGCGCCGCACTCGCCACCGCGAGCGGCGACGCCGCGTTCGCGGCGGAGTTCTTCGACAGGCACGTCGAAGGGCGCGAACCGCTCGACTTCCCGGCCCTCTTCGAGGCGGCGGGTCTGTCGTTCAGTCCGCGCACGAAGGAGCCCTACGTGGGGTACGTCTCGATCGAGACCGTCGCCGGTCGGCCGACGGTGGCCAGCACGACGTTCGCGGGCACGCCCGTCTACGACGCAGGCCTGCATCGCGACGCGGAGATCGTCTCCCTCGGCGGCAGGCCGGTACGCGATCAGGCGGAATGGGACGCCATCGTGGGCAGGGCCACTCCGGGGGCAACGCTGGATCTCGTCTTCGTGTCGCGCGGCCGCGAGCGCCGCGCCACGCTCGACGTCACGGGCAATCCGCGCCGCACGCTCGTGCCGCTCGAGAGGACGGGAGGCACGATCTCCGAACGCCAGCGCACCCTTCGCGACGCCTGGATGGACGGCGTCGCCGTGACTACTCCGCGTCCATGAACGGGTAGCGATAGCCGAGCGGCGGTGAGAGCGTCTCCTTGATCGAGCGGGCACTGACCCACCGCAGCAGGTTCAGCTTGCTGCCGGCCTTGTCGTTGGTGCCCGATGCCCTCGCACCGCCGAACGGCTGCTGGCCGACCACGGCGCCGGTGCACTTGTCGTTGATGTAGAAGTTGCCGGCGGCATTGCGCAGCCAGGTGTGGGCCAGCCGCACCGCCTCCCTGTCATCAGCGAAGATGGCGCCCGTCAGGGCGTACGGCGACGTGCCGTCGAGCAGCTGCATCGTCTCGACATACTGGTCGTCGGGGTACACGTAGGCGGCCACGACAGGGCCGAACACCTCCTCGCGCAGCAGGCGGTATGACGGGTCGTCCGTCTGCACGAGCGTGGGCTCGATGAAGAAGCCCTCTTCCATGTTCGCGCCCCCGCCAGCGATGACCTGCGCGTTCTGCCTCGCATCGTCGAGGTAGCCGCTGATCTTGTCGAAGGCCTTGCGGTCGATCACGGCGCCCATGAAGTGCCGGAAGTCGCGGACGTCGCCGGCGGAAATCTCCTCCATCATCGCGACCACGCGATCGCGCACCTCCGGCCACAACGACCGGGGGATGTAGATGCGGCTGCAGGCCGAGCACTTCTGGCCCTGGTACTCGAAGGCGCCGCGCACGATGGCCACCGCCAGCGCCTGCACGTTGGCCGACGGGTGCGCCATGATGAAGTCCTTGCCGCCGGTCTCGCCGACGATGCGCGGGTACGACCGGTAGGCGGACATGTTGCCGCCGATCGTCTTCCACATGCTGTTGAACACCGTCGTGCTGCCCGTGAAGTGAACGCCGGCAAGATCACGGTGCGCGAGGAGCGCGTCGGAAATCGCCACAGGGTCGCCGGGGACGAAGTTGATCACGCCGGGCGGCAGGCCGGCTGCCTCGAGCAGCTTGATGACGTAGTAGGCGCTCAGCATCGCCGTGGCCGACGGCTTCCACAGCACGACGTTGCCCATCAGTGCCGGCGCGCCGGACAGGTTGCCGCCGATGGCGGTGAAGTTGAAAGGACTGACGGCGTAGACGAAGCCTTCGAGGGGACGGTAGTCGGTCTGGTTCCAGACGCCCTTCTCGCTGAGCGGCTGCTCGTCGTAGAGCTCCTGTGCGTAGGCGCAGTTGAACCGGAAGAAGTCGGCGAGCTCGCAGGCCGCGTCGATCTCCGACTGGTAGGCCGTCTTGCTCTGGTTGAGCATGGTCGCGGCGTTCAGCGTGTCGCGCCACGTGGTCGACAGCAGCTCCGCGGCGCGCAGGAACACCGCCGCGCGGTCTTCCCATGCCCAGTTGCCCCACTCTTCGCGCGCGCGGAGCGACGAGGCCACCGCCTCCTGCACGAGCTCGGGCGTCGCCTTGTGCCAGGTGGCGAGCACGTGCCTGTGCGAGTGCGGCATCACGGCCTCGGCCGTGTCGCCGGTGCGGTGTTCCTTTCCGTCCACGATGACGGGGATCTCGACGTGCTCGCCGGCCATGGCAGCGAGCCGGGCCTTCAGCGAGGCGCGCTCCGGCGTGCCCGGAGCATAGGAACGGATGGGCTCGTTGACCGCCGGCGGAACACGGCGGCGTGCAGACAGGGCGGCGATGCGGTCGGCAGACATGGTCGGGGCCAGTGTAGATCGGAGATGCGACGCCGCGGAGTGGCGGCGGGAATGCTGAAGGCATGTCGGCGCAACCGGCCGGCGCGCGCTTGCCCTCCGCGTGGCGGCGCCGTTATCCTCGCGGCACTTCGTCCAGTACCGTCAAAGGAGACAGCCGTGACCAGCACGTCAAGTGATTCCTCGCGTCGTTCGATCTTCAAGTCCCTTGCCGCCGCCACCGCCGCCTTCGCGACGGGCGTCTTCGGCGCGTCCCGCAAGGCCGAGGCGGCTCCCGCGGGCATCGTCACGATCCCCGATCCCGCGCAGCAGGCGGCGGCCAAGGGTCCGCTGTTCTCGGGCGCCAAGGTCCACAACGGGCTCGTGTACATCGCCGGCAAGGGCTACCACGAGCCGGGCGACATCACGCTGCACACGACGAAGGTGCTCGACGCCGTCGAGGCCGAACTGAAGAAGGCCGGCTCGTCGATGGACAAGGTCCTCAAGGTGAACGTGTATCTCGCGGACCTCGCCGATTACGAGGCGATGAACGCGGCCTACCGTGGCCGCTTCGGTGACAACCCGCCCGTGCGCACCACCGTCGCCTGCTATGGCGGCGTTCCTGGCCGCTCGCTGGTGGAGATCGACTGCATCGCGGCCCTGTAGCTGCAGCGGCACACCGCCGCACCCGCACGAGTGGCTCAGTGGCCCCTCGTGCGGTCCCACCTGGGATCGCCGCCACGCGCGTCAGGAGGCAGCGACTCCCAGGGATCGGCAATCAGGCCGTTCAAGTCGTAGACGACCTTGCCGTCACGTACCGTGAGCTCGCAGTCGATGCGCTGCGTGCTCGGGATGAGGCCGCCCGCGGGATCCGCGTAGCCGAACCTGCCCTGCGCGATCCGCAGCACCGCGACGTCGGCAGGCGCCCCCACGCCGAGGTGGCCGAGGTCGGCCCGCTTGATCTGCATGGCCGGGTTCGTCGTGGACATCCGCACCACGTCCTCGAACGGCACGCCCATCGCGACGACCTTGCTCATCAGGTTCGTCATGCTCTTCATGGCGGAGTTCATGCTGCTGGTGTGCAGGTCCGTCGAGATCGAGTCGGGCACGAACCCCGCCTTGATGAGCGGCACGGCCGTGGCGTAGCGGAAGCTGGCGCCGCCGTGGCCGACGTCGAACAGCACGCCGCGCTTGCGGCCTTCGAGCATGGCGGCGCTGGGGCCGCCGGTCTGCTCGTCCTGCTCGCCGCGGCGCCCGCCATACATGTGCGTGTAGATGTCGCCGGCCTTGAAGTGCTCGGTGAAGAGCGTCATCAGCGTGCGGCCGGCGCGCATGTTGCCGCCGAAGTCCACCATGACCGGGATGTCGAGCTTCCGCCCGACCTCCGCCGCGCGCTCGTAGGGAATCCAGTCGGCGCCGTTGTAGTGGGCGCTCTTGATGCCGACGATCACGCCGGGATGGGCCTGCGCCATGCGCGCGGTGGCCTGCGCGTCCATGTCGTCGACGTTCTGCTCGATCCGGCCGGACCCCATGCCGTTGCCGACGATGTTGAGGAAGGCCGTCACGCGCGTCTTCGATCCGTCGATGATGCGGCGCTTGAACTCGGGGAAGTTGCGCCAGCCCGACGAGCCGGCGTCGGCCACCGTCGTGACGCAACTGCGGAGCGTGAAGCCGTCGGGGAAGACGCTCCAGTCGCCTCCTGCGTAGTCGTCGGTCTTCTCGCCAGCGAAGATGTGCACGTGGATGTCGATGAGCCCGGGCGTCACGACGAGACCGGACGCGTCGATGCTCTTGACCGCGTGTGCCGCCGGGATGTCGGCCGCCACGGCGGCAATCCTGCCGTCCTTGATGGCGACGTCCCGGACGGCGTCGACGCCGTTGCGCGGGTCGAGCACACGGCCGCCCTTGATCAGGAAGTCGTAGTCGGGGCTGCCCTGCGCCGACAGTGCCGCCGTCAGCGCAAGGATCGTGAGGGTGACTGCTCCACGTGTCATCGATGTCCTCGCCTGCCGCAGCGCGCCCGGCCGGGAGGTCCGTCTCGGCGCGCCACGCGACGCGTCGGATAGACTGGCCTCCTGAAGTCGACGCGACGTCCTGGCCCGTGCGGAGATGCCGCACTGTATGCGCCGGCATGGCCCGCGTCAAGGACTAGTGCCATTGGCGAAGCCCCCGTTCCTCCGACTCTTCAGCAGCCTGGCCGGTGACCGGCGCGCCGTCGAGTCCGTCGTCCCGCGGCGGACCTTCGACGACGTCATCCTCCCGCCGGCGACGAGGCGCGCGCTGGACCAGGCGTTGACACAGGTCACCAGCCACGGGCTGATCTTCGACGACTGGGGCCTGGGGCAGCGGCATCCGACGGGGATGGCCGTCGCGTTCAACTTCGCCGGCCCGTCGGGCACCGGCAAGACGATCTGCGCCGAGGCGATTGCGCACGCACTCGGGCGCCGGCTGCTGGTCGTGCGGTATGCCGAGCTCGAGTCGATGTGGATGGGCGAGACGCCGAAGAACGTCACCAGCGTCTTCAGGCTCGCGCTCGAGGAGAACGCGGTCCTCTTCTTCGACGAAGCCGACGCCATCGCGACGCGACGCAGCGCGTCGCTCGACCGGGCGATCGACCGCGAGAGCAACACCGTGGTGAACGTGCTGCTGCAGGAGCTCGAGCGCTTCAACGGCGTCGTCATCTTCGCGACCAACCTCGCGTCGAACTTCGACCCGGCCTTCGAGCGGCGGCTGCGGACGCACGTGCTGTTCGAACGCCCGGGCCCTGAAGAACGCGAGCAGATCTGGCGCGTGCAGATGCACCCGACGCGCACGCCGCTCGCCGGCGACGTCGACTTCCGCGCCCTCGCCCTGAAATATGACGCGACGGGCGGCGAGATCCGTAACGCCGTGCTGAAGGCCGCGCTGGCCGCCGCGTCGGAGCCCGGCGACGACGCCGCGAAGACGATCCGGCAGCGGCACCTCGAGGACGGCGTCAGGGAGGTGCTCGAAGGCCGGCGCGTGATGCGTCAGTCACTGATCGCCGGATCGGACGAGCCCCATGCCGACGGCGCGATCGAGGCGATCGACCGGCTCCATGCGACGCTGAGCCGCGGGCTTCTCATCGTCGGCGCGCTCGGCGTCCTGTCCCTGATCCTGGCCAGTGTGGCGCTGGCCGTCGCCCTGCTGCGCTGACCGGCGCGCTGACCGCCTCGAGCACTGCCTGTGGCAGCGGCCGGCGGCTCGTCGCCGTGCGGCGACTCGTGAAAGGATTACCGCATGGGCAGACCGATCCCCGCGTGGGAACCGTTATCGGACGCCGTGCTCGCGGATCAGTGCGGCACGTACGACCGGATGCGCGCCGCGTGCCCGGTCGCGCGCTCACCGCGCGGCGTCACGCTCTTCAGGCACGCCGACGTCGTGGCGGCCGCGGCAGATCCACAGGCGTTCTCGTCGGCAGCCTCGGCGTTCCGCGCGGTGCCGAACACGCTCGATCCGCCTGAGCACACGAAGTTCCGAGCCGTCATCGACCCGTTCTTCACGCCGGAGCGGATGAGCGCGCTCGAGCCTCGCATCAGGGCTGTGGCCCGCGAGATCATCGGCGTGCTCCCGTCCGACGTCACCGTGGACGCCGTCACCGACATCGGCTACCGGTTCGCCGTGCGGGCGCAGGCCGAGTGGCTCGGGTGGCAGGGCATCGAGGCGGATCTCATCGCGTGGATGCGCGACAACCATGCCGCCACGCGGTCAGCGGACCGCTCGCGGACGGCCGCCGTCGCGGCGGCATTCGACGAGATGGTGTCGGCGCAGGTGCGGCGCCGTCGCGAGCTGGGCAGCGCCGCGCCGGAGGATCCGACCACCGAGCTGCTGCGAGTCACGGTGGACGGCGCGCCGCTCACCGACGGCGACATCGTGTCGATCCTCCGCAACTGGACGGCCGGCGACCTCGGATCCATGGCGGCGGCCCTCGGCGTCGTCGTCCACTTCCTGGCCACCCACCCCGACGTGCAGGACGCCCTCCGCAACGAACCCGGCGGGCTCGCCCCCGCGATCGACGAGATGCTGCGGATCGACGACCCGTTCCTCGTGAACCGCCGCGTCACGACGACAACGACGAACATCGGCGAGTTCGAGCTGGAAGCCGGCACGCGCGTGTACCTGAACTGGACGTCGGCCAACCGCGACGAACGCGTGTTTCCCGACCCGGACGCCTACAAGCCGCAAGAGCACGCGCGGCACAACCTCGTCTACGGCACCGGCATTCACGTCTGCCCCGGGCGACCGCTCGCGACGCTCGAACTCGTCGTGGCCGTGGAGACACTGCTGGCGCGGACGACGCAGATCACGCTGGCGCCCGACGACGGCCCGGCGCGCGAAACGTACCCCCTGGGCGGCTGGAGCCGCGTGCCGGTGCGGCTGCGCTGATCGCGGCTACAATCGGTCTCCGATGTCAGCCGTTCCTGTCGTGCTGGTCACGGGCGCGAGCCGCGGGCTCGGGCGAGGCATCGCCATCGAGGCCGCGTCCGAGGGTTTCTCGGTAGCCATCGGTTACGCAACGAACACTGCCGCCGCGGAAGAGACCGCTGTTCTGTGCCGGCGTGCGGCGCGAGGCGCCACGCAGACCTTCGCGCCCGTGCGGGGCGACATGGGCAGTACCGACGACCGCGCGGCGCTGCTGACCGGCGCGCTGGACTCGTTCGGCCGGCTCGATGCGCTCGTCAACAACGCGGGAATGGCGCCACGGGTGCGGGCAGACCTGACGGAGACCACCGAGGCGTCGTTCGAGGAGCTGATGCGCGTCAACCTGCAGGGACCGTTCTTCCTGACGCAGGCTGTCGCGAATCACTGGCTGACGAAGCCCTACGCGCCGGCGCTCTCCAGCGGCTTCAAGATCGTCTTCGTGACGTCCATTTCGGCCGACACGGCCTCGCTGAACCGGGGCGAATACTGCATCTCGAAGGCGGGCCTGGCCATGGCGTCGCAGCTCTGGGCGCTGCGCCTCGCCGCTGACGGCGTCCAGGTGGTCGAGCTGCGGCCCGGCATCATGGCGACAGACATGACCGCCGGCGTGAAGGAGAAGTACGACGCGCTGATAGCCGACGGCGTCGTGCCACAGCGGCGCTGGGGGACACCGGGTGACGTGGGGCGTGCCGTTCGCTCCGTGCTCGCCGGGCACTTCGACTTCACGACCGGCGACGTGATCCACATCGACGGCGGCTTCCACATCCGCCGGCTCTAGGCGCCGGGCCGGCGCCCGCGTACGAGACGTCTCATGATCCACATCGACACCAGCATCACGCCGAGGTCGCTCCTCGGCGCCATCGATCGTCTGTTCGAGCTGTCGGGCCGCAAGATCGCGCTCATCGAGAAGCACCGGGATCCGTCCGCGGGCACGCCCGTCTTCACTGTCGCAGGCCGGTATACGTCGCGCGGCTGGACCGAGTGGACGCAGGGCTTCCAGTTCGGGTCGGCCATCCTGCAGTTCGACGCCACCGGCGACGCCGCGATGCTCGAGATCGGCAGGCGCAACACCCTGCAGCACATGGCGAGCCACGTCAGCCACGTGGGCGTCCACGATCACGGGTTCAACAACGTCTCGACATACGGCAACCTGCTGCGACTCGCGCGGGAGGGCCGCATCGCGGCCGACGAGTGGGAGGTCGCGTTCTACGAGCTGGCGCTCAAGGTCTCCGGTGCGGTCCAGGCGGCGCGCTGGACGGAGCTGCCCGACGGCCTGGGCTACATCCGATCGTTCAACGGTCCCCAGTCGCTCTTCGCCGACACGATGCGCTCGCTGCGCGCGCTGGCGCTGGCGCACCTGCTCGGCCACGCGCTGATGGGCGAGCGCGATGCCCGCATCTCGCTGCTGAAGCGCCTCGTGCAACATGCCGACACGACGGCCCGCTACAACGTCTACTTCGGCACGGGCCGCGACGCCTACGACGTGCGCGGCCGCGTTGCGCACGAGTCGATCTTCAACGTGACCGACGGCTCGTACAGGTGCCCGTCCACGCAGCAGGGCTATTCGCCGTTCAGCACATGGACGCGCGGCCTCGCCTGGGTGCTGACCGGCTTTGCCGAGCAGCTCGAGTTCCTCGAGACGCTGCGGGACGCCGAGCTGAAGCCGTTCGGTGGGAAGGCGAAGGTACGCGACCGGTTCCTGGAGGCGGCCCGCGCGACGGCAGACTTCTACATCGCCAACACGCCGGCGTGCGGCGTGCCCTACTGGGACACTGGCGCGCCGGGTCTCGTGCATCTCGGCGACTACCTCGGTCGCCCGGCCGACCCGTTCAACGACCACGAGCCGGTGGACAGCTCCGCTGCCGCCATCGCCGCTCAGGGGCTGGTCAGGCTCGGACGCTTCCTCGACGCGCACGGCGACAGGAAGGCGGGACGACGGTACTTCGCTGCCGGGCTGACGACAGCCCGCACGCTGTTCGACGAGCCGTACATCTCGACAGCGCCGAGACATCAGGGCCTGCTGCTGCACGCGGTCTACCACCGGCCGAACGGCTGGGACCACGTCCCGCGCGGCCGCAAGGTGCCGTGCGGCGAATCGGCGATGTGGGGCGACTACCACCTGCGAGAGCTGGCGTTGCTCGTCCGCCGGCTCGCGCGCCGGGAGCCGTACTACACCTTCTTCAGCATCTGATCCCGCGTCGGACGCTTCGACGCGCCCGACGCCGCAAGAGCCATGCTCGTCCGCCTCGTCGTTCTGGCCCTGCTCACGGCCGCGCTGCAGGCAACTGGCAGCAGCAACCTGCGGGTGATGACCTTCAACATCCACGCGGGCCACGGAGACCTCTCGCGGATCGCATCGGTCATCGACGCCGCATCACCAGATGTCGTGGCGCTGCAGGAAGTGGACGTGCACTGGGACGCGCGGAGCGGCTTCGTCGATCAGGCACGCACGCTGGCCGCGGCAACCGGCATGGACGTGCGCTTCGCGCCAATCTACCAGCTGCCAGGCACGACGCCGGACGCCCCGATGCGGGAGTTCGGCGTCGCCGTGCTGAGCCGCCTGCCCATCACGTCGTGGCGTAACCACGCCATCACGCGGCTCTCAACGCAGGACGGTGCAGCCGGGCCGGCGCCGGCGCCAGGCTTCCTGGAAGCCACCATCCGAACGTCCGGCGGCGACGTGGACGTCTTCGTAACGCACCTCGACTTCAGGCGTGACCCCGCCGTGCGTCAAATGCAGGTGGCCGAGATGCTGGCCGTCGTGAAGGCGAGTTCGAGGCCGGTGATCCTGACGGGCGACATGAACGCGCCGCCCGATGCAGCCGAGATCCGTCCGTTGCGTCAGGCATTGCGTGACGTGTGGAACGACAGCGACGGCAATGGCGCGACCTTCCCTGCCGAGGGGCCTTCGCGGCGGATCGACTTCGTGCTCGTGTCGCGCGACATCGAGGTGAGACGAGCACGGGTGGTCCGGACCGATGCCTCGGACCACCTGCCGGTGGTGGCGGACCTGGTCCTGCCGCGGTGACAGGACACCCGGAGAGCGGTGACAGGACGGCCCGGAGAGCAGTGACAGGACGGCCCGGAGGGCCGTCCCTACCGGCGCTGGAGCTCTTCCTTCAGACGACGGGCGACGATCTCCGCCTGGCCGTCTTCCATCATCCAGACACCCACCATCAGCTGGTTGCCTGGCCGCACGCCGATGGACGGCGTGCCGTCGCGGAGCCGGCGCGAGACCTCGCTCGGCGTGAAGCCGAGCTGCTCCGCATCCCACGAGACCAGCACGTGCGGCACGTGGTTGGCTACCTCCGGCACGGTGATCTCCGCGCTGACGCCTGGCACCGATGCCGCCGCGGCGCGAATCAGCTCGGCCCGCCTGTCGAACTCGGCACGCTCGGCCGCGTGGTCCTTGGCGACGTAGGTCTCGAGCGCGACCAGCATCGCCAGGAGCTCTTCCTTGTTGACCTTCATGCCGCGGCCGATGGCGTTGCCGTTCGGCGACGCGTTCATGCGGGCAGCCTCGATGAGGTCCTTCCGCCCGGTGAGGATGCCGGCGCTCTGCGGGCCGCGAAGACCCTTGCCCCCCGAGAAGCACACGAGGTCGAAGCCCATGTCGATGTACTTCCACAGGTTCTCGACCGGGGGCACGTCGGCCGCGCAGTCGTTCATCGTCGGAACGCCGTGCTTCTTCCCGAGACGCACGAACTCCTCGTCGCGAATTTTCCCGACGGAGTTGTTGTTGTTGTAGAAGAGCATCATCGCCGTGTGCCACGAGATGGCGCGCTCGAGCTCCTCGGCCGTCTCGACCTCGATCAACCTGACGCCGCAGTTGCGTATCGCGTGGTCGTACCCGAAGCGATGCGACTTCTGGATGATGACCTCGCTCTTCATGTCGACGAGGTTCGGCAGGTTGACGATCTTCAGCCTGTCGGTGCCGGTGAGGACGCCGGCGGTGCCGAGCGTCATCGCCGACGCCGCGCCGGCGCTGACCATGGCCGCCTCGGCGTGCGTGATCTTCGCGATGCGCTCGCCCACCCGATCGTGCAGGTCGTTCAGGAAGACGTAGTGCTTCGAGGCGTACTGCCAGGCCTCGCGTACCTCGTCGGGCATGAGCGACGCCGTCATGTCGGTGTACGTGCCGGCCGCGTTGATGAAGGGCTTCACTCCGAGATCGGCGAAGTAGTCGCGCGGGGCGGCATGCAGACGCGCGCCGGTCGCGGCGGTGGCAGCGCCGCCGGCGACGAGTCCTCCGATGAGCGGGAGCCCCGACAGGGTTTCGAGAAAGCTTCTACGCGTCCACATGGCGTGTTCCCTTCAGTCAACGGACAGTCAACGGACAATCAACGGACGGCCCGGAGGGCCGTCCCTACCTGAGGACGGCTCGGGGAGCCGTCCCTACCGGGTGGCGGTGACGCCGATCTGCACCCGCGCGCCGCCCTGCGGGGTCACCTGCACGGTCGTCCGCGCGGGCGGGTCGTGCGGGAACGTCTCGCGATACACCTCGTTCATGGCGGCCATGTCCGCCAGGTCTGCCAGGAAGACGCGGACGTCTACCACGTCGTCCCACGACAGGCCGCCCGACTCGACCGCCTCGCGTGCCCTTGCGAACGCGGCACGTGCCTGCGCGGCGACGTCGCCCGCCTCGGGCGCCGTCACCAGCGGCGTCTGCACGCGAGCGGCGTCCGATCGCGCCGCGACGAACGTCAATTCGACCTTGATTGGACCCGGCAGGCGGGGCAGGAACACTGGACCTGCGCCCGGTGCCTGCCCGCCAGGGAACGGCGCGGCGAAGGCCTCCTCGAACCCGGCCATTTCAGCGGGCGTTGTCACGTAAGCCGTCGTCGACACGACGTCGCCGAAGCCGAGGCCCGCCGCGGTCAGGGTGGTGGCGATGTTCGCAAGTGTTCCCGTCACCTGACCAGGCACGTCGTCGGCCACGGCGCGGTCCTTCGGGTCTTGCCCGCCCATGCCCGAGAGGTACAGCACGTCGCCTGCCCAGACCGCAGCCGAGTACGGTCCGAGCGGCGCCGGCAAGGTCCCGTCGGGTGGACGCACGACAGCGATGGCGGAAGCATCCGCATGCGCGATGCAGGCGATCTCGACGAGCGAGTTGCCGGGCACGGCACCGGCCTCGACGGTGGTCCTCGCCGGGACGCGGCCTTCGAAGAAGCTGCCGTAGACCTCGTTCATCCCCGCGTAGTCGTCCATCGACGCCAGGAAGACGTGGCACTTCACGAGGTGCTCGTGGCCGAGTCCGTCGGCCGCCAGGATTGCGCCGATGTTCTCCATGGCCTGGCGCGTCTGCGCGGCAATCCCCTCCCCGGACGCGCCCGTGACCGGATCGACGCCGAGTTGCCCGGCAAGGTAGACGGCATCACCGGCCCGCACGGCGAACGAGTACGGGCGGTCCGCCGGGAAGCCCGCGGGCCGGAGGACGCGGCGCGCGCCGGTGGCGTCGTTCGACGCGGACGCCGGCTTCGCAGTGGCGTCCTCGCTGGCGGGCCGCGCCTCCTCGCGCGTGCAGGCCGCCGGCAGGATCGCGACGAGAAGCGCCAGCACGGCGCCATAGCGGCATCGCGGCATCATCGGTCGTGTCGCGGCCTCAGGGCCGCCTGGCTGTTCATGTCGGTCGTCGCTCCGGGAACCGGCGTCAGGAACACCCGGGCCCCGACGTGCAGGTCGGGCAGCACGAGCTCCGCGGCGCCGTCGCGTTGTGTGAAGGGTATCAGCACGGCCTCCTGCCCTGGCGTTTCCAGCTGCACGGACGCATAGACGCCGCGCACGCGCAGCTGCACCGGCCGCGGCTCGGCCGCGTAGTTCACGACCTCGAGGACGAGGGCGCCGTCGCCGGGAGCGCGCCAGGCGGTGACGAGCACGGTGATGCCGTTCCAGATGTCGAACGTTCGTCGCTCCCGTCCCAGACGGTTGCGGACGTCGATCGCGAAGACGTTGGGATCGGTGACCGGTTCCTCGGCGCGCATCACCAGGTGGCCGGCGGTCTCGTGCGCGGCAAGCGCCTCACCGAGATTCGACTCGGGCGCGTCGAGCAGCACGACGGCGTCCGGAAGCGCCGCGGCGTCGAGCTCGGACGGCGCCACGACGTCGAACGCGACGTTGTGGCGCGCGAGCAGGTCGAGCACCGACATCGCTGCGGCCGGCTCCGCGGCAACCACCGTGACATCCGAGACCCTCTCGTGCCGGCGCGGCAGGTCCCAGGCATAGAAGGCCATCGCCTGACGGATGGCGCTCCACGTGCGGCGGGCCTCGGGCTGCCCACGCAGGAGCTCTTCCTGAAGCCGTTCGTGCAGCGGGAGCAGCAGCGACGCGCCCGTGCTGCCGGCGTCGGCAATCGCCACGAGGTAATGCTCGACGTCCGGCCCCGCATCCTCGTCAGCGACTGTCTGCGGAACCCATTCATAGGTCAGCAGCACCGACGGGTCCTGCCGCAGTCCCGCGGTCTCGACGATGGCGCCGTTGTGCTCGAGCCAGGGCTGCGCCGTCCGGCCGGCCACCTGCAGCACGCCGTTGTTGTTCGAGACGGCGTTGAGCCGGACGTGCGGCCAGGCCCCGCCCTCCTCGAGGGTCAGAATCCGCCCGGTGCCGTCGGGCAACGCCTTCTCGATGGCGCGACGCTGCGCATCGGTCATGGCACCGCGCACGACGACGCCGGCGCGGGCCGATGCCGGCAGCGCGGACGCCGCGAGCGTCGCGGCGTCGGCCTCCACCATCACGCGATACCCCAGCCGCGCGGCGGTCTCCACGGCCTCCTGCCGATCGAGCGGCAGCACGATCGTGCGGATCCCGAGCGCCTCCGGCGATGGCACGTGCCCGAGCGTCCACCGGACCAGCGTCTCGGCCCGGGCGGCCGACACCGCAAGCCCCAGCATCAGGCACGCCATCCACACGGGCGCGAGTCGATGCCTCATCGCGTCGCTCCTCGGTAGAACGCCATGGCGTCCGGTGCCGGACCGGCAACGGCCGTCACCACGCCGTCGGGTCCGGTCCACCAGGCCGATGCGCGGCCGACATGACGCAGGATCTCCCGGCCCTGACTGACCGGCGACAGCAGCAGCGCCGTCGAGAGTGCGTCGGCCGTCGCCGCGTCTGCAGCCCGCACCGACACAGTCACCCGATTCGACTCAGGCTCGCCAGCGCCGACGGCAATGAGCTCCATCGTGGACCCGGACGTGGACAGGGCTTCGTCGTGGAGCATCAGCGGCGCGTCGGCTCCGGCTGCCTGCACGGGCCAGCCATCCTGACCGGGCGCCTGGCCAACCGCCAGGATCGTGCTGCCGCCGGCGTTCACACTGGCCGACGTGATGCCGTGCGCCCGCAGCACGTCCATCGCACGGTCGACAGCGATGCCCTTGCCGATCGCACCGAAGTCGAGGCGCAGGCACGAGGATGCGAGGCGGACGCGGTCCGGAGGTACGAGGGTGAGCTTGTCGCTGCCGACGCAGCGCCTCGCCTCGGCGAGTGCCTCGGGCGCCGGCACGTCCTGATCCTCCGCGGCGGTGCGCCACACCTCGACGAGCGGGCCGACGGTGACGTCGAATCGGCCGTCAGTAAGCCGGGTCATCTCCAGCGATCGGTCGAGCGCGTCGTACAAGTCCCGCGACACCGGCACCGCCACGTCCACGGGCATCCGCACGAGACGCGACGCCTCGCTCTCAGCGTCGTAGTGGCTGAGCACGCCATCGAGACGTGTCACTTCGTCCAGAGCCGCGTCCAGGACTTCGCGCGCCCTGGCCGGAGCGATCGTTGGTTCATGGACGAGGATGCGGAAGACCGTCCCCATGACGACGCGCTGGGCCGCGTGCACGCCTGCCGGCGCAGGCTGCTCGTCTGCCGCGCGTGCGCTGCCGGCCATCAGCGTCACCGCTGCCGTCGCCAGTGCCACGGCGCGCCCGGATCGGGAGACGAGACGCCGGCGAACCGGCCGCTCACCTGAGCGCATAGACGACCCCGGGATACGTGGCCAGGTAGATGGCCTCGTCGGTGATCACTGGCGTCGACTGCAGGGAGCCACCCAGGCTCGCCCGCCACAGCACCTCGCCCGCCTCCGTGTCGTAGGCGATCGTGGAGCCCCAGAAGCCCTGGATGCACACGAGCCCGGCGCCAGCGACGGGCGCGGCGGTGATCTGACGGATCGACAGCGTCTTCCAGCGCTCGCGTCCGTCACGAGCGTCGAGCGCGTACAGGTGGCCGTCCTTCCCGCCGATGTACGCCACGCCGTCGTGGACGGCAGCGGATCCGCTCACGCCGAGCCCCGTCTGCACGCGCCAGCGCTGCGTGCCCGTCGCGGCGTCCAGGCCATAGATGCCGTAGTCCTCCGACCCCACCACCACGACGCCGTCGCTCACCGCCGGCGCCGCAGACACGCTGTCGTCGGCCTGATGCGTCCAGAGGTCCTCGCCGCCTGCTCGTGCCAGCGCGACGACACGCCCGTCGCTCATCCCGAAGATGACGCGTCCGTCGCCGGCATGCGCCGTCGAGTGAATGCGCGCCTCGAACTGTCGCAGCCAGCGGCGACGTCCATCCGCGAGCTCGAAGGCCCCGAAGTGGCCGCCAGACGAGCCCACGAAGACCAGGCCGCCCTCCACGACCGGCGACGCCCAGATGGGCCCGTCGAGCGTGACCTCCCACCGCGTCGCCCCGGCCGTCCGCTCGACGGCGCGGAGCCTGCCATCGTCGCCACCGAAGAGGACCAGGTCGCCCACGACGGCGGGCGTCGAATGCAGCGAGGCCGGCGCCTGAACCGTCCAGCGTGCACGCCCTGTCGCCGCGTCGAGCGCGCGCAGCCAGCCGTCGCGGCACGTCACGTACAGGACACCGTCGGCCAGCACAGGACTCGACCGCACGCCGTCCGGCAGCGACACCTTCCAGAGCAGGTCGGCGGGTGCCGCACGCCGCCGCGGCGCGTGGCCGCCGTCACGGGCGTTGCTGCCGAGCAGCCCCGGCCAGTCGACACGAGCCGCCGGCGACGCGTCCTGCATCACGCCAGCTCCAGGAGGTGGTGGTCGATCTTCTCGAGGTCGTACTCACCGAGGCCGAGAGTCCCGGCGGTTCGGATGTGAGCCGGCTCGCGGAAGTAGTTGTTCCGGAACGCGGTCTGCGACATCTCGCCGCCCTTTGCCAGGTACTCCGGGTTGTGATCGAAGAGCGACGGCACCTTCAGCTCGCGGCGCTTCGCCTCGACGATCTCGAGCTCGATGCGGTCCATCGCCACCGGATCGGTACCGAACAGCAGCGTGTTGGCGCGCCAGTGGAACTCCGGATTCCACGAGAACGGCCCCGCGTGATAGACAGCGGTGAGGCCGTCCATCACGTGCAGCACCGACTTGGCGCGGATCGGCGGCGCCGCACACATCACGGCAATGACCGGGTCGGTGTACGTCTTCGGCCGCACGTGCGTCCGGGCCACGTTGTTGAACGACCCGTACGCCAGGTTCTTGAGGCAGCCGGTCACGCCCGACGCGTTGTGCTCCTTCAGGCACGGCAGGTCGATGATCTTCGTCGCCTCGGTCGCGACGATGCTCGCCATGTACGAGCGGGTCTCGCGCTCGCCGAAGCAGTTCATCTCGCAGTAGACCTCGGGGTCGTACCCGGGCCTGTCGCCGCCCTCCACCACCCACCGCTGATCAAGTCCGACGACGCGGACGCCCGGCGGCAGCATCTGGTGATAGCCGATCACCTCGAGCTGGTTCGAGTTCCTGTCGTAGACGACGATGCGGTCGTTCGCGACGCCGACGAGGTTGAGACAGCGCACCATCTCGCGGACGAGCGGCACCGATGTCGTCGTGTTGGGCGCGCCTGACGGATTGACCTTCAGCGCGACGACGTCGCTCGGCTCGAACAACCGGGCGAACGCGTCGGCGACGGTCTTCTCGCCCGTGAGCGTCGTCATGCCGCGCTCCACCATCGTCCGCACCGCGGCAGGCGAGATGCGCGGGCCGTCGAACGCTCCTGCGTGGGTGACCTGCACGACGCGGCCGGGGACGAGGCCAGGCATGCCGAGCGGCGACGACAGCTCCGGGGCCTGCACGTCGATGCGGAGGCCGCGCAGCTCGTAGGCTCCGCCCGGCCGCAGCACGGCCTCGACGTCCCGATCCTGCGCCCATGCCGGCTCGCCGCGCCCGACGAGCGCCAGCGACCCGAGCGCCGCGTTGTAGATGAACGTCCGTCGATTCACTGCAGCCTCAACGTGCCAAAGGCCTCCGGTACGTGGAAGTTCCGCGCGCCTGTCGGTTGCCACGCATAGTACGTGCGCGGGTCGGCGCCGGCAATCCGGTACAGCCCCACGCGAAGCGTCCTGCCGGCCTCGGCCCCGCGCGGGTCGATCGCGGCAAAGGGAATCCGCATCTCCCCGTACCACACGCGGGCCGCCTCGTCGACCCGCGCGGCCACCACGAAGCCGGAGTTCCATGCCATTCCGGCCTGGCCCTGCTGGTCGGCACGGTCGATGTCGAGATCGACCCACTCGCCGCGCGGCGAGACCTGAAACTCCTTGTAGCGCGTGATCGTCTGCGCGTCCCAGCCGATGAACGCCTCCGCGACGTCCCAGTTCCACAGCCGCGGCGTCTCGTTGACCGTGTCGACCTCCGGTCTGAGCGTCAGCGTGTCGTACGGGCAGCTGTACAGCAGGTACAGATGTGTCGGGGTCCACCGCGAGCGCACCTGCGTCGGCGCTCCCGCGATCGGCGCACCGAGGAAGTCCCTGTCGAGCAGCACCGCTGGCGCATCGCGCCAGTGTGCGGCGGCGGGATCCGCGCTCGGCGCGACGTCGGCATCCATCCGGAGGCTGACGATCGTCGAGTCGGCGGACGACGGTGACGTCGGCGTCTGCCCGTATGCGCCGGGCACCGCGACGGTCGCGAGCGTGGCGAGCCCGCAGGCCGCCAGACCGACCGCGCGCAGGACAAGGGGCCTCATCGCTGCTCGGTCCAGAGAGGATGCGACAGGCCGTTCAGGTCCCACACGACCTGCCCGCCCTTCACCGTCATCTCGCACTCCAGCAGCTGGCTGCCATCCATCCTGGCGCCGCTGCTGTCGATGAACCCGAACCGGCCCTTGCGGACGGCGAGCACCGCCACGTCGGCCTCCGCGCCGACACCGAGATGCCCGAGCTCCGGCCGCTTGATGATCTCGGCAGCCCGCGCGGTGTTGGCGCGGATGACGTCGGGCAGCGGCATGTTCAGGTTCAGCATCTTCGACATGACGTTGAGGATGGTCTTCATGCCCGCGTTCTGGCTGCCGGTGTGCAGGTCGGTGCTGATGACGTCGGGAAAGAAGCCCTGCTTCGTCGCCGGAACGGCCTGGCTGAAGACGAAGCTGCCGCCGCCGTGCCCGACGTCGAAGATCACGCCACGCTTCCTCGCCGCAAGGACGTACGGCTCCACCTGTCCCTGTGCGTTGACGATGGCGTCGCGATCGCTGACGTCCGCGTACATGTGCGTGAAGACGTCGCCGGGGCGCAGGTACTTGTTGAGCAGCGCGTCGATGGACTGCGGCGGATCGCTCCGGCCGAAGTCCACCATCACCGGCACGTCGGCCTCGCGGCCGGCCTCGACAGCGCGTTCGACAGGCGCCCACTCGCTGCCGCGATAGTGCGCCACCTTGATGCCCACGACGATGTCCCGGTTGCCGCGGATCCGCTGCGCCGTCAGCTTCGGGTCCATGTCGTTGAGGTCCTGCTCCCACGGCTCGCCGCGCATGCCGTGGCCGACGATGTTGATGAACGTCAGCACGCGCGTGCGCGATCGGTCGACGACGTTGGCGCGGAACTGCGCGAGGTTGCGCCAGCCCGGACCGCCGACGTCGACGAGGGTCGTCTGGCCGCTCCGGAAGGAATGCGTGTCGGCCCGGACGGCGACGTCGCCGTTGCTCAGGTAGCGGTCGGGCTCGGTGCCGATGAAGACGTGCGCGTGGAGGTCGATGAGCCCCGGCACGACGTACAGCCCGCTGACGTCGGCGACGCGGGCCGCGAGCGCCGGGTCGATGCCGGCCGCGACGGCTGCCACCTTTCCGTCGGCGATCGCGACGTCCATGACGGCGTCCACGCCGTTCTTCGGATCGATGACGTGGCCGCCCTTGAGCAGCAGGCTGTAGCGCGACGCCGGTGCCGGCGCCTGCCCCTGCGGCTGTGCGTGCACCTGCGCCGTGAAGGCGCCGAGCGTGCAGAGGATGACAGCAACGACAGCGCGCTTCATCGCGTCGCCTCCGTCCAGGCCGGGCGCGAGCGTCCATTGAGGTCCCAGACCACCTGTCCGCCCTTCACCGTCAGCTCGCACTCGAGTTTCTGCGTGCCCGCCATCTTGCCGCCGCCGCTGTCCACGAAGCCGAACTCGCCGTTGCGCAGCGCCAGCACCGCCACGTCCGCCTCGGCGCCGACACCGAGATGCCCGAGCTCCGTGCGCTTGATCACTTCGGCCGCACGCGAGGTGTTCGCCGCGATGACGTCGGGCAGCGGCATGCCCAGGTTCAGCAGCTTCGACATGACGTTGAGGATGTCCTTCATGCCGCCGTTCTGGCTGCCGATGTGCAGGTCCGTCGAAATCACGTCCGGATAGAAGCCCTGCCTCGTCGCGGGCACGGCCTGACGGAAGAGGAAGCTGCCGCCGCCGTGGCCGACGTCGAAGATGACGCCACGCTTGCGCGCCGCGAGCACGAAAGGCTCGACCTGCCCCTGCTCGCCGACGATCGGCTGACGTCCGCGGACGTGCGCGTACATGTGCGTGAGGATGTCGCCCGGCCGCAGGTGCGTGTTGAGCAGCGTGTCGAGCGACAGGGGCGGGTTGTTGCCCCCGAAGTCCACCATCACCGGGATGTCGGCCTCGCGTCCGGCTTCCACCGCGCGGATCACCGGTTCCCACTCGGGGCCCGAGTAGTGCGCCACCTTCACGCCGACGACATGGTCGCGGAACTGGCGGGCACGCTGTGCGGTGAGCTTCGGGTCCATGTCGCCGAGGTTCTGCTCGATGGGGCCGCCGCGCATCCCCTCGCCGACGATGTTCAGGAACGCGAGCACGCGCGTGCGCGAGCGGTCGATGACCTGCGCCTTGAACTCCGGGAACGTCCGCCACCCCGAGCCGCCGACGTCCACCAGCGTCGTCTGGCCGCTGCGGAACGAGTGGCTGTCGGGCGGCACCGAGCTGAAGCCGCCGCCGTACTGCGAGTTCGGCGCGGTGCCCCAGTACACGTGGGCGTGGATGTCGATGAGCCCGGGCGTGACGTAGAGGCCCTGCGCGTCCACGACGCGTGCCGCGTCGGAGGCCGGGATGTCGGCAGACACCGCGGCGATCTTGCCGTCGGCGATGGCGACGTCGCGCACGCCGTTGACGCCGTTGCGCGCGTCGATGACGTGCCCGCCCTTGATGAGCAGACTGTAGCGCGGCTGCTGGGCCCATCCGGGCGCGGCGGCGACGACGAGCATCGCGGCGACCGCCGGCAGACGGACGAGTGTCGAAGGAATGGTCACGAACGTCCCTCCTGAGGATTCACACGCACATCGAGCACACGGGTGGCGCCGGGCGCTATGATCGCCACAACCCACCCTGGAGGATTACCTGAATGAGGACCAGCCGTCTGTTGCCCACTGCCCTGCTCGCCGCGCTCATCGTGCCCGGCACCGCGACGTCGCCACAGGCCACCCAGCCGCAGCCGGCGCCCGCGCAGTCGGCGCCGTCGATGACGCCCGAGGAGATCATCGCGGCCCTGCGCCTGCCCGAGAACAGCACGGGCAACATCGCCGACGGCGTCGACGAGGTCACCGGGGGCCGCGGCTGGATGTCGGCCGACATGAAGCCGGTCGGCGAGGGCAAGCTCGTCGGTCGGGCGTGGACGGCGACCCTGCGCCCCGTCCTGAAGAACGACACGCGGACGTATCCCAACTACCTGCTGCAGGTGCTCGACGAGGCGCCCGCGGGCAGCGTGCTCGTCTACAAGATGGTGGACGGCCTCGAGATCGCCGCCATCGGCAACCTGATTGCCACGACGGCGAGCGTCCGCGGGCTCGAAGGCACGGTCATCGACGGCGCCGTCCGCGACGTCGCCGAGATCAACAGGATCGGCCACAAGGTGTTCGCGCGGCGCGTCAGCCCCGCCACGTCCGTCGGCCGGATGGTCAGCGTCGCGATGCAGACGCCCGTGGTGATCGGAGAAGTGCTCGTCCATCCCGGAGACTACATCGTGGGCGACGCCGACGGCGTCGTCGTCGTGCCGCAGGACGCCGCGGCGCAGGTCGTCCAGGCCCTGGCCCGGTACAACGACCAGGAGTCGAAGATGCTGCCGATCATCAAGCGCGAGAAGTCCATGCGCAAGGCCATCGAGATCTACAACCGCTACTGACGCTCGTCGGGTGGGCGATTCGCCCACCACGACGCCAGCATCGCGCCGGTCATGTTCATCCAGGGCCCGAACACCGCGGGTGGAATCGCGGCGAGCGGGCTCTTGAGCACGCTGATGGCCAGGCCCGACGCCATGCCGGCGTTCTGCAGGCCGACCTCGATCGCGACCGTGCGCGACTCGACCTCGTTGAGCCGGAGGAGGCGCGCGCCCCAGTAGCCGAGCAGGTATCCAGCCCCGTTGTGCAGGGCGGCCGCCGCGATGATCGCCGCGACGAAGGCGCCGGCCAGCAGGTCGTCACGGGAAAGCGACGTGATGATCGCGATGATCAGGCAGATGGCGATCATCGACACGGCCGGCAGCCCCCTCATGATCGCCTTGGAGAGGGCCTCCGCCGCGGGCACCGTGCGGCCGATGCGTGTGAGCAGCCAGTTCACGATCAGGCCGGCGGCGATCGGCACGATGATCATCTGCAGGATCGAGATCATCAGGCCCATGAAGGGCACCTCGACGTACGTGCCGGCGAGCAGCTGCATCACGAGCGGCGTCATCAGCGGCGCCATCAGCGTCGAGCACGCCGTCATCGTCACCGACAGCGCCACGCTGCCGCGTGCGAGATAGGTCATCACGTTCGAGGCCACGCCCCCCGGCGCGGCGCCGACGAGGATCATGCCGGCCGCCACCTCGGGGTCGCGCGCGAACAGCAGCGCCGCGAGCGACCCCACGAGCGGCATCACCGAGAACTGCAGGACGATGCCGATGAAAACGGGCCGCGGAAAGGTGAGCACCCGCTGGAAATCGCCCAGCGTGAGCTGGGTGCCCATCCCGAACATGATGATCTGGATGAGCGGCACGATGAGGCCGCCGAGCTCGTACCCGAACCACGTGCGGAACGCCAGCGGATAGAACATCGCGGCCGACACGAAGGCCGCCACCCACAGCGTGAAGGAGAAGCCGGCGAAGCGGCCCCGGCGTACGAGGACGGCGAGGGCCGCGAAGCCCGCGATGGCAAGTACGGCAATGGCGTGATACACGGTCAGTCCACGTAGGCGATGCAGTCGACCTGAAGGAGCTCACCCGGCCGGCCCATGAGCTCGGCCGACGTGCCGGTGTAGGACCGCGCGGGCGGCGGGTCGGGGAAATGTCCGAGATAGCCCTCGTTGATCAGGGCCAGGTTCTTCGGGGCGTCGGCCACCGTCATGTGCACCTTCAACACGTTGGCCATCGACGAGCCCGCCGCTTCGAGGATCGACTTCATCGTCTCGAGCGCGCTCTCGATCTGGACCTTCGCATCGCCGGGTTCCTTGCGCCGGTCCGGGTACCACCCGCCGATGCCCGACACGAACAGCAGGTGCCCCGAGCGGATGCACGCCGACAGCAGCGGGTTGGGTCTGGCCTGTCCCGGCCTGTGGATGACGGCCTTCTTCGGCGTCCAGGCGCCCCCGCCTGCCTGCGCTGACGGTGGCTGTGCCGTGCCGTCCCACGCGGGCGTCAGCGCGCTGGCCGACGAGCCGGCAAGCGTGGCCAGGCCGGCCGTCACGACAGCGCGCCGCGCGCGCCGGTGCCCTGGTTCCGAGCGGGCGTCCTTCATTCCCGGCCTCATTGCACGAACTTGAAGCTCACCGGCGCGCCGATTGAGAGCGTCTGCCCGGTGGGCGTCAGCCGGCCGCTCTGCGCGTCGATCCTGAAGACGACGGCCGTGTCCGAGCGCTGGTTGCCGACGATGAGGTACCGGCCTGTCGGGTCGATGCCGAAGCCGCGGGGGAAGCTGCCCTGCGTCGGCTCGTTGGCCACAAAGGTCAGGCGTCCCGTCGCTTCGTCGATCGCGAACACGGTGATGCTGTCGTGGCCGCGGTTCGAGCCGTAGAGGAAACGCCCGGAAGGATGCACCAGCACTTCCGCCGTGCTGAAGCCTTCCTGCGCCTCCTGCCCGGGCGGCAGCGTGGTGATCGTCTGCACCTCCGACAACGCGCCGGTTGACGCGTCGTGCCGGAAGGCCGTGACCGTCAGCAGCATCTCGTTGATCACGTACGCGAAGGGCGCCTTCGGATGGAACGACAGGTGGCGCGGTCCGGAGCCCGGCGCCACCGACGCCTCGAGCTTCGAGCCGGCGGCACCGGCGTCGAGCGTGCCGGCCTCGGCGTCGAGCCGATGGATGTGGATCTTGTCCGTCCCGAGGTCCGCGACGTATGCGAAGCGGTTGCCGGGACCGACGTTGACCGAGTGCGCGTACGGCCTGGTCTGCCGCTTCGGGTTCACGCTCGAACCCGTGTACTGGATGACGGAGGCAGGGGGCTTCAGCCGGCCGTCCGCTTCGACGGGCAACGACGCCGCGCTGCCGCCGCCGTAGTTGGCCACGAGCACGACGCGGCCGGTGCTGTCCACGGTGAGGTGCGCGGGGCCGGAGCCGCCCGACGACTGCTGGTTCAGCGGGGTCAGTCTGCCCGAGGCCCTGTCGATCGCGAACGCGCTGACGGCGCCCGTCTGCTGACCCTCGAACGTCCGCACCTCGTTGGCGGCATACAGATACCGTCCGTTCGGCGCCACGGCGAGGAAGCTCGGGCTGGGCGTCTCGGCAGCCAGCTCGGGCTCGGACAGCCGTCCCGTGCCGAGGTCGAGCCGCGAGACATAGATGCCCTTGCTCTTCTCGTTGTTCGTGTACGTGCCGACGTAGACGAGCATGTCGCCCGCCTGCGCCGGTGGCGTCGCGTCGCCCGCGACGCGCGTCGATGCGAGCGCGAGCCCGACTCCTGCAATTCCGATGACTGCCATCACTGCGGCGCGATGCACGGTGTGTCTCCTGCGCGGCCTGTCGTCGCGGCTCGGCGAGCCGTGACCTACGCGTATCGATGCCTCGTCGCCGTCCACGTCGCGCCGAGATACTCGCCCATGTCGAGCGTCCCGGCGAGCGCGTCGCCGTTCACCGTTCCGGTGAAGCGATAGACGAGAGAGTTGCCCGTTTCCTCCGTCACGCGACTCGTCAGCGTCACGACGTCGCCGTCGATCGTGCCGGCGATGTCGCGCGAGACGAAGTCGCCCTGGTGCATGCCCTGCAGCCTATGGCCGTCCTGCTGCAGGTGCAAGCGATGCGTGCCATGGCCGGCAGTATAGGTGATCGCCACGTCCCACTGGCCCGTGAGGTCGGCCACCGACGGCGTCGGCTCCGGCTCGCGGGGCAGCGTGTGCTGCGCCGAAAGAACGGCATGCACGCGCTCGGCCACGATCCGTTCGTCGCCAGGCCCGAGCATCGACGTCGTGAGCGCGATGCCCGTGTCGCCCGCGGCGTCGCCCCTGCCACGCCCGCCGCCGGCGACGGCGATACGCGGCTCGCCCTCGTCCAGCAGCTCGCTGGCTCGCGCGCCAGTCAGACCGCGTTCGGCCGCCTGCCAGCGGATGGTGACGCGCGGACTGCGATTGGACCGCTGCTCCGGCATCTCGCCGGCGACCGACGCGGTCACGCCCGGGATCTCCGACACGCGCGCGGCAATCACCTCCGCGCGGCGCACCCACTCCCGCCACTCGGTCTCGAAGCTCGTCGCGACCCATTGCTCCACGGCCACGACCATTCCGACGATCTCTTCGCGCCCGACCTTCATCGCCCGCGAGAAGCCGTGGTGCGGCGCGCTGTGCACCCACGCAGCCCGCACCAGATCCTTGCGGCCGAGCAGCATGCCCGCGCTCTGGGGGCCGCGGATGATCTTGCCGCCGCTGTAGCAGACGAGCGTCGCGCCCCGCTGCAGGTGGACGTTGGGCACCGTCAGCACTTCGGCAGCAGCGTCCACCAGGATCGGCACGCCTGCCGGCCTGGCGATCGCGGCAATCGCGTCGAGCGACATGGGCCCCGTCTCGTTCCGCCCGTTGGCGAAGACGTAGATCATCGCCGTGCGCGGTCCGATGGCCCGCTCCAGATCGGCAGGGGTGTCGGCTTCGACGATGCGCACGCCCACCGCGCGGATGGCCGCGTCATAGACGTTGCGCGAGTGCGTCGGGATGATCACCTCGTCTTTCGCGAAGCCGGCGAGGTCAGGAATCCTGACGTGCAGGTCGGGATTGCCGCCGGCGACGCAGGCGGCTGTCGCGTGGGTCATCGCCGCCGCGCACCCGGAGCTGACCATGCCCCATTCGGCGCCGGTCAGCTCGGCGAGCCGCCTGCCGGCGGCCTCCATCAGCTCGTCGAGGTGCGCGTAGTGCTGGTTGGCCAGCGACTTCGCCTCACGCACCTCCGGCCGCTCGATCGACCCGCCGATGATCGTCAGCGTGCCGCGTGCATTGATCAGCGGGCGCACGCCGAGCGACTCGTAGAGCGCCCTGCCGTCGGGAGCCCCCGACGACTGGACGAAGGCCGCCGTCGCCTCTCTCGCGGCGGCCGCATCGGCCGCTGCAGGCACCGACGACGCGGCCAGGCCGAGAGCGGGCGCGGTCTTGAGAAACTGCCGCCGGCTTCTCCGGCGGCCGTCGTGCGTCTGTCTCACGGTCAGAAGAGGAACTTCGCGCCGAGCT
>JBIQIB010000221.1:0-3119 GCA_044508265.1 Acidobacteriota bacterium
ACTGGTTGTCGCCGTGAAACGCCATGCCGGCGCCGCCGCCGACTTCAACGGTCCCTGCGCGACCAGGGGCGGTGACCTGTGCGGCTGAAACACCTGACGTCATGAGGAGTAGCAGGACGATCCGGCCCAGCATGCGGGCGACATCATGGGGAGTCCGACTCATTATTGGGTGCCAGGATGATACCAAGCTCGTGCGCGCCGCGATCACGCCGACCAAAGACTCGATCCTCACGCTCCCGGATGACGCCGGAGAGCGCCCCGAGCCTGGCGACGGTCCTTCGATGCGTTCACAGCGCTACCGCCCGTCTGAAATCCAGAGCGGGTGGTTCGGGTGTGACGCAGCGCGTAGAATCGGCGTGACGTGTTCGGCGAACGACGCTCGGCGCGGGGGAGCTATGCAATCAGTCACTCGGCTCTGTCTTGTAGCAATGCTCTGTTGTGGCGTGCGTGCGGTGGCTCAGGAGCACTGGTTGCCCCCGCGCGTCGTCGACGGGCTCGCGCAGCAACTCGTGGAGCGTTTCGAATCGATAGGACCGGGCGAGCCGGTCGATCGGGCGGCGCTGGCGGCAGGTGTCCGGAAGCAGGTGCTGCAACTGCGGGAGGCCGTCGAAGAATGGGGCGAGTCGGGTGTGCTCGCGCGCGCGCCGAAGTTCCCACGCCTGGAGCTGCCTTCGTCGGGCCAGCGGCACCTCGACGCGATGGCCCGCTATCAGATCTGCAACCTCGTCCTGATGAAGCAGTTCGCCGATTCGCCGGATCCCGACACCAGGCGCATCGGGGCCCTGGGCATGACGGCTGTCACCACCGCCGTCCTGTTCCTGCGACCTCCGTTCCTCGCGTCCGGGGGCAGGATGGAACAGGTGGAGCCGTTCCTCACGAGCCCGGCGATGGAACGCGAGGCGCTCTGAACTTCCTCGAGCTCCGATCGCTACGCTACCTCGCGCGGGTCAGCACCAGGTCGGTGACGGCCTGCCATTCTCCGCCCTCGGCCTGGGAGCCCCAGACGAAACGCCAGGTTCCGGACTCCGCCCGCCAGATCAGCTGCATATCCACGCGCCGTTGATCGTCTCCTGCCTCGAACTTCAGGACGTCGTCCTGCCGCGAACCGTACGCGGTCGGCGGCCCGTTCGCACCCGCAACGGTCAGCGCGTGCAGGACGTAACGCGTTTGCGCGCGGTCGTATCCGATGAAGTGAAGCGCTTCATATGGAATGTTCCAGCCGGGCCGATTCTCCGCCGTCTTCTGATCGATCCGTAGGAACTGGTGGTTGAGCACCCAGTCGATCTGCATGCTGTGCGCGGGCAGGGACAGGCCATGTGTCGTTCCCGCGACAACCCAGGTGCCAACGAGGCGGTCGAGGAATTCGTCCTCCAAAGGCGTGGGACCTGTCCCCTGCGCGAAGGTCGGCGCAGCGCATAGCGTGAACACGAGCGCGACGAGGGTTTTCATCGGTCCTCCGTGAAGATAACGACGCAGACTGACCCCGGTGTCTGCGTCGGCTCGACGGCCAGGCCCGCAATGACCTGCAGTGCCGCGTCCAACCCATACAAGCGGAAAGACATGGCGATTTGGCTCACGTCCGCTCACCGGGGATGGCGAGCGCGGGAAACTGCTGACGAGGCATCTTCGCGTCGGTAGTAACGACTCACAGCGCCGACGCACACTCATCTGCGACGCGGACTGCCAGGTCCTCGGGAAAGCCGTAGCGATCATTGGCAAACCACTGGGCGCGGCCCGCTCCCGCGCCGAGGAAGTACTCGACACTACCGTTGTGTGGGTCGTCTGCGGAGACGAATCGACCAGCGCCCACGTGGCGGAGGCCCTCGGGGGTCGATGCGCCAAAGGAGCGCCACAGCTCCGTACCACGAGCGCTCACGCACAATTCTCCCAGGGGCGAGCGATACAGGCCCGGTGCCGCGCGGAGCAGAGCGTCCGGTGTCCGGGCGTCCGATGCTGACGGCTCTTCGACGGCCAGCAGCCTCGAGGCAATCGCGGCCTCGGCCTCCGACGCGCTGTACACGCCGACGCCGGCCGTATTGACGATTACCAGAATCACGAGACCGGCATCGGGATACTCGGCAATCACGGAGGTCCCGCCCGAGCCGCTCCCGGTGTGACCGATCTTGCGGTAGCCCCCATACTCGCCAAGTCGAACGCCCAGGCCGTAGCCGAATTCCGCCTCGATCCCGTTGCGCCGGAGGCGGGTCGGGCTGAAGATCTGGTCGAGTGAGCCGGTCGTGACGACACGTCCCGCTCGGAGGGCGAGCCACCAGCGCATCAGGTCACCAGCCGTTCCGCAAACGGTACCAGCGCCACCGAACCACTCGGGGTCGACGTCGGCAATGGAACGCGTTTCGCCATCGACGACGAAGTAGCCTGGTGCGCGATCGCGCTTCACGTCAGCGCAGCCCCGGAAGTTCTGCAGGCCAAGCGGCGCAGCCAGCTCCTCGTCGATGAGCCGCTCGAGCGTCCGTCCCGTCAGCCGCTCTGCGATCTCGCCTGCGAACAGGAAACCCCCACCGGAATACATCCATGTCTCGCCGGGAGCAGCGAGACGCTCGCCGCGGTTGGCCAGGGCGAGGATCGCGCCGTCCGGTGGAGGGTCACGATAGCTGGCAGGAAGCTCGTTCTCATCCTGCTCGGGCTCCCAGAGGCCGGATGTGTGCGACAGGAGCTGGCGGGTCGTGACGTCGTAAGCCTCGAAATCCGCTTCGGGCAGATAGAGCCGCGCTGGCGCATCCAGGTCGAGGTCGCCGCGTTCCGCCAGGCGCAGCAGGATGGCCGCGGTCGTGTGCTTGCCGATGGAGAAGTAGTCCAGGATGGCGTCACGGGTCATCGACTCATGAGCCTGCAGGTTGGCGTGCCCGTAGCCGCGCTCGAGAACCACTGCGCCATCGCGCGCCACGACGACCGCAAGTCCGACGACGTCGCCGCCCTCGAGCGCCCGTCCGGCGACTTCATCGACAACGCTGGCGGTCGGGCGGTGCGGTGCGGGAGTCGCCGCGCACGCTGAGACCACAACCGCAAGGGCAGCGACAGCCGTAGTCGCCCTCAGCCCTGCAGTGTCGGCCACAACCACCCGAACGCGCCGGCCGTCAGCAGCGCGTACACCAGCCCAT
>JBIQIB010000071.1:0-22666 GCA_044508265.1 Acidobacteriota bacterium
TCATCCTTTGGCCTGACCTCTGGTGCTGGCACACAAGATGCTAACAGCTCGTGCGTTCGTTTCCAGTTGGACAGTTCGAACGGACAACCTGGGAGCCGGCTCAAATGAGGAATACGACGCGATATCTGATTGGCGTGGTCGCCTGGAGCGTGCTGAGTCTCGGCACGGGGGGCGTGGATGTGTCCGCCCAATCCAGGCTCGTCGACCAGCCGGAGCCCGTTGAGCCACTCGAGCACACGGAGGACGACCACCGGCTGGGCGCGGAGGACGTCGTGGCGGTCGCGGTGCTGCAGGCGCCGGAGATGAACGCCACCGTGCGTGTCGCGGCTGGCGGTCAGATTTCCCTGCCGCTCGTGGGGGCCGTCGAGGCCGCGGGCCTGACGGCGTACGAGCTCGAGGAGAGGCTCGAGACCATCCTCCGGGACCGCTACATTCGGCACCCGGACGTGACGGTACGCGTCACGGAGGTCAACAGCCGGCCCGTCACCGTGGGCGGTGCCGTGCGGCGCCCCGGCGTCTTCCAGGTTCGTCAGTCGGCGACGCTCCTCAACGTGCTGTCGCTTGCCGGCGGCGTCTCCGACGACGCGGGCGACGTGGTGCTGATCCGCCGGGGCGGCGCGGGTGCCGAGGCGCCCGTCGAGGAAGTGCCGCTGAGGCCGCTCCTCGACGAACCGGCCGCGGCCGCGAACGTGCGGCTCGGGCCCGGCGACATCGTCACGGTGACGCGTGCGGCGACCGTGTACGTGCTCGGTGCCGTGAAGAAGCCCGGTGCCTTCTCGCTGCGCAGCCACGACCGTCTGACGGTGCTGCGCGCGCTGGCACTGGTCGAGGGGCCGACGCCGACGGCGTCGACGGGAGATCTCGTCCTGATTCGGACGTCCGACGATGGCGAACGCGCCGAGACGACGTTCGATTTGAGCGCCATTGTGAAGGGGAAGGCGCCGGATCTGGCGATGCAACCGCGCGACATCCTGTTCGTTCCCCAAAGTGGCGGCAAGGCTGCGGCGCGCGCGACGCTGGACGCGCTCACGCGCATCGTCACACTCCGAACAGCCGCCATTCCCTGAGGTTCTTGCGGCCACACGCGCTGATGCCGGGCGTGTCGACGTGTCGTCGGCGCTCGGCAGCGAAGGACGTGCTTTATGTCATCAGGTCGTGATCGCGACACAGAAAGCTCGATGGTACCGAGCGGCGCTCACCGGGCCGATTCCGTGCTCAACGTCCAGACGGAACGCGCGGGCCGCCTGGCGCCGATTGTCGAACCACCCGTGACGCACGTCACGTTCGCCGACCATGACCTGGGGCGATATGCCGCGGCGTTGCGTCAGCGCTGGCGTGTCGCCCTGGCTGCCTTTGTGGTGGTGTCGGCGGCGACGGCCGTGGGCCTGTCGATGAGGGCGCCGGTCTACACGGCGACGGGGTTGCTCGAGATCAAGCCGGAGAGCGCCGGCGCCGTGAGCATCGAGTCGCTGTTCGGGTCCGAGCGGGTGGCGACCGACGAACTCGAGACGCAGTTCGGCATCCTGAAGAGCCACACGCTTGCGGAACGGGTCGTGGCGGAACTCCAGCAGGAGCGTGCCGTCGCACGTGAGCGTCGTGACGGCGGAACGACGGACAAGGTGAAGCGGTTGCCCAGACTGTCGCTGGGAGCCTTCCGGAAGTCACTCTCCGTCACGCCGAAGAAGGGCAGCCGGTTGGTGGAGGTGAGCTTCACCTCCTCGAGCCGCGACCTCTCCAAGCGCGTCGTCGACGCGGTGTTCGACAACTACCTGCAGATGCGCCGTGAGGATGCGCAGCGCAGCGTCAGCTGGCTCGAGTCGCAGCTGCAGGTGGCGCGCGAGCGGCTGGAGGCCTCCGAGATCAGGCTGCAGTCGCTGCCTGAAGCCGTCGGCGTCGAAGTGCTGGAAACGGGTAAGGGCGAGCTCACCGAACGGATCAACCTGAGTCTGCGCCGCCTGGAAGAGATGCACGCGGAGGCGCGTGCGGAGCGCATCGCGAAGCAGGCAGCGCTGAACCGGGCGCGCGAGGCTGCCGACGTGGCGCCGGACAACTCGGTGACGCAGTCGCTCGTCGTCAGGCTGAGCGAGCTGCGGCGCGAGCACGCGCGCCTCGCCACGATGTACCACAGCGAGTACCCGGCGATGCTGGCCGTGCTCCACCAGATCGAGGAGGTCGAAGCGGCCATTGCGGCGGAGCGGTCACAGGCACGGGCGCGCGAGGACGAGGCGTATCAGGCGGCCCTGCGGCGCGAGCAGCTGCTTCGGCGGGCGCTCGCCGATCAGCATCAGCAGGCGCAGCGCCTGTACAACGAGGCTGGCGGGTACGAAGCCATCCGGCGTGAGGTCGTGACCAATCAGAAGCTGTACGCGTCGCTGAACGAGCGGCTCGAGCAGATGAACGTCTCGGCCGCGCTGCGCGCCGCCAACGTCGGCATCGTCGACAGGCCGACGCGGCCGGCGCAGCCCTCCGGAACGCCTCTGCCCGCGGACATCGGCCTGACGCTGGTCGTCGGCGCGCTGGCAGGCATCGGTGCCGCCGTCGTCAGGGAGTACACCGACACGAGCGTGAAGACGCGGGAGGATGTCGAGACGTACCTGCGCGTCCCCACACTGGCGGCGATCCCGGCCGTGCCGCGCCAGCAGCGACGGCTGGTCGGCATGGCGGAGCCGGTGGGGCCGCGGCACTGGCACAACATCAGCCAGGAGGGCTGGCAGCGCTCACCGCTTGCGGAGGCATTCGCGGCGCTGCGCACCTCCGTCCTCCTCGACGACGACGCCGCGGTCCATGCGTCGAAGACCTTCCTCGTGACGAGTGCGCGCTCCGAGGAAGGCAAGACGACCGTCTCGATCAACCTGGCGCTCTCGCTTGCGCGCCTGCACTACCGGGTGCTGCTCGTGGACGCGAACATGCGGTGCCCCTGCGTGCACGAGGCCCTGGATCTGAAACCGGCGCCGGGGCTCGTGCACTTCCTGACGGGCGATCAGGCCTGGCCGAGCTACGTGCAGCGCAACGCGGTAGAGAACCTCGACGTGCTCGCCGGAGGGCGCCCCGACATCAGCCCCGCCGACCTGCTCTCGCTGCCGCGGATGCGCACGCTCATCGGGGAGGCAGCGGCGGCGTACGACTACGTGGTCATCGACTCACCGGCGCTGCTGGCGAGCCCTGCCGACGTTCGTTCCCTTGCGACGCTCGCCGACGGCGTGCTGCTCACCATACGCCAGGGCGTGACGCCCCGGGCGATGGTGGCCACCGCACTCGCGCAGCTGACGCATGTCAGCGGGGTCATCCTCAATCGCGCCGAAGAGGACATCCCGCTCGACCGCAGCGCCAGCGCTGCGTGGTCGGCGTAGACGAGACGAGTTCGAGAGCTGGAACGCCCCCTGCTCAGGAGGAGCCATATGTTGAGCTGGCTGACCATGAGAAACGAGATGTCGCTGCCGCAGGAGCAGGTCCGCGGAAGTCTGTGGCGACCGTCGTGGTTCCGCACGGCGACGACGACGGCCGCTGTGGACCTGCATACCGTGGCCTACGCCGAGGTCGAGATCGATCGTGCCCGCCGCTATCAGCGGGCGCTGACGGTTGCGAGGTTCGGCGGACCCCTGCGGATGCCGCACCTCGGCGAGACCCGGCGGTTCGTTCACACGCCCGGAGGGCGGCACGGCGACCGCATGTCGCTGGACGAGCCCGGCACGCTCGTCAGGGCGATTGCGGACGTGCTCCTCGGCACCGTCCGTCAGTGCGACGTCGTGGCCGCTGATCCCGATCAGGGACACTGCCTTGTCGTCATGCCCGAGACCGACGACGAGAAGGCCACGCAGGCCGTGCAGCGGCTGCACGAGGCCTGCCTCGCGCACGTGATGCTGCCCCTGCACGTGGGTGTGGCCACGTTCCCGCGCGACGGTCTGACCCTCGAGGAACTGGTGCGGCACGCCAGCGAGTCGCCGCTGATCGCGGTAGAAGGGGCGACGGCGCCATGACCCTCATGCAGGCCCGGCGCGTGTCGACCGTCCGGCCGGTCGTACGCGGCTCCGGCAGGCCGCAGTGGTACGACCGCTCGCGCGCGGCCTGGCTGAGCGAGTGGAGCTATCGCCGCGTCAAGCGGCTGATCGACATCGCGGTGGTGCTGGCGGTGTTGCCCTTCGTCGCGCCCATCGTCGTCCTGTGCATGGTGATCGTGAAGCTCGACTCTCCCGGGCCGGCGCTGATGGTCCAGCAGCGGACGGGCAGGGGTGGCCGCCGGTTCGGCATGTACAAGCTGCGCACCATGGTGGCCAACGCGCACGAGCTCAAGGCGCAGTTGATGCACCTGAACGAGCACACCTGGCCCGACTTCAAGATCACGAACGATCCGCGCATCACGCGAAGCGGACGCATCATGCGCAAGCTCAGTCTCGACGAGCTGCCGCAGCTGCTGAACGTCCTGAAAGGCGACATGACGCTGGTCGGCCCGCGTCCCACGTCGTTCGGGGCCGACACGTATCGCCTCTGGCACACGAAGCGGCTCGAAGTGACGCCCGGGCTCACCGGGCTGTGGCAGGTGGCCGGACGCAGCGATCTCGACTTCGACGAACGGCTGCGGCTCGACATCGCCTACATCCGCAACCGGTGCCTCTGGCTCGACATCCGTATCATGCTGCGGACCCTGCCGGCCGTGATCACCTCCCGGGGAGCGAGCTGACATGTCCGCGGCGCTGCTCCTGCTCCTGGCATCGCTGGCCTTCCTGGCCTACGCCTACGTCGGCTTCCCGATGCTGGTGGCCCTCGTCGGCACCCTCCGGCCGCGGCCCGTCCGCAAGGCGGAGATCACACCAACGGTCTCGCTGATCATCGCGGCGTACAACGAGGAGGATGCGATTGCCGCGCGGCTGGACAACGCGCTGCAGTCCGACTATCCGGCATCCTGCCTGGAGATCATCGTCGCGTCCGATGGTTCGACCGATGCGACCAATCGCATCGTCGAGTCGTATGCCGATCGCGGCGTGAAGCTACTGACGCTGCCGCGGAGGGGCAAGATCCACGCGCTCGACAGCGCGGTCGGCGCGGCGTCGGGAGACATCCTGGTCTTTTCCGACGCGAACACGATGTGCGAGACGGCGACGCTGCGCCTCCTGGTGCGGAGCTTTGCCGATCCTGCCGTGGGGGGCGTCGCCGGTCACACCGGCTACAAGGTGGACCGGGGAAGCGAGTCGAGCGGCCTCGGTGAGCGCTCGTACTGGACGTACGACACCTGGCTCAAGGTGCTGGAGAGCCGGACGGGCAGCATCGTCTCGGCGCACGGCGGCCTCTACGCGATCAGGCGTGGGCTCTACCAGCGCAGCCCCGACTCGGCGGTCACCGACGATTTCGCGCTGTCCACCGCAGTGATCGCACAGGGCCGGCGCCTCGTGTTCGAGCCCGAGGCACGCGCGTGGGAGTCCACCGTGACCCAGGCGCAGCGGGAGTTCGGCCGCCGTGTCCGGCTCATGACCCGGGGACTGCGGGGCGTCCTCATGCGTCGGGCGCTGCTCAACCCGGTCCGACACGGGTTCTATGCCGTGGTGCTCGCGTCCCACAAGCTGATTCGACGGCTGGCGCCGCTGGCGCTGATCGCGTGCCTCGTGGCGAGCCTCCTCCTCGCCCGGCAGGGGCCCGTGTATCAGCTGTTCGCCTTGCTGCAACTGACGTTCTACGGGATGGCGATCGGCGGCGGCCTCCTGCGCCGCACCCGGCTCGGCAGGTTCCGGGGCCTGTACATGCCCTTCTACTTCGTCATGGCGAATGCGGCCTGTCTGGTGGCGCTGTTCGAGGTCTGCCGCGGCAGGCGCATCGAGCAGTGGGAGCCGCAGCGTCACGCCCCCGCACCGGTGAGGCACGGCTGATGGCCAACGTCCCCGCGCCGGCGGTGATCGTCGGCCTCGATTCGCTGACAGGACTGCAGACCGCGCGGATTCTCGCAGCGCGCGGCATCCCCGTCATCGGCGTCGCCAGTGACCCCGCCCATCCCTCCTGTCGGACCCGGAGCTGCCGGAGGGTGGTGACCGCACCGGCAGGCGGACCGGGGCTGGTGGACACCCTGGTGTCGCTCGCGCGGGACGCCGACGCGACGCCGGTGCTGCTGCCGTGCACGGACCTGTCCGTGTTGACGCTGTCGCGGACCCGCGATGTGCTCCGGCAGCACTACCGGTGCGTCCTCCCGGAGCGGTCGGTCATCGAGACACTGCTCGACAAGGCCGCTTTCCACGAGTACGCCACGCAGGAGGGACTGCCCGTCATCGAGGGCTGCGTGCTCCGGTCGCGCGAGGACGCGGAGCGTGCCGCCGTTGCCTTGACCTATCCCTGTGCGCTCAAGCCGGCCGTGAAGGGCGAGCGTTGGCAGGCCCGGACGCACGCCAAAGTGTTCAAGGTCGCGACGCCGGCGGAGCTGCTCTCGCGCTACGACGCCTGCGGCGACTGGGCCGACGCGATGATCGCGCAGCGCTGGATCGACGGGCCCGACGAGGCCCACGTGACCTGCAACGCGTACTTCGACGAGCGGTCGAACGCCGTGGTCACGTACGTCAGTCACAAGCTGCGCCAATGGCCGCTCGAAGGCGGCGTGGGTTCACTCAGTCGGGGGTGTCGGAACGACGAGGTACTGGCCGAGACCGTGCGGGTGTTCCGCGGTCTCGGGCACCGCGGGTTCGCGTATCTGGAGATGAAGTTCGACCCGGCGCGGGGAGGGTACGTGATCATCGAGCCCAATGTCGGAAGGCCCACCGGACGATCGGCGGCGGCCGACGCGTCAGGGATCCCCCTCGTCTACACCGCCTACTGCGACGCCCTGGGGTTGCCGCTCCCCGAGAGTTCGCCGCGGGAAGAAGGGAACCACGGGCGCCCCTGGATCTACCTCCGACAGGACGTGCAGGCTGCTGTCGCGCTCTGGCGGAAGGGCCGCCTGACGCCGCGGGCGTGGGTGCGATCCCTGCGCGGGTGCCGATCCGACGCGATGTTCTCGCTGTCCGACCCTCGGCCGTTCTTCGCCGACCTGCGCAAGGCGGTCGGGAAGGCGCGCCGGGCGACCGGCGACAGGCCAGCGGCCGCGCCGACGCCCGCGCCCGCCGTGCCGCCCGTCGCGACATCAACCGTCGATCTGGACGTGCACGGCCTGGTCGGCATTCGGCTCGTCAATGCGAGCGAGGCCGACGTCGCCACCGTGACGCGGCAGCTCGGTCCACTCCAGCACCCGCTGTCTCGCGACCCCGAGATCACGATCCGGTTCGTCGATCACCTGCCGACGCCGGGGCTGCGGTTCGTCGAGTTCGGCCGCACGGCGTACAACGACGACGGCTTTTTCATCCTGCAGAGCGGCAAGCGCAAGGCGCGCGTCAAGCTCGAGATCGACCCGGTCCGCCGCCGGGTGGAGTACACGTGTCAGCGTGGGCTTCACAGCGTTCCGCTGCTCCTGGCGTTCGTGACCGTGCTGGTGCAGGAGAACGGCGCCGTTCCCCTTCACGCCTCCGCGTTCGTGCACGACGGTGAGGGCATGCTCGTGACGGGCTGGGCCAAGGGCGGCAAGACCGAGGCGCTGCTTGCATTCTCCCGCCACGGCGCAGCCTACGTGGGTGACGAGTGGATTCTGCTGTCCCACGACGGGCGCCGGATGTACGGCATTCCCGAGCGTATCCGGCTGCAGGAATGGCACCTGCGCACGCTGCCGCACCTGCGACGCCGGGTGCCGCTGTCGCGGCGGGCCCTGTTCAGCGGCGTCCGCGCGCTCGACGCCGTGCACCGGCGCATGACGGCCTCCGCCCTCGGACGCCGCCTCCCCTCGGGCTGGATCCGGGAGGCGTTGCCCGCGCTGAAGCGACAGATGAACGCGCAGTTCGATCCGCTGCGGGTGTTCGAGACCAGGGTCGAGGGGCATGCGGCCAGTCCGCGCCGCATCTTCCTGATGTCCAGTCACGACGACCCGGGCACGATGGTCGAGCGCATCGAGGCCGACGAGATTGCACGCCGCATGGCCGCCTCCGTCGAATTCGAACGCGCCAGCCTCATGGCGGCCTACCAGGCCTACACGTTCGCGTTCCCCCAGGCGCGGTGCAGGTGGATCGAGGACGCTGCCGCGCGGCACGCCGCGCTCCTTCGCGGCGCGCTCCGCGGCATGGACGCGTACGCCGTTCACCATCCATATCCCTGCGACCTGCAGGAGTTGTACGAGACCATGCACGCCGTGTGCGAGCAGGAGTCGGGCGAACCCCGCGTCACGAGAGCGCGTCCGGTGCATGCCGAAGGAGTACTCGATGTTGAAAGCGCGTGAATCAGCAAGACCGGAGGGCACGCTGCGCCCCGCACCGGAACGACGGAAGTCCCTGGGCTGGCTCTGGCGAAGCGTCGCGCCCGCCCTGCTGCTGGTGCTTGGTGGCTGGGGTGCCGCGTCCGCACAGGTGCCGGTGGACGTCGGGTATCGCGACTTCTCGACGGTCGACGAGATCGGCCGGTTCACCGGCGAGAAGCCCGAGAGCAAGCTGTGGTGGAACGACGGCTACTGGTGGGGCAGCCTCTACAGCCCGAGCGTCGAGGGATACCGGATCCACCGGTTCGACTGGGCGAACCACACGTGGGTCGACACCGGGGTGGCCATCGACGACCGTCCGCTCTCCCGGGCAGACGTCTTGTGGGACGAGGCGCAGGGCGTCCTGTACGTCGCGTCGCACTACCGCACCTCCACCGGCGTTCCCGCCTCGCTGGCGCAGCGCGGACGGCTCTACCGCTACACCTACGACATCGTCAGCCGGACGTACACGCTCGATCCCGGGTTCCCGGTGGTGATCACGGGCGGGCGCAGCGAGACGCTGACGCTGGCGAAAGACTCGCAGGGGCGGCTGTGGGCGACGTACGTCGAGAGCGGCCGCGTGAAGATCACCTGGAGCACGACCGACGACGCGACATGGGCGGCGCCAATCACGCTGCCGGTGGGCACGGGAGCGACGACCGTCGACGACGACGCCATTTCCAGCGTGGTGGCCTTCGGCGGGAGCAGGATTGGCGTGATGTGGAGCAACGACCTGACGGGGCGCACGTACTTCGCCGTCCATCTGGATGGCCAGTCGCCGACCCTCTGGCAGGCTGAAGAGGTCGTGCTGCCGCCGGCGGGAGGCACCGTTGCGTGGACCGACGATCACATCAACCTGAAAGCCGACGGTTACGGTCGTGTCTACGCGGCCCTGAAGACGAACCTGACCGCGCCGAATGCGCCGTACATCGTGCTGGCGGTACGCGAGGTGGGCGGTGACTGGACACTCCACACGGTCAGCACCGCACAGCACCTGCACACGCGCCCCATCGTCCTGCTGGCCGAGGATCTGGATACCCTGTTCGTCCTCTACAGCGACGAAGGCGGCGGCAAGGTCTACTACAAGAGCGCGCCGATAAGCGCCCCCGCATTCGTCGACGGCGATGGCGAGGTCTTCATCCGCAGTTCGGCGCATCGCGGCATCGACGACGTGACGTCGACGAAGCAGAACCTCACGACGACGACGGGCCTGCTGGCCATCGCGAGCGATGACAAGCGCACCTTCTACTTCCACAACGTGATCGAGCTGGCGCAGCCCCAGACGCTGACGGTCACCTCGTTCGCGCCGCTCGCCGGACTCGCCGGCACCGGGGTCACGGTCACGGGAACCGGCCTCGCCGGCGTGGTGGACGTGAGGTTCAACGGCACACCGGCGGCCTTCACGGTGCTCTCGTCAACGTCCATTCAGGCCACCGTGCCGCCGGGGGCGACGAGCGGCCCCATCACGGTCACGTCGCCCCAGGGCAGTGCGAGCAGCGCGCAGTCGTTTGCCGTCATCGTGCCCCAGGCGCCGCCGTCCGTGTCGGGCATCAATCCGGCATCGGGTCCCGTCGGGACGTTCGTGACCATCGACGGCAGCGACTTCATCGACGTCGTCCAGGTGACGTTCAACGGGACACCCACGACGTTCGTGGCCGTATCCGCCTCCACGATCGAGGCGTTCGTGCCTGCCGGAGCCACTTCGGGGCCGGTGGCCGTGACGACGGTCGCAGGCAGTGCAGCAAGCGCAGCCGCCTTCACCGTGACGGCACCACCGGTTGGTGAGCCGCTGCACGCGATGACGTTCGAGGACGGGCAGCTCGTCCATCCGGTGAGCGGCGCGACCAAGATCGTCGGCCCGGTGACCTTGAAGTCGAACGGTCTTCTGAAGGGCCAGTACGCTGCGGAAACGACCGGGAACGGCTATCTCGAGCAGAAGCTCACGGCCACGAGCGACCTGTACGCGTCGTTCTACTTCACCGTGGACGGGCTGCCGTCCAACAACCTCCGTCTCATCCAGCTCTCGAGCAACGGTGCGACGGTCGGCAACGTCGTGCTCCGCACGGACGGCTCCCTGCGTCTGCGTGCCGACGCGGCCGGCATTGGCGCCGACTCGGCACCGCTGACGATCGGGCAGGTGTATCGTCTGGGGCTCCGTCAGCGCGCCGGGAGTGGCAGCAACGGCGTCCTCGAAGCCTACGTGGCCGAAGGCGACGCCCCGTTCGGTGCGCCGTTCGCGGTCACCGCGACGGGCTACTGGACCGCGCCGACCGACAGGGTACGTCTGGGTATCACGGCCAACTCGTACACGCTGCGGGTCGTCGTGGACGACCTGCGGCTGAACGGCGCCATCATGCCGGCGCCCTCGCAGTAGGGACGCGGCCGGCACCGAGCACATGATGCGCGTGGTGACGCTGTCGCTGTCGTCGGCGGTTGGTCCGCAAGCGGACGCGATACCGCGCGTGAACGCCGGAGGCGTCACCCGGCTGCTGTCTGGCATCGTGGCAGGCATCGCGACGGCGGCCGCCGTCGCGATGCTCGCCGCCTACGCGGGGATCTGGGGCGTGCTGGTCGCCGTCAGCGCCACGCTGGCGTTGCTCACCATGTGTGTCCGGCCGCAGTGGGCGATGATGCTGGTGGCGTTCCTCGTCTACCTGAACGTCCCGGTGCTCGTCAGCCGCCAGGGCGTACCGAAGATCGCGGCCTCGTGCATCGTCCTCCTGCTGGCGCTGCCCGTGGCCCGCCACATGATCGCCGGGCGTGGCGGGTTGCGCGTGGACCGCGTCATGCAGCTGATGGGGCTGCTCCTCGCCGCGCTGGCGGTCGGCTCCATCGGCGCACGCAGCATGCCGCTGGCGCTCGAGTACATCCAGACCTTCGTCCTCGAAGGGTTGCTGCTGTACGCCCTCATCGTGAACGCCGTCAGGACCCTGCCGGACGTCCGGCGGCTCGTGGCGGCGCTGCTGGCCGCCGGGGCGCTGCTGGGCGTTCTCACCACGTACCAGGAGGTCGCCGGCGATTTCAGGCAGCAGTTCGGCGGCCTGGTCCAGCGTAATTACGAGTACCTCCAGTTGCGCGAACAGGCCGAGCGCGACCCGGAGTTGCGCGAGGCGCTTCGCAATGCGCCCATCGGCAACCGATCACGCCGGCCCGGCGGGCCGGTCAGCGAGCCGAACCGGTTCGCCCAGATCCTGATCGTGCTGCTGCCGTTCGCCATGTGGATGTGGCGAACCAGCACGTCGTCTGCGGGGCGCGCGGCTGCCGCGGTGGCGGGCGTGCTCGTGCTCGGCGCGATCGTGTTCTCCGACTCGCGTGGCGCGTTCGTGTCGGTGCTCGGGTTGATGGCCGTGGGGATCCGCGTTGGTTGGCTGCGGTGGCGCAGCGTCGCCCTGGCGGCTCTCGCACTGGCGCTCGTGGTGCCGGTGGTGGCGCCTCGCTATGTCGAGCGCATCCTGAGCCTCGGCTCGCTGGTCGGCGTCGCCGGGCAGGCTCCCATCGAGGAGGCGGACGGCGCGGTGCGGGGACGCCTGACGGAGATGTTCGCGTCAGGCATGGCCTTCCTCGATCACCCGATCCTCGGCGTCGGACCGGGTCAGTACGCCCAGATGTACTCCGTGGAGTACCACTTTCGCAGTGACGTCTTCCGCTTCCGCGATCTTCCCGCCCCGAGGCGCGCACACTCGCTGTACCTCGAACTGGCGGCCGAAACCGGCATCGTCGGCCTGGCGATCTTCTTCGGCATCGTCGCGTATCTCATGTACACGCTGTGGCGACTCCGCGCGGCGACGCTGGCCCGGGCGCCGGCCTGGTCCGACCTGACGACGGCCGCGCTGCTCAGCCTCGTCGCGTACTTCGCGACGGCGGTGTTCCTGCACCTGTCCTACATCCGTTACTACTGGCTGCTGGTCGCGCTGTGTGGCGCTGCGTGCCATGCGGTCTCGGCACTGCTTTCCCAGTCGACCCGGCACGAGGCGTCGGCTGACGCGATTCTTTCATCTTCCGGTGGAAACCGATGGCTTCTGTAGCGTTGATTGGCCCCGACGGGGCAGGCAAGACGACCCTGACCCGCATGCTGGAGCAGTCCAACGTGCTGCCCTTCCGTTACCTGTACATGGGCATCGACATTCCGGCCAGCAACCTTGCCCTGCCGACCTCGCGACTGATCGAACGTCTCAAGCGACGGAGCGGACCGCGCGGCGACGCGGCGACACCCGGTTCACGTCGGGGCCGCCGGAGTCTGCTGCGTCGCCTGGGCCGACGGGTGTGGGCGGCCGCTCGCCTCTGCAACAGGCTGGCAGAGCAGTGGTTCAGGCAGGTGGTGTCCTGGTACTACCAGGCGCGCGGCTATGTCGTGCTGTACGACCGCCACTACGTGTTCGACTTCAGCCCGGAGATCACCGGTGAGACGCTGTCGTTCGACAAGCGGCTGCACCAGTGGTACCTCTGGCGCATCTACCCGCGGCCGGATCTCGTGGTCTTCCTCGACGCACCGGGTGAGCTGCTCTACGCGCGCAAGGGCGAGCTGTCGCCCGAGGAGCTCGAACGCCGCCGCCAGGCGTTCCTCGCGGCCGGCCGGCGTCTCAAGAACTTCGTGCGCGTGGACGCGACGCGCCCGCTGCCGGAGGTCTTCGACGAGGTGACCGACCACGTGGTGCGTTTCTGCCAGCGCCCGGTGCGGCAGCCGGCGGAAGCTCGGGACATGCGATGACGTCACGGTCGCTGCGTGTGCTGATGTATCACCGGGTCCTCGATCCGGCCGAGAGCAGCACGCGGGATCCTGCCCTCATCAGCGCCACGCCGGAGGCCTTCGAGCGCCAGATGCGCCATCTTTCGCGCTGGTATACCGCCGTGTCGGAGGCGCAGCTGCTGCAGTGCCTCCGCGAAGGGACGCCGCTGCCGCCGCGGGCAGTGCTGGTGACCTTCGACGACGCCTGCCGCGATTTCGCCGACACCGCGTGGCCCATCATGCGCAGGTACGGCGTGCCCGCGACCGTGTTCGTGCCGACGGCTTATCCCGACGCGCCGCATCGGCAGTTCTGGTGGGACCGCCTGCATCGCGCGGTGTCGGCGGCGCCCGACGGCACCCTGCAGGATTTGCCGTGCCCCGACCTGCCGTCCCCCGCCCGGCGTTCCAGAGCCGCCGTCCTGCGCAGCCTGCAGCGGCGCGTGAAGTCGCTGCCGCACGACGAGGCCATGCAACTGGTCGAGGACGTGTGCGCGCAGCTGCACGAGCCCGCGCCGGAGCCTGCGGACGTCCTCGGGTGGGACGACTTGCGCCGCCTGGCAGCGGAAGGGGTCAGCATCGGCGCCCACACGCGGACCCACCCGGCGTTGACGCGTCTTCCTGTGGATCGCGCTCGCGAGGAGATCGAAGGATCGCGACAGGACGTGGCTCGCGAGATCGGCGTCACACCCGCGCTGTTCTCCTACCCGTTCGGTGATCACCACGCCGACGTCGCCGATATCGTCCGACGCGCGGGCTTCGAGGCTGCCGTCACGTGCCGGACCGGGCTGAACGCGGTGCCGGGTGCGGATCCGATGTTGCTGCGGCGCTGCAACATCTCGCGCCGCACCTCGTTTCCCCTCTTCGCCATGCGCATGACGACGGCCGGTGCGTTCGTGGACGGCTGGCGCAACCGCCACAAGGACCTGCCGACGGAGCCTGTCTCCGGGCAGGTGCGTGATGGCGTGCCAGGATCCGCCCGGGCGAAGGTCGGCTACGTGATGTCGCGCTTCCCCAAGCTCAGTGAGACGTTCGTCCTGAATGAGATGATCGCGATGGAGCGGCAGGGCGCGCACGTCGAGCTGTATCCGGTGCTGCGCGAACGGCAGCCCACCGAGCACCCCGAGGTGCATCAGTGGATGCCACGCGCCAGGTTCGAATCACTGCTGTCGGCCAGGGTCGTGCGGGCGCATGTGCACTACGCGCTGCACCGGCCGGCGGCGTACTTCGGCATGCTGCGCGACGTGCTCTGGGGGACGCTGGGTAGCCTGAACTTCTTCGTGGGCGCGCTCGGTACCATCCCGAAGGCGGTCGCGTTCGCACGCGATGCCGAGGCCAGGCACCTGACGCACGTCCACGCCCACTTTGCCACGCACCCGGCACTGGCCGCCTTCGTGATCAACCGACTGACCGGCATCCCCTTCAGCTTCACCGCCCACGGGTCCGACCTGCACGTCGACCGGACGATGCTGCCCGCAAAGGTCGCGGCGGCCTCCTTCGTCGTCGCGATTTCCGCCTACAACCGCAGGATCATCGTTGACGACTGCGGGCCGGCGGCGGCCGCCAAGACGCTGGTCATCCATTGCGGAGTGGACCCGCACTACTTCAGGCCCGCGACGCCGCCCGGGCGCGGTTTCGAGTTCGCATGCGTCGCGTCGTTCGAGCGCGTGAAGGGACATGCGTTCCTGCTCGAGGCCTGCAGGATCCTCCGGTCACGTGGTGTGGACTTCCGCTGCCACCTGGTCGGCGACGGGCCCCTCCGTCGAGAGATCGTGGAGCAGATCCACACATCCGGCCTCGAGTCGCACGTCGTCGTCCATGGTGGTCTGCCCCGGCCGGAGGTCGCCAGCCTCCTCGGCAGGATGCATGCCGCGGTGCTGGCGAGTCATCCCACGCCGGAAGGCAAACGGGAAGGCATCCCGGTGGCGCTGATGGAAGCCATGGCAAGCAGCCTTCCGGTCGTCGCGACGGCCATCAGCGGTATTCCCGAACTGGTCGAGGACGAGTCGAGCGGTCTCCTGGTCCCGTCCGGCGATCCGGAGGCGCTGGCGGACGCACTTCGGCGGCTGCGTGACGACCCGGCCCTGCGCCAGCGGCTGGGACGTGCGGCACGGACTCGCGTGTGCGAGCACTTCGACCTGTACCGGAATGCCGGCCGCCTGCTCGACGTCATCACCGGTCCGCGCCATTCGCCCGCGGCGGAACGGCCGTTGGCCGAACGCCCACGCCGCGAGCCGAACGTGCCTCAGGCGGTGCAATGAGCATCAGCCCGGTCACCGCGGCGACGGCCGACGCCTACGGCAAGGAACCCGCGGACAGGAAGTCGGCCACCGAGGCACACGGCCATGTCCGCGGCTCGAGCCTGCTTCTGGTCGGCCGCTTCATTGCCGTGCTGCTGAACTTCGGCGTCCAGGTGCTGACGGTACGCTACCTGTCCAAGGAAGGGTACGGCGCGTTCGCCTACGCACTCGGCGTGGCGTCGATGTGCACCAGCATCATCCTGCTCGGCATGGGCAAGGCGCTGCCGCGCGTCGTGCCGATCGAGATTGAGCGCCAGCAGTACGCCAGAGCGTTCGGCAATGTGGCCATTGCCTTCGGGGTGGTGGTCGGGTTCGGTCTGGCCCTCATCCTGCTGCTGCACGGGTACACCGAGATCGTCGGCGACACGGTGCAGGCGTCGCCGCTTTCCCTGTCGCTGCTCCTCATCCTGATCGTCATGGCGCCGATCGACGCGCTCGACCACCTGCTCCAGCAGCTGGCCGCCGTCTTCGGCAAGCCTCGGACGATCTTCTTTCGCCGGCAGGTGATGGGCCCGGCGCTCAAGCTGCTGGCGATCCTCGTCGTCATCGTCGCGTCGGGCGACGCCTACCTGCTGGCGGCTGGGTACCTGGCCGGCGGATTCATCGGGATCTGGCTGTACATCGTCGTGCTGTGGCGGGTGTGGAGCGAGCAGGGGTTGTTGCAGCACCTGCACCCGCGCCGACTGGCCTGGCCGGTGCGCGAACTGCTCGGACAGAGCGTCCCGCTGCTCTCTTCCGAGTTCCTGGTGATCTGGCGGACGTCGCTCGCCGTCGTCATGCTCGAGTACTTCCACGCGACGACCACCGTGGCCGAGTATCGCGCGGTACTGCCGCTGGCGGGCCTCAACATGGTCGTGTTCGAGGCCTTCAACTTCCTGTTCGTCCCGAACGCGTCGCGGATGTATGCGCGCGGCGACTACGAAGGCGTCGGCGCGCTCTACTGGAAGACCAGCGCGTGGATCGCCGTGCTGACGTTTCCCGTCATTGCCGTGACGTCGTCGCTGGCGCAGCCCGTGACCGTCACGCTCTTCGGAGAGCGGTACGCGGCGGCCGGCACCGTCCTCGCCATCCTGGCCGTCGGCTTCTATGCCAACGCGGCCACGGGCTTCAACTCGGCGACGCTGCGCGTCTTCGGCAAGGTGCGGACGATAGTGACGGCCGACATGCTCGCGATGGCCGCGGCGGTCGGGTTGAGTCTGTTGCTCATCCCGCGGTATGGCGTGATCGGCGCCGCCATCGGGACGACGAGCGGGCTCGTCTGCCAGAACCTTCTGAGCCATGTGGGGCTCGCGTTCGGCACGGGCGTCAGGCTGTTCGAGTGGCTGTACATCCGGTTGTACCTGCTGATCATCGGATCGCTCGTGGCGCTGTGGGCCATCCAGCGCTTCGCGGCGCTGCCGCTCGGTGTCACCCTGGCGCTGGTCGGACTGGCATCGCTGGTCGTGCTGCGGGCGTCGCGCCACGTCATCGATCCCCTGACGTTCTTCCCCGAGCTCCGGAGGGTTCCTCTCGCCCGGCAGCTGCTGTCGTGATGACGGAGAGGGGAGTGGCCGATGAACTCGATCGTGGGAGAGAGACGGGACGAGGCCGCTCGCATCCGTTCACACCTGCGAGCTCACGCGCGTGAGTACCTCGGCAGCGCCGCCACCGACGTGACGCTGATCAGCGAGCACGTCCGGCCGTTCTCGAAGATCTACAGATTCAGGGTCGCCACCGACGGCGCGTCGTGCATGCTGCTCGTGAAGCTGAGCGGGGTGGGCAGGCGAGCGGGACGGACCGGCAGCCCTGATGCCCTCCGGCCTCGCATCATCGATCGTGCGAGACCCCCTACGTCCACACGCTACGAGCATGCGGCGCTGTCGCGCATCCACGAGCACTTCTCGTCGCTCGACGATCCCAGGTTTGCTCCGGTGCGGGTCTACGGGCTCCTCGAGGACGCGCGTGGAATCGTCATGGAGGCGGTCGACAGGCCGACGTTGCGGACCGTGGCGTTCGGCGCCGTCCGGTGGCCGACCCCCCGCCGGCTTGCTGCGGCACGCCGGGCGTTCGAGCACGCCGGCGCCTGGCTCCACGTCTACCAGGGCATCGAGACCTCGCCCCGGGTCGGCGAGCGCATCGCCAGCCGCGACGAACTCAGGCACTTCATCGACGCGCTCGTCGCCTACCTGGCCGCCCATGAGGACCGGCGCTTCCTCGAGCGTGTCCTTCGGACGTGCGACGACCTCGTCGACGCGCTTCCACGACAGCTGCCGACCGGCCTGGCGCACGGCGACTTTGCCATGCGCAACGTCATGGTCGGGATCGACGGGCGCGTCACGGCGATAGACACCCTCGCCAGGTACCGCACCGCGACCTATCGCGACGTTGGCTATTTCCTCGCCGACCTGCACGCCAGCCAGCTGCCGGCGATCGCCTCGGGCGCCATCCTGCATGCTCATCACGAGACCGGCTTCCGCGAGGCCGTCCTGAAGGGTTATCTGGGCCCACCGCCATGGCCGGTGACGGAACTCCGTGTCTACGAGGCGCTCGGGCTCCTCGAGCGGTGGTCATCGATCGTGGAGGGCAGGACTGACGACGGCGTGAGGACGCTCAGGGAGCGTCTGTCGTCGCGGTTCTACCGCGTGGCCCTGAGCCGGGCACTGGGCGTGCCCGTGTGAGGAGCGGCGAGGTGGGACACGTCGCGCGGTACGGTGCGTACCGTCCGACGTGCCCCGTCAACGACTACTTGCCGTGCGTCCAGTCGGTCCAGCCGACGTTCTTGCCGGGCCTGGCCGGCGTCGGCGCCGGAAGCGACGTACCGTAGGCGCGGTTGATCAGGTGCGACTGCCAGGTGTCGTCGCCATCGGCGGCGTACCCGGCCACGTCGTGCAGCCAGCGGAACGCCCGCAGCAGCGCTCGATCGCCCCACTCGAAGGCGGGGTATCCCTGCCGCTGGAGGATCACCGCCTGCACGAGCGCGCCCTGGAGCGCCTCGTACACGTAGTTCTCCTTCGGGGGCGGCCACGTGAACGCCCCGGCGCGGCGCTGGTCGTCGGCGAGGACGCCATCCAGCGAGCGCCCGTTGCGCGTGCAGCCCTTCGGGTTGATGCCGACCGGTGCACTCGAGGAGCACTGCCACGACAGGTCGCCGAATTTGAAGCCGGCATACGACCCGCGGTCGCCGAGCCAGCCCTTGAACACGCGGGCCGCGCGTTCCAGCTCTTTCGCGTCGCCGAGGTACGCGGCGACGGCCGCGCGCGAGGCACCGCAGTGCGTGCCCCAGTTGTTCGGGCGCTCCTCGTGGCACTCCACCAGGCTGCCCGGCCCGCCCGACGTCGGGGTCGTGAGGAGGCTCTTGATCTTCGTCCGGAACTTCGCGTCGAGCGTGGGATCGTGGGTCTTCAGCCCGATGAGGTCCGCGGCGATGACGTAGGCCGCCAGCTCGCGCCCGAGCGCGAGCGCCCGGCCCGAGTAGGTGCCGGAGTCGGCCACGCTCTTGATTGCCCGCACGACGTCCGCACGGAGCGCCGTGTTGCCTGACCGGGCGAAAACCAGCGCCTTGGCCATGACGCACACGTTGGCCGCGTCGTCCTGGTTGGACAGGTCCGGTGTCGAGCACGACTGCGACGCGGCCTTCGACAGCGCGGTCCACGCCGAGCCCGAGGTGGGGCGCGCGGCGAGCTCCGCGGCGCTCATCCAGATCCCGCCCTGGCTGGGTGTCGTCGTCGGCGTCTCCGGCGTCGGCTCGGACGGCGGCGCCGGCGTCGGGGTGGGCTCGGGCGGCGGGGTCGGGGTGGGCGTCGGTGCCGGCGCCTGCGCGACCTCCTTGATCGTCACCGTGGCGCGGCCGGTGACGCCGCTGCGCGTGGCGATCACCTCGTAGGTGCCGGGCGTCGAGCCGGCCTTGAAGAGGCCCGTCGCCGAGATGGTCCCCCCAATCGCCTGCCATGCCGCCGGGCCGGCCGTAGCCAGCGTCGCGACGGCGTTGAACTGCGCCGTCTCGCCGGGGGCAAGCGTGACCGAGGCCGGCGACAAGGTCACCGTCAGCACGGGCACCGTCTCGTTCGCCGCGACCTGCCGGAGATTGGCCGGCGCAGACGGGACCTGTGCCAGCAGCGGCGGGGCGCCACCCGTCATGATGGCGGCGACGATCACCCCGGCGGCGGCATTCCAGAGGCCGCGCCTCTCGGAACCTGTCACTCCCATGTCGATGCCCTTCTCCTGCCGGGAACCAAGCGAGCCGGCGTTGGCCGCACGTCCCGTGTGCCGGGCGCCCAGCGGCGAGGGCGCCCGATGCTTAGTCGACTGCGGTGGCTGCACGTGCTGGCTCATGGCTTGTCCAGTGGTGTGGCGAGGACACCGACGGTACCTCCCGCCGCAAACGACGTCACCCGCTCGACGACGACGGGCTGTCCATTGGTGCTGTCGACGACCACGCCGAACGACGTCCCCGCGAGGCCGGGTACGGCGGCTCCCACGTCGATGGTCACGTGCCGGCGCGCCGGGACGGTCACCGCATGCGGGATGACCGCCCCGTCCCCGCGCAGGAAGCTGAGGACGACGGTCGCGTTGGACGCATTGGGGTTGGCGATGAGGATCTCCGTGCGGTAGCCGGCCGGGCCGCCCACGCGGGCGTCGGCAAGGCCCCAGCGACGCGCCGGCTTCGTCGCGCCTGCGGTGCTGTGGCCTTCGAGCCAGCCCGAGGCAGACGAGGACGCGCCGAAGCGGTAGACCGTGCGCTCACTCACGACGGGGATGTCCGACGTCACTTCGATGTGGAACCTGGCGTTCTTCAGACGGGAGCCTTCCTGGCGCGTGTTGATGGTAAGCCGGCGCTCTTCCTTCAACCAATGCGTGGTGGACACGGTCTTGCCGTCCTCGAGGACGTACTTCACCACGATCTTGGCGCGCGTGCTGTTCGGGTTCGCGAGCAGCAGGTAGGTGTCGGTGTGCTCGTTGGTCACGCCGCCGGCATGGAGCCACGACGTCGAAGCCGCGGTGACGCCCGCCGACACGTGACCGCCGCGCCAGTCGTCCCTGGCGAAGTAGAGCGCCCGTTCCGCCGTCACCGGACGGTCCGCCTCGACGACAGCCGCAAACGAGTTGCCCGAGAGCCCGGAGACCGCTCCGCTCGACACGGTCAGACGCGCACGCGCGGGCACCTTGTACGACTGCACGACGGGGCTCCTGCCTTCCCGCAGGAACGTGACAGCCACGGCCGCCGCCGCCGCGTTGTCGTTGGAGATGAGCAACTGCGTTTCGGCATGCCCGTGCTGCCCGTCGGCGAAGTACCACGTGCGGGAAGGCGCCGCGACGGCCGACTCGGCGTGTGCCGCCGTGGGCGCCACCGCCGGCCACGACATCGTTCGCTCCACGAGCAGCGGGAGCGCCGACGTCGACTGCACGCTCGTCGAGACCGCCGCGTCCTGGACGCCGGCGATGCCGTTGACGCGCAGGAGGCGGTGCGACCTCGGTCCCAGGGTCTCGCTGTGCGACACGACCTGACCGTCAGCCCGCCGGAACGACACGACGACGGGGGCGTGGACGTCGTTCGGATTCGTGAGGGCGACGTCCATGCCGAAGAACGACCCCGTGGCGCCTTCCGTCAGCCGATACGTCAGCGGCGCCGAACCATTCGCGTCGACCTTCACCGCGATGGGTGTCGACAACGCGCTGCGGGTCCCGTTGGTGGCGTAGGCCTCGACGGCGAAGTAGTACGTGACGCCCGGCGTCAGTCCCTCGACCTCCCGGTGGAGGTTCAGACCGACGTCGACACGCTGCGTGTAGATAGAGGGTTGGGTTCCGTAATGCAGGACATAGCCCGCCACCGTCGGCTGCGGCGCTGGATCCCACGCGAGGCGGACGTTCTCCGCAGCGGCGGGGGAGGACGACGCCACAGCCAGGGCGCCTAACATGGTTGCCAACCTGAAGCTCCGAAATCGCATAACCGACCTTTCGGCCCGCGTCCAGCCGCGATGGCCGACCGGTAGATTGTGCGATTGTCGTGCCAGAAGCTGAGGCGTGACAGAACGTGTGATATTTCAAGCTCGACTACGTCGTCGCGGATGTCACGCTGACGGTTCTATCTACCATGCCGGCAAGTTTGTACATGGTCACTTGACGCGAGCGAGTACTCTTCGCGTGGCGCCGTAACTTGCGCGCCGACCTGGCCGGACGCCGTGGTATCCCGCGATAAGTCACCCGTGAGTTCTCGGTGGTTGCGGTCGTTGACGCCCTCCATCATGCGTCCCGCGACGCGTCGTGCCGGCGGCGGGGTGGGGACGACCGCAGATTCCGGAGGCGGCGCTGGCCCACCGCATTCACGACACGTGCCCTGTCGCGGTAGGATTTCCGGATGGTTCGTGCCCTCCTCCTGGCTGCTGTAGGCCTCACGTGTCTGTTGACGCTCTCATCCACCGCCTCCGCCTCCGAGCCATCGGATGGCGCCGGGCGCCCCACCGGCATGCTCGCCGGCGCCGTCCTCGCTGCCCTGGACGAGGAAGCCCTGGGCGCTGGCAGCGCGCAGGACCAGGGGCCTTTCGACGCTCCCGTCTTCGACGGGACGATTGCGACGTTCGACCTGGCCACGGCGGTGCGCCAGTCGTTGTTCATGCTCACCGTCCAGCACAGCGCCCGGATGTTCCAGGAGAAGACCCGGCGCGAACTGGGCGGTCCGTTCTGGCGCGACTACGTGTCGTCGGTACGTGGCCTCCAGGGCTGGGACGACGGCGATTCGTTCCTCGTCAACTACGTCGGCCACCCGATGCAGGGCGCCGTCAGCGGCTACATCCAGATCCAGAACGACGGCACCGGCCGCACCTACGCGTTCGGCCGCGACCCGCGCTACTGGCGAAGCCGCCTGCAGGCGTTTGCGTGGTCGGCTGGCTACAGCACGCAGTTCGAGCTGGGACCGTACAGCGAAGCCTCGATCGGCAACGTCGGCCTCAATAGCGGGACGATGGGGTGGGTGGACCTGGTGGTGACGCCGACGGGGGGCCTCGCGCTGATCGTGCTCGAGGATGCGGTCGACGCAAAGCTGGTGGCTCGCCTCGAGCGCGGCGGGCCGATGCGCGCGCGCATCCTGCGCACGCTGCTGACGCCGAACCGGTCGCTGGCCAACATGCTGCGAATGGCTGCGCCGTGGCATCGCGATGTGCGTCCCGTGCCGGGACGCGAACGCGGGATGTCCGGGGCGGAGCCTGCGCACACGGCGCCGCTGCTGCCTGTCGTCGGCGTCGCCGACCTGTCACATGAAGGTCTCGTGGTGCCGGGTGCCGGACGTGGGGGCGTGGAGTCGCCGGTGCTGACGGATTGATCGGCGACGGGCGGTTCGGAGAACCGCCCCTACCACGGACGGCTCGGGGAGCCGTCCCT
>JBIQIB010000072.1:0-22614 GCA_044508265.1 Acidobacteriota bacterium
TTCTCGGGGTCGAGTCCTCGCGCCCCTCCGGAACCGACGACCTGCGCGGACTTGGCCTCGCCATCGCCTCCGCCCTTCGTGAGGTTCGACAACCCGAAGCCGCGGCGCTTCTTCGGCGCTTCCTTCTGTTCGCTGCCGGCGTCGGCCTGCGCCTCTTCCGAGGGCTTGCTGTTGCCACCGGCAAGCCCGCGGGTGCCGGCTTCGACGGTGGCAATCGCCGACTGCGGCACGGGCTTGTAGGTGATGGTCTTCGCGTACCGCGCCTCGACCGTCGCCGCCGCCGTGAGCTTCCCCCTCTCGATGGTCTTCGAGATCCGCTCCAGCCGCGCCTGCATGCCGGGGTGCGAGTCGAACATGCCGCGCTTCTCCGTCGACGCGCTGTTTCGTTCCGTGAGGGCGGTCAGGAACGCACCGAGCCCCTGCGGCGCGTAGCCTGCGGCGTTGGCCAGGGCGACGCCCTTGTTGTCGGCGTCGTTCTCGTCACCGCGGCTGTACGCGTTGTCGAGGATGTTGGCGTACGCCGCGTCGGCGAGGAACTCCAGCAGTCCGTTGTTCTTCAGCGCTTCCTCGGCTGCCGCACTCTTGAGTGTCTGGTTGCGCAGCGCCTTGATCGTGTGCTCCTCGGCGACGTGCAGGATCTCGTGGGCGAGCACGCCGGCAAGCTCGGCCTCGTTCCTCGCGAGCGCCAGCGCGCCCTTCGTGACGTGCACGTACCCATGCGGCGCCGCGAACGCATTCACCGCGTCGGTGTCGAGGACGATGAACGTCCACGGCAGGTCGGGCCTGCTGCTGCGCTGCGCGAGCGAGAGACCGACGAGCGTCACGTACCGGTGCACCGGCGCACTCTGCACCACGCCATAGCGCTGCCGCACCTTCTCGCTCACCGACGCGCCGAGGGTGGCCTTCTCCTCGTCCGTCCAGCGGAGGTCGTTGACCTGCTTCGCGCGCTTCGCACCCTGGTCGAGCAACCCGCCGAACTGCGCAAAGGCGGGCGAGGCCAGCGCGAGAAACACCACCGCGAACATCCACTTCCGCATATCGTTCGATCCCTGTCTCTTCCCTGCAGCACACGCCATGGCGTCCGCCGCCATCACGCCGCGTCGACGACGACCTCGAAGATATCGACCGCCTCGCGCCTGCCCTTGACTGTCACGCTGCCGAGCGGCCGGAGCGTCTGTGGCTGCGTCAGCAGCCTGCGCGTCGCGTCGCTGATGATGATGCGCGTGCCGTAGTCCTTGTTGAGCGCTTCGAGACGCGCACCCAGGTTGACCGCGTCGCCGATCACCGTGTAGCTGCGCACCTGTCGCGATCCGATGTTGCCGGCGATCATCTCGCCGGAGTTGATCCCGATGCCGATGTCCAGTGTCGGACGCCCTTCGGCAGCCCACCGCGCATTCAGCGTCTCGAGCGTCCGCACCATCGCCACGGCCGTCTCCACGGCATGATCCGCATGACGCGGGTCGTCGAGGGGCGCGCCGAACAGCGCCATGACCATGTCGCCAACGAACTTGTCGAGCGTCCCCTGGCGGGCGAACACCAGGTCGACCATCGCGGAGAAGTACTCGTTCAGCTGTGCGACCAGCGCCTCCGGGTCGCCGTGCTCCGCGAGAGCGGTGAAGCCCCGGACGTCCGAGAACAGCACCGACATCAACCGGCGACGCCCGCCCAGTTCCGCAAGCGCGGGGTTGGCGAGCACCTGCTCGTACACGTCCTTCGAGAGATAGCGAGAGAACAGCGCCTGCACCTGGCGCTTCTCGCGGCCCTCCACGACGTACTGCCACGCCAGGCCGGCCGGCGTCGAAAGCGCGAGCCCGACGATGGCCGGCATCACGGGCACCCACGTCCCGCTGACGAACGCCGCCCACGCGCCCGCCAGCACGCCAGCCAGCAGCAGGACCGCTGTTGCCAGCCCCGTCGCGGCGCGCCGCGCGACGGCGCCGAGCCCTCCCAGCACAGAAACGACGAGCGCCAGGATTGCGCACACGGACGAGGAGGCACGCTCGGTGAACTCCTGCGAGAGGATCATGTCGGCGACATTGGCATGGACCTGCGGTCCGGCCATGCGTCCCGTGGCGCCGAGCGGCACCGCGTAGACGTCGCTCAGCCCGACGGCCGTCGCACCGACGAACACGATGCGGCCGGCAAACTGCCCGGGATCGACGATCGGTGCGACGCCCTCGAGCAGCTGCTGCTCCGCGTAGAACAGATCGTAGAAGGAGAAGGTCTGATACGTGGGTGTGCGGCCGTCCGCCTGCACGGCCGGCCCGCGGAAGCGGATCAGCGTCCGCTGCGACGTCACGCCTGCGGAAGACGTCGGCGCCGCGCCCTGCTCCTCCGCGTCGAAGCCGGCCACGGGCTCGGCGTCAACCGGCAGTTCGAGCGGGCCGAGTTGCAATCGATCGCCGACGCGACGGACGTCGCGTGACGCAATCCCGCGCGCCAGCTGCACGGCGCCCAGGGCAAGGGACGGCACGAACACGTCGTCGCCGCGCACGAACGGGACGATCCGGCGCACCGGCCCATCCGGGTCGAGCAGCATCAGATTGTGGCCAAGGCCGCGCGATGCCTCGGCAAGCGCCGGAAACGGACCACTGATGGCCGGGCGGTACTCGAACGTGTCGTCGAGCGCATAGGCGCCCTGCGGCACGGCGGTCAGCGTCGCCCCCGTGCGGGAGCCGTCGTCCTGGCGCACGCCCTCGTACACCGCATCCGCGAGGTGGATGACGTTGCCCGCCGCACGCGTCGACTCGACGAGCGCCGCATCCGACTCGGCGCCCGTCCACACCTCGCCGCCCACGTCGAAGCCGAGGCGCCTGTCGTGGTCGAGGAACGCCACGTCGTACGCGACGACAGCCGCGGGACTTCGCGCCAGGAAGTCGATGACGGCCGCGTGCACGAGCCGCGGCCAGGGCCAGCGCCCGACGACCGGCTCGAGACGCCGGAGGCTCGTCTCGTCGATCTCGACGAGCACGATGTCGCGGTTGGCGTGCTGGGGAGTGGCGGCGCGTCGCGCCCAGACGTCGTGCAGCGTCAGGTCGACGGATCGGATGAACGACGACGTGCCGGCGAGGACGGCCAGAAGGCCGGCAGCCAGCCCGATCAGGGCACCCGCGCGCAGACGGACCGGCATGAAACACGACAGCCCCGCAAGACGGGGCTGACTGCTGCCTTCAAGGAAGGTCGGCGGCCGCGCGAACGCGGCAGGAATGGTAGCGGTACGGGGATTCGAACCCCGGTCCCGTGGCTGAGAACCACGTGTCCTAACCCCTAGACGATACCGCCCCCAGGGACAAACGAACCGTCATTATGGCGTGGACGCGCGCATCGTGTCAACGCCGCGACACCGCGGGCGCGCTGACGCGTCGCGCTCGGATATCATCCCGCGATGCGCAAGTTGCTGGGCGTCGTCGTCCTGTTGCTCATCGTCGCGGCGACGGTATGGTTCCTGGCCGGACGCGCGTCCGGCCCGTCGATCACTGTCGAAGCACCCGGCGCGCTCGTCGGGCAGCGCAGCCCACTCGACGTCGTCGTTCACGCGCCGGACGCGGACCTGGCCTCGCTCCACGTGTGGCTCGAACAGAACGGCGAGCGGCACCCGCTCGGCGACCTGTCGGGGGAGGGCGGCCTGCAGCTCACCCGCGAGGCCGACGCCGTCCGCGTGACGGGCGAGCTCGGACGCGAGCAGGTGCCTGCGCTCGCGCAGGGCGCCGCCACGCTCGTCGTCGAGGCGAGCCGTCCGGTGCTGTTCGGGCTGCGCACGGTGTCGAGCGCGGTGCGGCACGACGTGGAGGTACGACTCACGCCGCCGTCCCTTGCGGCGCTGTCGCAGTTCCACTTCATCAACCAGGGCGGCAGCGAGCTCGTGGTCTACAGGGTGACGCCGGCAGACGCCATCTCCGGTGTCCGCGTCGGCGAGATCGAGTATCCCGGCTTCCCGGCGAGCGGCGCCGGCGTCCCGGAGGGGGATCCCGGCCTGCACGTGGCGTTCTTCGCGCTGCTGCACGACCAGGCCCCCGACACGCCCATCCGTCTGTTCGCCCGCGACGCCGCGGGCAACACCGCCACGGCGACGTTCGATACCCGCGTGTTCCCGAAGCGCTTCCGCACCAGCACCATCGCCATCGACGACGCGTTCATCCAGCGCGTGGTCCCGGCCATCCTCGAGCAGACGCCGGGCCTGACGGTGAACGACCCGTCCGACCCGGTGGAGTCGTACCTCGCCGTGAACCGGACGCTCCGCGAGCGCAACAACGAGACGATCCGCGAGATCGGCCGGACGAAGACCTCCGACACCATGCAGTGGAGCGGGCCGTTCCGCCAGATGACCAATTCCGCCGTCGAGGCCGGCTTTGCCGACGCACGCACCTACACCTACCAGGGGCGAGAGATCGACAGGCAGACGCACCTCGGCTTCGACCTCGCCTCCCTGAGCCAGGCCCCCATCGAGGCCGCCAATCGGGGCACCGTGGTGCATGCCGGCTATCTGGGGATCTACGGCAACTGCGTGATCGTGGACCATGGGCTCGGGGTGCAGTCGCTCTACGCGCACCTCAGCAGCATCGACGTCCGGGAGGGGCAGACCGTGGAGAAAGACGCCGTGCTCGGACGGAGCGGCATGACAGGCCTCGCCGGCGGCGACCACCTGCACTTCACGATGATCGTCGGCGGCGAGCAGGTGACGCCCATCGACTGGTGGAGCGCCCAGTGGGTGGAGGACCGGATCCTGCGCAAGCTTCGCGCCGTCGGCGCCGCGTTCCCGCCGGCGGAATGAGGGCACCCGGAACGCGCGGGGACGGCCGCACGGCCGGAACCGGACACGGCCGCCGCGAAGTTCTATAATTCCAGTGGCCGTGTCGCACCATACCCTCGCCGTTCCGATCGCCTCCAGTCGCCCCGGCGACTACCTGCAGCTGACCAAGCCCAGACTGAACCTCCTGGTGGTGTTCACGACGGCCGGCGGCTACTGGCTGGGCGTCGGCGGCTACATCGATGCCGCCCTGCTGCTGCATACGGTCGTCGGCACGGCCCTCGTCGCCGGCGGATCGGCAGCCTTCAACCAGCTGTACGAGCGCGACGTCGACGCGCTGATGACGCGCACGCGCAACCGTCCGCTGGCTGACGGGCGCCTGAGCCCGGCCTCGGCGTTCTGGTTCGGCCTGGCGCTCTGCGCCATCGGCCTGCTGCAGCTCGCGCTGCTGGCCAACCTGCTTGCCGCCGTCGTCGCGTTCGCGACGCTGGTGACCTACGTGCTCGTGTACACGCCCCTCAAGCGCGTCTCGTCGTTCTCGACGGTCGTGGGGGCGGTGCCGGGCGCGCTGCCGGCGGTCATCGGGTGGGCCGCGGCGACCAACACGCTGTCGCGCGAAGCGTGGCTGCTGTTTGCCATCATCTTCCTCTGGCAGATGCCGCACTTCCTCGCACTGGCGTGGATGTACCGCGACGAGTACGCGCGCGCCGGATTCCCCATCCTGCCGGTGACCGAGCCGGATGGCCGCAGCACGGCGCGGCAGACGCTCGTCTACGCGGCCGCTCTCCTGCCGGTGAGCCTGACGCCGGCGGTCACCGGTCTGACCGGCGGCCTGTACTTCCCGGTGGTGCTCGCGCTGGGGCTGGGCTTCCTGTGGCTGGCCTTCACGTTCGCCCGGACGCTCACGCGGCCCGCGGCGCGTGACCTGTTCCTCGGCACGCTGGTGTACCTGCCGCTCGTCTGGATCATGCTGATGGCGACGCACGTCCCGTTCGGATGACCGTCTCCGATCTTCCGGCCCTCAACGCCACGCTGAACGCGCTCGCCGCCACCTGCCTGCTCGCAGGTTACGTCTTCATCCGCCGCGGCCGCATCGGCGCGCACCGCGCCTCGATGCTGGGCGCGCTGGCGTTCTCGGCGGCGTTCCTGGTGAGCTATCTCGTGTACCACTACCACGCGGGCTCGCGGCCATTCACCGGCCAGGGCCTTATCCGCGTGGTCTACTTCGTGATCCTGCTGACGCACATCGTGCTGGCCACCGTCATGGTGCCGATGGTGCTCGTCACGGTCTCGCGGGCGCTGGCCCGCCGGTTCGACAGGCATCGCCGCATCGCCAGGTGGACCTGGCCCGTGTGGATGTACGTCTCGGTCACCGGCGTGCTGGTGTACCTGATGCTGTACCAGATGTAGCGTCTCGACCGGGCGACCGGGCTGACGTGCCATGTAGATCCCATGCCGCAGGACGTCGCGCGTGTCGCGCTCATCACCGGTAGCCGCCGCATCGGCAGGTTCGTGGCCGAGGACCTCGCCCGGGGCGGCATGGACGTCGCGCTCTCGTATTTCCAGTCGAAGGCGCAGGCCGAGACCACGGCCGAGACGATCAGGTCGCTCGGCCGGCGCGCGGTCGCCGTCCAGGCCGACGTCAGGCGTCCCGAGGACTGCCAGGACCTGGTCTCCACGGTGACGGCGGAGCTGGGGCGACTCGACGTGCTCGTCAACATGGCGTCCACGTACGTGGTGCGGCCGCTCGACACCCTCGATGAGGCTGCGTGGCGCGACGACATCGACGCCAACCTCTCCTCTGCCTTCTACTGCAGCCACGCCGCGGTGCCCGTCATGCGCGCGGCGGGCGGCGGCCGCATCGTGAACTTCACCGACTGGCTGCCGGCCAGCGGCAGGCCGGCCTACACCGGTTATCTCGCCTACTACGTCGCCAAGGCGGGCGTGAAGGCACTCACCGAGGCGCTCGCGCTGGAACTGGCCGCCGACGCCATCCTGGTCAACGCGATAGCACCGGGCCCCATCGTCGCGCCTGTGGAGATGGCCGAAGACGAGCGGGACGAGGCGTCCCGCGCGACGCCGCTCGGCCGGTGGGGCGGCGAGGTCGAGATCGTCCATGCCGTGCGGCTGCTCGTGACGACCTCGTTCATCACGGGCGAGACGATCCGGGTGGACGGCGGCCGGCATCTGCGGTAGCGGCACGCGTGCGCTGCGTGACGCGCACGATCCAGTCGGTCACCTGCGTGCTCCAGCCACGCCATCTTGGATCGGCGTTCCACTGCTCCATCCCGTGCGGCGCGTCTGGCAGCACGATGCTCTCGTACGACGCGCCAGCCGCCGACAGCGCCTGCTCGAACGCCTGTGCCTGCGGCCAGAGCCCGTCGGCCGTGCCGGTGACCAGCAGGAGCGGCGGCATTCCGGCCGAGACGTTCGCCACGGGCGAGTAATCCCGGAGCGTCTCACGCGCGGCGCCGTCGAGGGTGGAGAACCCGAACAGACGCCGTGCGAGCGACCGCGGCGACGCCGGGTCTCCGGCCATCGCCGCCAGGTCGTACACGCCGTAGAACGAAACGACACCGGCGACGTCGATGCTCTGCGTCGCGAGATGCGTCACGAGGTGCCCGCTTGCCGACTCGCCGGCCAGCACGAGCCGCGACGGGTCCACGCGGAAGCGTGAGTGCTGGCTCCTGACGAACGCGACGGCGCGCTCGACGTCGGCGACCTGATCCGCGACCGTCGCCTCCGGCGTGAGCCGGTAGTCGATCGAGAACCACGCGATCCCGCGCCCCGCGAGCGGTGCGAGGAGCGGCGTGATGTACGTCACGCGATCGCCTGCTTCCCAGCCTCCGCCGTGCACGAGGACGACGGCGGGGAACGGCCCTTCGCCATCGGGGATCCAGGCGTCGAGTGACAGGCCGTGCGCCTCGTCGAAGACCACGCGCTTGTGCAGGTGCGGGTCGTCCGGCCACGCGGCAGCAGGTAGCGTCCCGAGCCGGTCGGCCAGCCACTGCACCATCTGCGCCTTGTACGCCCACTGCGAGGGCCACCAGTTCTCGACGCGATGGCTGGCGCCGGCCACCTCGATGACGTCGCACGTCGTGCCTTCCGTGGCGGTCGCGCAGACGGCCGCCGCGCGGGCCGCAGGGACGGCTTCGTCCGCTGCCCCGTGCACGAGGAGCGTCTCGTCTTCAACGGCCGGCGGCACGGCGTCGTACGTCCCGCCAAGGACGACCGTCGCGCGGGCCGGCGCCGGCCATTGTGCCGTCCGCCCGCGCCTCAGCCCGCCAAGGTGCGCCGTCAGCCGCAGCGCGACGTCGCCACCCGAATGTTCGCCGATGAGGACCAGCGCGTGTTCATCGACGCGCAGCGTCGAGGCATGGCAGCGCAGCGTCTGGAACAGATCGACGAGGTCGTCCTGCGCGGCACGGGCGCTCGAGGCGCTGTAGTCAGGCAGCACGACGTGGTAGCCCGCATCGGCCATCGTCTCGACGGCCTGCCCGATGAACGACGTGCGCTCGCCGATCGTCGTCTCGCCGTCCCCACCGCGAAGGATGACCGCCGTCGGACGCGGCGCGCTGTCGTCGTGCAGGAACAGGTCGAACCTGAGCGTGCGGTCTCCGCGCGTGGCGTACGGCACGCCGACGTAGGTACCCGGCAGGATGTGCGGCCCTCCTCGACGTGGCAGGTCCAGCGGGCCGCACGGCATCGGCGCGGGCGTGCCGCAGCCTGCCACGCACAGCGTGACGAGCGCGAGCGCCGCACGGGCAGGGCGAGGCACACGCACGCGGCCCGTTGCCGCAGGCACGCGCGCGGCTCTCACCGATAGCGCAGGTACTTCGCGCGCAAGGTATGCCACGAGGCCTCGGCAGCCGCCCACGACCTGACAATCTCGTCGGTCGACTCGCCTTTCACCGCACGCGCCAGCTGATCGGCTGACCCGTACAGGACGGCCGTCCGACCCAGGTCGAGGCGCCCGGGGAAGAGCTTCGCCACGACGCTCACGATTTCGAGCCCGACCCTGACAGGCCTGACGGCGTTCCTGTCAGTGACCACCAGGTACACGCCCTCGCAACGTTCCTTCGCATGACGGCTCGCGGTGGGCGTGAACGTGACCGGATAGAAGCGGATGCCGGGGAGGCCGCGGGCGTTCAGGGCTTCAGCGAGCCGCACGCCGTCGATCCAGGGCGCGCCGACGTGCTGGAAGGGGCCGTCGGTGCCGCGTCCCACCGACAGGTTCGAGAACTCGATCGCGCCGATGCCCGGATACATCGTCGCCTGCCACAGGTTCCGCATGTTCGGCGACGGGTTCACCCACATGAGACCCGTGTCGTCCCACCAGGCGTCGCGGCGCCAGCCTTCCATCTCGACGACCGTCAGCCGTGCGCCGATCTTCCGCTCCTCGTTGAAGAGCGTGGCCAGTTCGCCGAGCGTCATGCCGTGCCGGACGGGCATCGGGAAGTAGCTGGTGAACGCGCCCTCGCTGGCGTCCTGCAGTGGGCCTTCGACCTGCCAGCCGTTGATGGGGTTCGGTCGATCGAGCACGAACACCTCGATCCCGCGCGGCGCCGCCTCCTCCATCACGTACGCCATCGACGACATGTAGGTGTAGAAACGCGCGCCGATGTCCTGGAGGTCGATGACCATCGCGTCGATGCCTTCGAGCATCTCGTCGGTCGGACGGCGCGTCTCGCCGTACAGCGAGTAGATGGGCAGTCCGGTCTTCTCGTCGCGCGACGAGGGCACTTTCGAGTCGAGGATGCCGCGGATGCCATGCTCCGGGCTGAACAGCGCGACGAGGGTGACCCCCGGCGCCTCGTGCAGGAGATCGATCGTCGTGGCGCCGTCGCGGGCGCGGCCCGTGTGATTGGTCAGCAGTCCGACCCGCCGCCCGGACAGCCGCTTGAAGCCCTCGGCACGCAGGACGTCGATCCCCGTCTGCACCGGGCGCGGCGGCTCGGGCGGCGCAATCGTCCCGCCGGGCGAGAGCACGCCTGGCGTCGGCGTGCCGAAGGCGATCGCGGGGTCAACGCCTACCAGCGCCGAACCGACGACGGTGGCGACCCTGGCGCGCAGCGGCGTGACGTCGCCCTTGCCGTCGGGATGCACGCGGTTCGACAGGAACACCACGAAGGTGGACGTCCGCGGGTCAATCCACAGCGACGTGCCGGTGAAGCCTGTATGGCCGAACGACCCGACAGGCAGCAGTTCTCCGCGGTTGGACGAGAAGGGCGAGTCGATGTCCCATCCCAGTCCACGCAGTGCGTGCTGCCCGTCCGGCGAGGAGGGCTGAATCATGCGTGCGACACCCAGCGGCGACAGGATCCGCACGCCATCGAGCGTGCCGCCGTTGAGGAGCATCCGGCAGAACCGCGCCAGGTCGGCGGCGGTGCTGAACAGGCCGGCGTGCCCCGCGACGCCGTTCATCCGGCGCGCCGTCGGATCGTGCACGGTGCCGCGCAGCCAGTCGCCGCCCGGTGGCGTGCACGGGTAGGCGAACGGCTGGCAGCGCTCCGTCGGAGCGATGCGCGCGCGGAGGTCGGCCGGCGGGTTGAACATCGTGTCGTGCATGCCGAGCGGCACGAAGATCCGCTCCCGCGTGAAGACGTCGAGCGGCTCCCCCGCCACGAGCGAGACGATGTGCCCGAGCAGGAAGTAGTTGATGTCGGAATAGACGAAGCGCTCGTCCGGGCGGGAACGCGGCACCTCGTTGACGGCCAGCTCGATGGCCTTGTCGTAGCCGCTCCACTCCGGCAGCAGGTCGACGTCGGGCCGCAGCCCCGACGTGTGCGTCATCAGGTGCCGCAGCGTGATGGCGCCCTTGTCGTGCACTTCGAAACCCGGCACGTACGTCGCCACGCGGTCGTTGAGGCGCAGGCGGCCGTCCTCGATGAGCATCATCACGGCCGTCGTCGTCGCGACCACCTTCGTCAGCGAGGCGACGTCGAAGATGGTGTCGGCGGTCATCGGCTCGACGGACGGCTGCACGGCGCGGTTGCCGCGGGCCGTCTGCCAGGCGACCCGCTCGCCCGTGCCGACGGCCACCACGGCACCGGGCAATGCCTTTGCGGCGATCGCCTCGTCGAGCAGCGCATCGATCAACTGCAGGCGGGCCACGTCGAACGTCGGCGGGCCCGGTGAGGCGGCGCGGGCCGGCTGCTGCGCGGCGAGCGGCGCCTGGGCGACGAGGACGCCCGCGATCGCGAACGCGGCGAGCCATCTGGTGGGTAACGGCATGTGCGGATTATAGGGTGCCGCCGCGGCTCACTTGACCCCGGGTCGCCAACGGGGATACTCGTTCGCTGAGCCTCGTATGCCGTCCTTTCCACCGATTCGCCGGGTCGCCGTGCTCGGCGCCGGCACCATGGGTGCGCAGATCGCCGCGCACCTCGCCAACGCCGGTGTCCCCGTGCTGTTGCTCGACGTGGACGCGGACGCCGCGCGGGCGGGGCTCACGCGTGCCCGCGGCCTCACGCCCGACCCCTTCTTCACACGCGACGCAGAACGGCTGATCGCGACAGGCGGCTTCGACGCCGATCTGCGCGGGATCGTCGACTGCGACTGGGTGGTGGAGGCGATCGTCGAGCAGCTCGACGCCAAGCGCGCGTTGCTCGATCGCGTCGTCCCGCACCTGGGGCCCGACGCAATCGTGTCGACCAACACGTCCGGGCTGCCCGTCGCGACCATCGTCGAGGGCCGGCCGGCCGGCTTCAGGCGGCGCTGGCTCGGCACGCACTTCTTCAACCCGCCGCGCTACCTGCGCCTGGTCGAGACCATCGCCCTGCCGGATACCGATCCCGAGGTGGTCGCACGGCTGACGCACTTCCTCGACGTGCGCCTCGGCAAGGGCGTGGTCCCGGCAAAGGACACGCCGAACTTCATCGCCAACCACATCGGGTTGTACGGTCTCTTCCGGATGCTGCAGCAATGGGAACGCGGCGCGTTCAGCATCGAGGAGATCGACGCCCTGTCGGGCGTGGCGATGGGACGGCCAAAGAGCGCGACGTTCCGCACGATGGACATCACCGGCATCGACGTCGTCGCGCACGTCGCGGCCAACTTCGCGCAGCGCACCGACGACCCGGCACTGCGGACGCTGTTCACCGTGCCGCCCCGGGTCAGCGGCATGCTCGAGCGCGGCCTGCTCGGCGAGAAGACCGGCCAGGGGTTCTACAAGCGCATCAAGGGCAGGGACGGACGGTCCGAGATTCTCGTGCTCGATCCGGAGACGTGGACGTACGTGCCCCGGCGGGAACCCGATCTGCCGGCGCTCGCCCGCATCCGGGCGCAGGGTGGCGGTGTGCGCGCGAGGCTCACCGCGTTGCTGCTCGATGACGGGCGCGAGGGCGCATTTGCGCGCGAGACGCTCGGCGACACGCTCCTCTACACCGCGTCGGTGGCCGACGCGATCGCCTACGGCATCGACGACGTGGACCGCGCGATGCGGTGGGGCTTCGGATGGGAGCTGGGGCCTTTCGAGATCCTCGATGCCGTCGGGATCGGCCGCCTGGCCTCGGCATGTCATGTGACGACGCTTCCGCCCGTCCTCGCGTCACGCGTGGCGGCCGGTCACGACACGGTGCGCGAGGGCCCGCTGCCGCCGGCCCATCCGGGACTGCAGGTGCTGCGCGACGCGAGGGCCGCCGCCCCGCCCGTCGCCTCCAATGCCGCGGCCAGCGTGCTCGACCTCGGTGACGGCGTGTTCGCGCTGGAGCTGCACTCGAAGATGAACGCCATCGGCGGCGACACGCTCGCGATGCTGCATCGTGCCGTGGACGAAGCCGAGCAGCGCGGCCAGGCGCTCGTCATCGCGACCGACGCACCGAACTTCTCCGCCGGCGCGAACCTGATGCTGCTGCTGCTCGAGGCGCGGGAAGGCAACTGGGACGAGATCGACCTGATGGTGCGCGGGTTCCAGAGCGCGGTGCTGCGGCTTCGCGACGCCGCGGTGCCGGTGGTCCTCGCGGCAAAGGGCCTCACGCTCGGCGGCAGCTGTGAGATGGCGCTGCACGCCGACCAGGTGCAGGCGGCCGCCGAGACGTACATGGGGCTCGTCGAAGTCGGCGTCGGCCTGCTGCCGGCCGGTGGGGGCACGAAGGAGATGCTGTGGCGGGCGATGCAGCGGCGCCCCGGCACCCACGACGACATGCTGCCGTTCGTGCAGGAAGTCTTCGAGACCATCGGCTTCGGCAAGGTCTCGACCAGTGCCGCGCACGCGCGGCAGCTGCGCTACCTCTCGACGCGCGACGAGGTGACGATGAACGTCGATCGGCTGATGTCCGACGCCAGACGGGCTGCGCTGGCACTGGCACCCGGATACCGGCCGCCGCCGGCGCCCGACCGTATCCCCGTGGGCGGCGACACGGTCCGCGCGGCACTGGAACTCGGCGTCCATCTGGCATGGCGCGGCAGGCGGATTACGGACCACGACGCCACCATCGGCCGGGCCATCGCCCGCGTGCTGACCGGCGGCGACCTCCCCCACGCGACGACCGTGCCCGAGGCGCACCTGCTCGACCTGGAACGGGAGGCGTTCCTTCGGCTCTGCGGAGAGTCGCGGACGCAGGAGCGCATCGCGCACACGCTCCAGACCGGCAAGACCTTGAGGAACTGATGATCGTGCTGGGACAGGGCCGGCCATTGCTGGTCATTCCGGGCCTCCAGGGGCGCTGGCAGTGGATGCTGCCAGGCATCCGGGCGCTCACCGCGTACCGGCGCGTGATCACCTACTCGCTGGCCGGCGACGGCGACGACCTCCTGCCGCTCGTCGCGACACGGTTCGACGACCTCGTGCGTCAGGCGCGCAACGCGCTGGCCCGCGCGGGGGTGCGGCAGGCCACCGTCTGCGGCATCTCGTACGGCGCCCTGGTCGCAGTGCGCCTCGCCGCGCGTCATCCGGACCTCGTCTCGTCGCTGGTGCTGGCCTCACCGCTGCCGCCCGACTTCTCGCCGGATGCACGCGTGCGCCGCCTGATTCGCCACCCGCGCCTGCTGGCACCGGGCTTCCTGGCAGCCGCCCCCGCGCGCACGCTGCCGGAGATCCGCCGTGCACGGCCCGCAGACTGGCCCGTGTGTGCGGCCGGCATGCTGGCACTGGTGGCCCGCTGGCCGCAGTCGCCTGTGCGCATGGCCGAACGCATCCGCTGGCTGGCCGACGAATCGCTCGTCGACGATGCGCGGCAGGTGCGGTGCCCGACGCTCGTGGTGACCGGCGTCGACGGCCTCGACGTCGTGGTGCCGCCGCGTTCGAGCCTGCGCTATCTGGGCCTCATCCCGCACGCGGAAGCCGTCACGCTGCCCGAGACGGGCCACTTCGGCATCGTCACGCAGCCGGAGGCGTTCGCCCGCCTCATCGCCGGTAGGGATGGCCCCCCGGGCCGTCCGCCCTCCGCAACCGCTGGCGAGGTCTGCACCGGTGGTCCGGCGGGAGACCGCGGAGGACGTCGAGGGCAAGGACGGCTCGGAGAGCCGTCCCTGCCGTGGGGAGATCTGACGTGAAAGATGCCGTGATCGTCGCCGCCGCCCGCACGCCCGTCGGCAAGGCACCAGGCGGCACGCTGAAGCACGCGCGGCCCGACGACCTCGCGGCGCACGTGCTGCGCGCGGTCCTCGACCGCGCGCCGTCCGTGGACCCTGCCCTGGTGGACGACGTGATCCTGGGTTGTGCGATGCCGGAGGCCGAACAGGGCATGAACGTCGCACGTATCGCGAGCCTGCGCGCGGGCGTCCCCCACGACGCCTCGGCGGTGACCGTGAACCGCTTCTGTGCGTCCGGTCTCCAGGCGATCGCCTACGCCGCCGAGCGGATCCGGAGCGGCGGCGCGCAGGTGATCCTCGCCGGCGGCACCGAGTCGATGAGCCTCGTCCCGATGGGCGGCCACACCCTGAGGCCCAACCCGGCGCTCATGCGCGAGTACCCGGACGTCTACCTGTCGACCGGCCTGGTTGCCGAGAACCACGCGCGCGAGCATGGCATCAGCCGCGAGGCGCAGGACGCGTTCGCGCTCGAAAGCCATCGCCGCGCGCTGGCCGCCCAGGATGCCGGACGCTTCGACGCCGAGATCGTGCCGTACACCACGCCGGTGGTCGCTGCTGCCGACAGCGGCTCCGCGCCGCGCACGGAGGAGGTGACGCTCGCGCGCGACGAGGGGCCGCGTCGCGACACGTCGGCCGAGGCACTGGCGGGGCTCCGCCCGGCGTTTCTCGCCGGCGGCACGGTCACCGCCGGCAACTCGTCGCAGATGAGCGACGGCGCGGCCGCGGTCCTCGTGATGGACGCAGACGTCGCCCGCGCGCAAGGCGTCCGGCCAATGGGGCGCTTCGTGGCATATGCCACCGCTGGCGTCGCGCCCGAACGCTTCGGCATCGGCCCGGTGCCGGCGGTGCGCAAGCTGCTCGCCGCGACGCACCTGTCGCTCGACGACATCGATCTCGTCGAGCTGAACGAGGCCTTCGCCAGTCAGGTGCTCGCCTGCCTGACGGAACTCCCCCTCGACAGCAGCCGATTGAACGTCAACGGTGGCGCCATCGCGCTGGGTCACCCGCTGGGCTGCACCGGCGCACGCATGGCCGTAAGCCTCCTGTACGAGTTGCACCGGCGCAAGGGCCGGTACGGCATCGTCACGATGTGCGTCGGTGGCGGCATGGGTGCCGCCGGACTGTTCGAGCGCCTGGATGGATGACCCCCGCATGCCCGAGACCCACTGGCTGCTCGGCTCTTCGTCTCCCGACGACGTGGCGACGCCGGAGCGGCTGACCGACGAGCATCACCTGATCCGCCGGACCACGCACGACTTCATGCGTCAGGATGTGCTTCCGCATCTCGACGCGCTCGACGCACACGACTGGAACGTCGCGCGGACGATGCTGCGCAGCGCCGGGGCGCTCGGGCTGCTCGGCGTGGACGTGCCCGAGGAGGACGGCGGCGTCGCCCTCGATGTTCTGAGTTCGCTCATCGTCGCTGAAGGCGTCGCCGCGAACGCGTCGTTTGCCACGACCTTCGGTGCGACGACGGGCCTGGCCGTGCTGCCGTTGCTGCTGTTCGGCACGAGCGATCAGCGCGCACGCTACCTGCCGCGGCTCGTGACGGGCGAACTCGTCGGTGCCTACGCGCTGAGCGAGGCGTCGTCCGGATCCGACGCGCTTGGCGCGCGCGCGCGGGCCGTGCGCGACGCCGACGGCAGCTTCGTCCTCGACGGCGAAAAGATGTGGATCACCAACGGCGGCTTCGCCGACGTGTTCGTCGTCTTTGCCAAGGTCGATGGCGAGCACTTCTCGGCGTTCATCGTCGAGCGCGCGTTTCCGGGCGTCAGCAGCGGGCGCGAAGAGCACAAGATGGGGCTGCACGGCTCGTCCACGACGCCACTGGTGCTGCAGGGCGTGCGCGTACCGGCGGCGAACCTGCTGGGCGAGGTCGGCCGCGGGCACAAGGTGGCGTTCACGGTGCTGAACTACGGCCGCTTCAAGCTGGGCGCCATGTGCGCCGGCGGCGCGAAGGTGGCGATGGCCGACACGGTGGCCTATGCACGGCAGCGTCGGCAGTTCGGACGGCCGATCGCGGAGTTCGGCGCGATCCGGCACAAGCTCGGCGAGATGACCGCGCGGCTGTATGGCGTCGAAAGTCTGCTCTACAGGCTCGCCGGGTCGATCGAGGCGAGCCGGGGCGGCGGCCTGCAGGCCGCGCTCGAGGCCTACGCCGTGGAGGCGGCGATCGCCAAGGTGGCCGGCAGCGAGATGCTGCAGTACGTCCTCGACGAGACCGTGCAGGTGCACGGAGGCAACGGCTTCGTCCGCGACTACCCTGCGGAACGCTACTACCGCGACGCGCGGGTGAACCGCATCTTCGAGGGCACCAACGAGATCAACAGGCTCCTGATCCCGGCGCAGTTGATGCGTCGGGCCGTGAAGGGCGAACTGCCGCTCATCGCCGCCGCCCGTGGTCTGCAGGACGACCTCCTGCGCCCGCCCCTGACCGACGTGGACGCGGGTACGTCCCTCGACAAGGCGGCCTGCCTGGCCGAGGGCCTGCGCAAGGTCACGGTGATGGCGCTGGGCGCGGCGATGCAGGGCTTCGGCGAGGCCGTCCAGCACGAGCAGGAAGTGCTCGCCTGGATTGGCGACCTCGCGATCGAGGCGTATGCCGCCGACAGTGCGGTGGCGCGCGCACGCCAGGCCGCGGATGCCGGTCGGGGCGGTGCCGAGGCGCACGCGACGGCGGCCCTGGCCGCCGCCGTCAGCGGCGTGTTCAGGGCCGAGCCGGCCGCCAGGCAGGCGCTGGCAGCGTCCGTTGAGGGCGATCTGCTGCGCATCGCGCTCGCCGGCGTGCGGCGGTATCTCAAACTGCCCGCGGTCGACATGGTGCGCGTGCGGCGCGACCTGAGCGACGCCGCGCTCGCCCGGTCGGGCTACGCGTTCGTTTGATACCCTGTGCTCGTGAAGTATCGCGTCGTCGCCGGACTGCTGCTGCTCGTCGCCGGGTGCTCGACGCAGCCCGCGGTGCGCGACTATGCCACGGCACTTGCGGAGGACCGTCGCACGAAGGACGAGATGTTCCTGCGGGGCGCCGATTCGCCGGTACCCGAGGCCCTGCGCCCCACCTTCCTGCCGCTCGGTTACTACCCCATCGACGAACGCTACAGGGCTCCGGCGGCGCTCGCGCCTGCCGATCCGGCGGAGGCGCCGGTCATCGAGATGCCCACCTCGACGGGCCAGCGACGCCTGATGCAGCGCGCAGGGACGCTGCAGTTCTCGATGCTCGGCGAACCGCGTGAGCTTGCCGCGTTCGTCTCCGCCGACGACCCCGGCCGCCAGCGCCTGTTCGTGCCGTTTCGCGACCTGACCAACGGGTCGGAGACCTACGAGGCGGGGCGCTACCTCGACCTGGAGCGCACGTCGACGGGGCTGTACGACCTGGACTTCAACCGCGCCTATCAGCCGTACTGCTATTTCGACCCGCAGTACGACTGCCCGATTCCCCCGCGCGAGAACCGCCTCGACCTGCCCGTGCGCGCAGGCGAGCGGATGCGCAGCACCGACGAGGCCCCGTGACGCTCGCCGCCGTGATCTTCGACTTCGACGGCGTGCTCGCCGACAGCGAGCCGCTCCACCTGGACGCATTTCAGCAGGTGCTGGCCACCATAGGCATCGAGCTGAGCGCCAGCGACTACTACGCGCACTACCTGGGATTCAGCGACCGCGACGCCTTCGTCCATGTCTGCCGCGATCGCGGCGTGCCGTTGGACGACGCCAGGCTGGAGGCGCTGATCGAGGAGAAGGAGCGGCTCTTCCCGACGCTCGTCGGCGGACACGGCCTGTTTCCGGGTGCCGCCGACCTCATCGATCGCGTGTCGGCTGCGGTGCCCATCGCCATCGCGTCAGGCGCGCTCCGTCACGAGATTGACATGCTGCTCGAGGCGGGCGGCCTCGCCGAGCGCGTGCCGATCGTCGTCGCTGCCGGAGACACGCCACGCAGCAAGCCGCATCCTGATCCGTACGCACGCGCTTTCGCGTTGCTGCGTGAGAGCGGCGCGCTCGGCGACGACGTGCGCCCCGGACAGGTCGTGGCCATCGAGGACTCGGAGTGGGGCCTGCAGTCGGCCCGCGGCGCAGGCCTGCGCACGATCGGCGTGACGACCTCCTATTCCGCCGATCGCCTGCCGAGCGCCGAGCTCACCGTGGACGGGATCGACGCCATCACGCTGCCGCTGCTCGAATCGCTCGTTGCGCGGCCGGAGCCCGCGAGCCTCGACGCATGACCGCACGCGATCGCTTCCTGCAGCTGGCGCGCCGCCCCGGCGAGGACGACCTCGCCGAAGCCGCGCTGCTGCTGGCGACGCTCGAGTACCCGTCGCTCGACGTCAGGCCTCCGCTGGCGCGCCTCGAGCAGCTCGCCGACGCGGCGAGCGCGCGTGTGCAGCGGGAGGCGGCGGGGGGCGACCTCCTGTCGCACCTCCAGGCGTTCGGCCAGTACCTCTTCGACGAGCAGGGGTTCTCGGGCAACCTCGCCGACTACGACAACCCGCGCAACAGCTTCCTGAACGACGTCCTCGCCCGACGCACGGGCGTGCCCATCACGCTGGCGATCATCTACATGCACGTCGGGCGCCGCGCGGGACTCTGGCTCGAGGGCATCAACTTCCCCGGCCACTACCTCGTTCGCTGCAAGGGTCTGCTCGGCGACCCCGCGCCGACCGACGACCTCGTGCTCGACCCGTTCCACGGCGGCGTGGTGCTGACCGAGCGTGACTGCCGCCGTCTGCTCGAGAAGGCGGGCGAGGAGGTGCGCTACAGCCGCGCGCTGCTGGTGCCTGCCTTCAAGCACGAGACGCTGGTGCGGATGGTGCTGAACCTCAAGCGATCGTTCGCGCGGAGGCGGTCGTTCCGCCAGGCCCGCGAGGCGTCGTCGCTGCTGCTCGCCCTCGATCCGGGGATGCTTCACGAGTTGCGCGACCGCGGGCTGCTCTCCTATCAGCTGGGCTACTTCAACGCGGCGCTGGCCGACCTCGAGAAGTACCTGGAGCTGACATCCCGGGAGCGCCGTGGCAGCGACAGGCGCGATCCCGACGCGAGCGAGGAGTTCGAGGCGCTCTGGGAGCACGTCAAGAACCTCCGGCGCCGTCTCGCCTCCCTCAACTGAGTCCGCCTGGGCGCAGCCGTCTGCCGGGCAGGGATCCAAAATCCCGAATGCACGCGCACCAAAGACTTGGAGTAGGCCGCCGGCGACCAAAGAGGCCTGACCACTTTCGGCCCGATCGCGCGCAGGACAGCTGGCACGCGGACTGCTAATCCACCCGCCAATCACACCGTTTCATCACTCGGGCACTCCAATTCGTCACAGTGCCCGGACAACCAGGCGTAGGGTGAGGGCCCCACTCCCGGGTGTTGTCGATGCCGGTGTACTCGGAGGGGAGGAGACAGGATGAGAGGCAAACCGCTTGCCCTGCTGCTGGTGCTGATCCTGGGGACGGCACCGACGGCGTATGCGCAGAGCAACACCGGCCAGATCAGCGGTCGTGTCACCGACACGTCGGGCGCCGTGCTGCCAGGCGTCGTCATCACGCTGACCGGAGGCAGCCTGCTCGAGTCGCAGACCACGGTCACGGCCGACACCGGCTCGTTCCAGTTCGTCGGCCTGCTGCCCGGCACGTACACGATGCGGTACGAGCTGTCGGGCTTCAGGACGGTGCTGCGGGAGACGGTGCCGGTGCAGGTGGGCTCGAACACGACCGCCAACGCGCAGCTCGAGGTCTCGGCGCTGGAGGAAACCGTCACGGTGTCGGGCGAGTCACCGGTCGTCGACACGCGCCGGGTCGGCACGAAGACCAACTTCACGCAGGAGCAGCTGCAGAACATCCCGTCGGCCCGTGATCCCTGGGTGATGCTCGAGCGCACGCCCGGCATCACGATGGACCGCACCAACGTGGGCGGCAGCCAGTCCGGCCAGCAGGCCGGCTACATCTCGCGCGGCGCCAACACGACCAACAACAAGTGGATGCTCGATGGCGTCGACATCGGCGACCAGGCCGCGACCGGCGCGTCGTCGGTGTACTTCGACTTCGACATGCTCGAAGAGATGCAGGTGTCGACGGGCGGTAACGACATCACGCAGCAGACCGGCGGCGTCGGCATCAACCTGGTGACCAAGAGCGGCACCGATCAGCTCAAGGGCTCGGGACGCTATTACGTGACCGACCAGAGCCTGGGCTCGACCAACCTCACCGACGAGCTGCGCGCACAGGGCGCACGCACCGGTGCGCCCATCCAGAACATCAAGGACTACGGCATCGAGGCGGGCGGCCCGATCTACCGCGGCCGCGCGTGGTTCTGGGGCTCCTACTCGAAGCAGGACATCAAGGTCGGCGTCGTCAACTTCTTCCGGAAGGTCGAGGGCTGCCCGGTGAACGCGGCCGACCCGCTGGCGCGGCAGCTTTCGGTGTCGGCCCTGAACGAGTGCCTCAACACCGACCTCACCACGCTCGACAACTACAACATCAAGGGCAGCGGCCTGCTGTTCTCCGGCAACACGTTCACCTGGCACAGCAACTACGCCGACAAGATCCGCAACGCGCGCGATGGGTCGGACACGCGTCCGATCGAGACCACGTACCGGCAGGTCGGTCCCGTCTGGACCCACAAGGCCAGCGACCGCCACGTGTTCACCGATCGCTGGATCGGCGACCTGCAGTACGCGCGCGTCGGCGGGGGCTTCGCGCTGCTGTTCCACCAGGACGACCTGCGCACCGTGCAGCCGCTCAACGACCTCGCGCTGAACTCGTGGGCGCGCTCCCTCAACGAGTCGACCTACGACAGGCCCGCCACGAGCATCGAGGGCAACTCGACCTACTTCCTGCCCGCCCGCCTCGGCGGCGACCATGCCTTCAAGTTCGGCTTCAAGTACCGCGAGACGCCGTCCTACTCGACGACGGTGTACGGCGGCGACGTGTACGCGCAGGTCCGCAACGGCGTGCCTGAGCGCGCGCAGTTCTGGCGGAGCTCGGCGGTCAACTACGACATGGACACGACGAGCCTCTACGTGCAGGACACCTTCACGCGCGACAAGCTCACGCTGACGGCCGGCGTCCGCTGGGATCGGCAGGACGACGCCGCGCTGCCGTCGACCGTCGACGCCAACCCGATGGTGCCCGAGTGGCTGCCGGGGGTGACCTTCGCCGGCGACGACGCGGGTGTGACGTTCTCGAACTGGTCACCGCGGATCGGCCTCGGCTACGACCTGTTCGGCACCAGCCAGACCGTGCTGCGGTCGAACTTCGCGGTGTACTACGGGCAGTTCGGCCCGGGCAGCCTGTCGGGCATCCTCAACCCTGTCGGCGCCGCGAGCGTCTCGTTCCCGTGGAACGACGCCAACGGCGATCGGTTCGTCACGCTCGACGAGGTCACGCTGGAGCGCTCGGCGCTCATCGCGTTCTCCGGCAACTACGACCCCGACAACCCGACCGCGCTGGGCACGCCGAACTCGGTGGACCCCAGCCTCGGGAACGAGCGGACGCGCGAGTTCACCGTGAGCGTCGATCACCTGCTCCGCGGTGACATGGCGGTCTCGGCCACCTACATCTACCGCAAGTACGACGGCTTCCGGTACAACCAGCGGCAGGGCATCGACGAATCCAACTGGGTGCCGGTCACGTTCCAGCCGACCTGCCCATCGTCGAACGCCACCTGCCCGTCGCTGACGTACTACCAGCCGAACATCAACCTGCCCGCCGTGCAGATGCTGACCAATGCCGACGGGTACACGCGCAACTTCAACGGCCTCGAGGCGGTGTTCACCAAGCGCATGGCGAACCGGTGGATGCTCGACACGAGCTACGCGTACAACAGCGCGGTCGAGAACTACGACACCGTCTCGTCGTTCAGCGACAGGAGCGACCCGACGAACTTCCAGGCCTACGACGGGTTCCAGTACGCACCGGAAGCGGGCGGCAGCGGCATCGACAACGTGTTCGTCAATGCCAAGCACCTGTTCAAGCTGTCGGCTGCGTACGTCGCGCCGTGGGACATCAACATCGGCGCGTTCTTCAACGCGCGGCAGGGGTACGTGTTCCCGCAGCGCGTCCTGTCGCCCATCCGCACCGGCGCGGCAGGGACGACGAACCTGTACCTGCAGGGCTGGGGCGACAGCCGCTACGGCACGCTCAAGACGATGGACCTGCGCGTGAGCAAGCGGTTCGTCTTCGGCCGCCGCAGCATCGAAGGCAGCCTGGACGTCTTCAACCTGGGGAACGTCAACACGGTGCTGACGCGTCAGCTGAGCCAGACGTCGGCGGCAGCCAACAACGTGACGGGGATCGTGGCGCCGCGCGTCGCGCGTATCGGCGTCCGCGTGCTGTTCTAGGAGAACTTGGTAGGGACGG
>JBIQIB010000222.1:0-3098 GCA_044508265.1 Acidobacteriota bacterium
CTGACGTAGGGGCCGTATCGTCCCTCGAGCAACTGCACGGCGACGCCGCTGTCCGGGTGCGTGCCGAGGTCCTTCAGGATCGTCTTCGTGGCGGCGCGGCGCCGTGACTTCTTCTCCTGCTTGAACAGCTCGATGGCCTGTTCGAGCGTGACGCTGAAGACCTCGGCGTCGGACCCGAGCGACCGGAACTCCGACCCGCGCTTCACGTACGGCCCGAACCTGCCGAAGTTGGCGACGATGTCCTCGCCCGTCTCGGCATCGTGGCCGACGAACCGTGGGAGCTGGAGGAGCTGCAGGGCCCGCTCGAGCGTGATGTCCTGCTCGGAGTCGTCCTTGGTCAGCGACGCGCGCTTCGGCTTGACCTTGCTGCCCTTCTCGGGCGACTCCCCGAGTTGCACGTAGGGGCCGAACCGCCCCTTCATCACGAACACGGGCAATCCGGTCTCGGGATCGCTGCCCAGCGCGCGCGGTCCCTCGGCACGTGCGCGGCCCAGTTCGACGGCGGCCTCGACGGTAAAGTCGGCCGGCGGCACGTTCTCGGGAATCGACGCGGTGACGGCATCCGGGCCGTCGCCAATCTGCACGTACGGGCCGTACTTGCCGATGCGGATGACGACGGGCTGCTCGGTGGAGGGGTCGGTCCCCAGATGGATGATCGGGTAGTCGATGCCGCTGTCGTTCTCGACGAGGTGACGCAGGCCCGGCCACGCGCCGCCCGTCCCGTTGTAGAACCCGTCGAGGAACTCGGTGCGCCCGAGCTCGCCGTTCGAGATGTCGTCGAGCTCCTCTTCGATGCGGCCGGTGAACCCGAGTTCCACGAGCATGCCGAAGTGCTGCTTGAGCAGCCTGGTGACGGCAAACGCCGTGAACGTGGGGACGAGCGCCTTGCCCTGACGCCATACGTAGCCGCGCCGCTCGATGGTCGAGATGATCGACGCGTACGTGGACGGTCGCCCGATCCCGTCGTCCTCGAGCCGCTTGACGAGCGACGCGTCGGTGTAGCGGGCGGGCGGTGAGGTCTCGTGCGACTTCGGGGAAAGCGCGCGCAGCGCCAGCGCGCCGTCGCGCGTGACGACGTCGCCCACCTGCAGCTTCGGCAGCAGCGTCTCCTGGTCGCCGAGCTCGGCGGCCGGGTCGTCGCGACCCTCGACGTACGCTCGCAGGAACCCGGCGAACTTGATCGCCTTCCCGGACGCCGTGAAGAGGTACGTCTGGCCGTCCGGGTCCGTCGCGGTGATCTCGATCGTCGTCCGCAGCAGCTGGGCGTCGGACATCTGCGACGCGACCGTCCGCTTCCAGATGAGCTCGTAGAGACGCGCCTCGTCGGCGCCGACCTTCGCGGCCACGCCCTGCGGACGCTGGCGGAAGTCGGTGGGCCGAATGGCCTCGTGCGCTTCCTGCGCGTTCTTGACCTTCGTCTGGTACTGGCGCGGCCCGCCGTAGAACTCCTGGCCGTACAGCTCGCGAATCGCCTCGGCCGACTCGCGCAGCGAGCGGTCGCTCAGCGTCGTCGAGTCGGTGCGGTGATACGAGATGATGCCTTCCTGGAAGAGCCGCTGGGCCGCGCGCATCGTGCGGTCGGCCGAGAAGCCGAGCTTCCGGTTCGCTTCCTGTTGCAGCGTGGACGTCGTGAACGGCGCGTACGGCCGCTGCGAGGTCGGGCGCTCCTCGACGCTGGTCACCTTCCACGGCAGCTGACCCGCCAGGGCGTCGGCGAGCGCGGCCGCGTCGGCCTCGTTGAGCACGCGGACCTTGTCGCCCTGCAACTCGCCGGTCGTCGGGTTGAAGTCCTTGCCCGACGCCAGCCTGTCGGCGCCGATCTTCACGAGCGATGCCACGAACTCGCGATCGGCGGCCGCCAGCTTCGCGTCGAGGTCCCAGTACGTGCTCCGGCGGAACGCGCGCCGCTCTTCCTCTCGCTCGACGATCAACCGGACGGCCACACTCTGCACGCGCCCGGCGCTCAGGCCGGTCTGGACCTTCTTCCACAGCACCGGCGAGATCATGTAGCCGTAGAGCCGGTCGAGGATCCGGCGGCTCTCCTGCGCATCGACGAGCTTGGTGTCGATGTCGCGGGCCCCGGCGATCGCGTCGCGGACGGCCTCTTCGGTGATCTCGTGAAAGACGATCCGCTTGACCGGCACCTTCGGCTTGAGGATCTCGCGCAGGTGCCAGCTGATGGACTCGCCCTCGCGGTCCGGGTCGGTCGCCAGCAGGACTTCGTCGGCGTCCTTGACCGCCGACCGCAGCTCGCGGATCCGCTGCGTCCTGTCGGGCGAGACGACGTAGTAGGGGCGGAATTCGTTGTCCACGTCCACGCCCATGCGGCCCCAGGGCTTGTCCTTGATCTCCTTGGGCACCTCGCTCGCGTTCTCGGGCAGGTCGCGCACGTGGCCCACGCTCGCCTCGACGCGGTACTGGTCTCCCAAAAAGCGGGCAAGTGTGCGGGCTTTGGCCGGCGATTCGACGATGACGAGTGGCTTGGACATGCGCTCGGCCCCTACGTTACCACTTCCCCCGAGACGGCAAGAACCGGCCCGAGAGGTCGCGGGTGACGAGTCCTCCCAGCTCCAGATCCAGCAGTTCTGCGAGCAGATCGGCCGCCGGCCGGCCGGTGTGGGCGACCAGATCGTCCACCGGCAGCCCGCCGCCCTGTCGCAGGATCCTGACGAGCGGCGGCACGGCGTCGTCGCCTGCCGGCGTGGCCGCCGGAAGCGTCCAGCCGAGTTCGTCGAGCACGTCGGCGGCAGTCTCGACGAGCCGCGCGCCGTCGCGCAGGAGGGCGTGGCCGCCCTTGTTGGCCCCGCCCCTGACGTCGCCCGGTACGACCATGACGTCGCGTCCCTGCTCGGCGGCCATGCGCGCCGTGATGAGCGACCCGCTCTTCTCTGACGCCTCCACCACCACCACCGCACGGACGAGGCCGCTCAGGATGCGGTTCCGCAGCGGGAAGTGATGCGCGAGCGGTGGCGTGCCGGGCAGGAACTCCGTGACCAGTGCTCCGCGTTGCGCGATGCGCCCCGCCAGCGCCGCGTGCTGCGCAGGGTAGATGACGTCGATCCCGGTGCCGAGGACGGCGGCCGTGCAGCCGGCCTCGA
>JBIQIB010000223.1:0-3075 GCA_044508265.1 Acidobacteriota bacterium
ATGAACCCGCGGGTGCGCAAGCGTGCCTACGAGTTGACTCCTGAAGATCTCGACGGGCTCGTCACCTATCTGCTGAGCCTTCGCGAACCGAAGGCGTAGCCTGCCGCGGGAACTTGCCCAGCTTTCTCTCGAGTTCCCCCACCAGCAGCATCGTCCTGATCTGCGAGTCGGGATTCAGCGACAGACTGTCGATGCCCGATCTCACGAGAAACTCGGCGAACTCGGGATAATCGCTCGGTGCCTGTCCACAGATCCCGATCTTCCGCCCGGCCGCGTGCGCTGCGCCGATGACCTGGGCGATCGTCCGCGTCACCGCTTCGTTGCGCTCGTCGAAGAGGTGTGCCACGAGCGCCGAGTCGCGATCGACACCCAGCACGAGCTGCGTCAGATCGTTGCTGCCGATCGAGAAGCCATCGAAGATCGCCGCGAACTCGTGCGCGAGGATTACGTTGCTCGGGATCTCGCACATCACGTAGATCTGCAGCCCGCGCTCGCCTTGGACGAGCCCGTTGGTCGCCATCTCGGCGATCACGCGGCGCCCTTCGTCGACCGTCCGGCAGAAGGGCACCATCAGGATGACGTTCTCGAGTCCCATCACGTCGCGCACCTGGCGCATGGCGCGGCACTCGAGGGCAAAGCCGTCACGATACCGCTCATCGTAGTAGCGTGACGCGCCGCGGAAGCCCAGCATGGGATTCTCTTCCTGCGGCTCGAAAGCGGTGCCCCCGACCAGGCCGGCGTATTCGTTCGTCTTGAAGTCGGACAAACGGACAATCACCTCGTTCGGCCAGAAGGCCGCCGCGATCATGCCGACGCCCTCGGCGAGTCGATCGACGAAATACTGCCCCTTGTCGGTATACCCCCGCGTCAGGCGCTCGATCTCCCTGCGGTCCCGTTCGTCGGCCACGCGATCCGGGTGCACGAGCGCCATCGGATGCACGCGGACGTGGGTGCTGATGATGAACTCGAGGCGCGCCAGCCCGACACCGTCGTTCGGCAACAGCGATAGCGAGAACGCTTCCGCCGGATTGGCCACGTTCAGCAACATCCGGGTCTGCGGGCGCGCGATGTCGGCCAGGTTGATCCGCTCTGTACGCACAGGCAACCAGCCGCGATAGACCCTCCCCTCCTCGCCCTCGGCGCACGACACGGTGACCTCGTCGCCCGTGGCGAGTACACGTGTCGCCGTCAGCGTCCCGACAATGGCCGGGATTCCCAGCTCCCGGCTCACGATGGCCGCATGGCACGTCCGGCCGCCGCGATCGGTCACCACCGCCGCGGCACGCTTCATCACCGGCTCCCAGTCCGGGTCGGTCATCTCGGTCACCAGCACCTCGCCCTGTTGCAGCTGCTCGAGATCCTCTGTCGATCGGATGACGCGCACCCGGCCCTGGCCGATTCGCTCGCCCACGCTGCGTCCCCGCGCCAGCACGTCGCTGCGGGCCTCGAGGTGGAGGCGCTCGAGGGCGAGCGGATTGCGCCGGGCGTGCACCGTCTCGGGGCGCGCCTGCACGAGGAACAACTCGCCGCTCCGCCCGTCCTTCGCCCACTCGATGTCCATCGGGGTCCACGTCCCGTGCACCCGGGAATAGTGCTCCTCGACAAGTACCGCCCAGCGCGCCAGCGTGAGAATGTCGTCGTCGGACAGAACGAACCGAGCCCGGTCCTCGGGAGCCACCGGAACCGTGCGCGTCTGTCGGGTGCCGCCCTCTTCGTAGGTGAGCTTGAACTCCTTGGTGCCCAGCCGCTTCTGGAGAATCGGGCGAAAGCCCCCGGCGAGCGTCGGCTTGAAGACGTAGAACTCGTCTGGATTGACGGTCCCCTGCACCACGCTTTCACCGAGACCGTATGCACCAGTCACGAGAACCGCGTTCGAGAAGCCGCTCTCCGTGTCGATCGTGAAGATCACGCCGGCAGACGCGAGATCGGACCGGACCATCTTCTGGACACCGACAGACAGGGCCACCTGCGAGTGGTCGAACCCTCGATGCGTCCGATAGACGATGGCCCGATCCGTGAACAGGGAGGCGATGCACCGCTTGACGGCATCGAGGAGCATCGTGATCCCGTGAATATTGAGATACGTCTCCTGTTGGCCGGCAAAGCTGGCGTCGGGCAGATCCTCCGCCGTTGCGCTGCTGCGTGCGGCGACATCACAGTCCGCGCCGTACTCGGCTTCCAGTCGTCGGTAGGCGTCCGATACTGCGTGCACGAGCGGCTCCGGCAGGGCGGCAGCCATGATGGCCGCGCGGATGCGCGCCCCGGCTGCCTGAAGGGCATCGATCCTGTCAACGTCGAGATGCCGGAGGCTGTCGGCGATCGTCGACTCGAGCCCGGCTTCGCGGAGGAAGGCCCGATAGGCGTCGGCCGTCGTGGCGAACCCGTCGGGGGTGCGGACACCCAGGGGCGTCAAGGCACGCCGCATTTCGCCGAGCGACGCGTTCTTTCCGCCCACGCTCGCCACGTCGTCCATCCCCACATCGTCGAACCACCGGATCCACGTCGTCATCGCTCGGCTCGCCTTTCGTGGAGTTGGTCGCCGCCCGTCGAGAGCAACCCTCTTGCCAACGTCGCGACATGGCGCCGCCCGCTCCTCGAGGGCACCCCGGACATCCGCGCGGGGCCGAGTGCGGAATAGTTCGCTCCGCCCTCAGGAAATGGCGCAGCAGACGCCGACGAAGGCGCGCAGCTGCACCGTCACGACGACGGCAGGGTTCGTGCGTGCAACACACGCGTACGCTCGGTGCTTATGCCAGCCCCCTACAGGAGACGCGACATCATGGTTGGGATTCGACAGATTCTGTGTCCGGTGGATCGCTCCGAAACGTCGGCTCGCGCACTCGACTACGCCCTGATGCTCGCCGGCTGGTACCGTGCGGCCGTCACGGCCTTCGAGGTCATCTGGGTCAACGTCCCGCCGGTGTCGGCGACGTCCCAGCCCGTGCTGTCCCCGAAGCAACTCGAGGCCTTTGCCGATGACCTGCAGCGGTTCGTCGACGCGAAAGCGCCAGCGGACGCCGTCGTACACACGAAAATCGGCCATGGCCCCGTCGTTCGCGCCATCCGGCAGGAGGC
>JBIQIB010000073.1:0-22174 GCA_044508265.1 Acidobacteriota bacterium
GGGCCGTCCGCCCTCCGGGGCCGTCCGCCCTCTGGGCCCGTCCGCGTTCTGGCCGTCGGCCCCGAAGCGTCTGCCCGGTGGCGTCGGCCCGGCGCCGTCCGTCCCGCGCCGTCCGCCCCGCCGATAGGCGAACTGCGATCCCCGCAGGCAAGAACAAGAACAGGGACAAGAAAAGGAGAAGGACGGCCCGGAGGGCCGTCCCTACCTCCCGTCCTTCCTCTTTCGCTTTCCGTCTGATGTCCAGTAAACTGTCGGCTTGGCTTCCCCCAATGGGTGCCATCTGGGTGGAGGACTGCCGCCGTGTGCCGGGCAGCGCCGCCGTATCGGGCGGTTGCGGCCGCGGGTGAACTTGTTGCTGCTGATGACGAGAGCGATCACGAAGGGCGGCCTCCGGGTCGTGGTGACGACCCTGCTGCTGAGCATGCCGCTGGTCGTGTCGGCGCAGACGGCGCCGGCCGGCGGGCAGGCGCCTGCCCCGACCGCGCCGCCTCTGGACGACGCGCAGCCATCGGCCCCGCAGGTGGAGCGGCCCGTCAGGAGCGTGCTGGACGCGGAAGGGTGCCAGCCCATTCAGCCCGCCAGCGCCGACGCCCAGCCGCCCGCCGGCTCCGGCCCCGTCCTCCGGGCCGTCGAGCTGTGCCTCCCGACTCAGGGCAACGCCTCCTCCATCGACTTCGAGACGTATCTCTATTACATCCGGACGCGCGGCAGCCGTCCCTCGCAGAACGCGTGGGTGCCCTGGAACCAGGAGGCCGAAGACGAGCTGCGCGAGGACTTCCGCCGCCTCTGGGCCACCAACTTCCTCGACGACCTGGCCATCGAGGTCATCGACACCACCTATCCGAACGGCGTGGTCGGCAAGTACGTCCGCATCCGGATGGAGGAGCGCCAGCGGGTCAAGGTCGTCCAGTACGAGGGGAGCCAGAAGCTCGAGGCGACCAAGGTCGACGAGAAGCTCCGCGAGATCAACAGCGTCATCCGGCTCGACTCGTTCATTGACCCCGGGCAGATCCGCCGCGTCGAGGGCGTGATTCGCGACATGCTGGCGGAGGAGGGCTACCTCAACGCCTCGGTGTCGCACGAGCTCACGCCGGTCGCGGGGGGGCCGAAGCTCGTGAACCTGACGTTCAGGATCGACGACGGCCCCAAGGTCCGCATCCGCAACGTCGAGTTCATCGGCAACCAGGCCTTCAGCGATCGCAAGCTGCGCGGCCGGATGAAGGAGAACAAGGCTCGCGGGATCCTCGGCTTCATCACCGGCGGCGGCACCTACAAGGAAGCGAGCTTCGACGACGACGCCGAGAACGTCCGCGCGCTGTACCGCGAAAACGGGTACATCACGGCGCGCGTGGGGCAGCCCGAGATCCGCACGCTGGAGACCTCCGACGACGGCAGGAACCGCTGGATCGAGCTGCGCATCCCGGTCACCGAAGGCCGCCGCTATCGCGTCGGCAAGTTCGAGTTCGAAGGCAATACCGTCGTCAAGGACGAGGCGCTGGCCGAGGTCTTCAAGCTGAAGCCGGGCGACTACTACTCCGAGAAGAAGATCCGGAAGGGATTCGAGAAGGCCAAGGAGCTGTACGGCATCGGCGGCTACTGGGAGTTCACCGGCTATCCCGACCTGAAGCCGCTCGACCTCATCGACCCCGAGGATCCCGAGCGGATGCTGCCCGACGGCGCCGAGCCGAACGGGCCGCCGGTCGTGGACGTGACGATGCGCCTGCAGGAGGGCGAGCAGTACTTCGTCAACAGGATCACGTTCGTCGGCAACACCACGACGCGCGACCACGTGATCCGGCGCGAGATGAACCTGCTCGAGAACGGCGTGTTCAACACCGAGGCGCTGAAGTTCAGCGTGCGCCGCCTCAATCAGCTCGGCTACTTCAAGCAGCTCGAGGAAGGGCAGGAGGGCATCGACGTCCAGAAGACGCCCGGCGAGAAGAACAAGGTGGACGTGACGCTGACGCTGCAGGAGCAGAACCGCAACCAGCTCACGTTCGGCGCCGGCGTCTCGCAGTTCGAGGGCTTCTTCGGGCAGCTGGCCTTCGCGACGTCGAACTTCATGGGCCGCGGCGAGACGCTCTCGCTGTCGCTGGCGGCCGGCTCGCGTACGCAGTTCTACCAGGTGTCGTTCAGCGAGCCGTACCTCTTCGACCGGCCGATCACGGCGGGCATCGACGTCTTCAAGCGCCAGATCCGGTACATCGGCGCGTTCACGCAGGAGTCGATCGGCGGCAATACGGTGTGGGGCTTCCGGACGGGCAACTTCACCCGCTCGTACATGCAGTACAGCTACGAGAAGGTCACCATCAGCGACCTCGACGAGCTGTTCACCGATCCGCGCTACGTCGGCAATCCGTTCCTGCGCGATTCGCTGCTGCTGCAGTGCACGCCGACGCCGCCCACCGAGGAGGATCCGGACGGCGGACTCGACTGCCGCAGCGTCGGGTCACGAACGGTGAGCAAGATCGTCCCGAGCCTGGTGCACAACACCGTGGACAACCCGATCTTCCCGAACACGGGCAAGCGGCTGACGCTGTCGATGGACGTGGCGGGCCTCGGCGGCAACACGAAGTTCCTCAAGCCGCGCGTCGAGGCCGTCAAGTTCTGGCAGCACACGCGCCGCACGTCCGTCGGCGTGCGCGCGGAGGTCGAGTACATCCGGCCCTACGGCAACAGCATCGCGCTGCCGATCTTCGAGCGGCTCTTCCAGGGCGGCGAGTACAGCGTGCGCGGCTTCGACATCCGGAGCATCGGCCCGCGTGCGGAGAACGGGATCGTGCTCGGCGGCAACAAGAGCCTGCTCTTCAACGGGGAGTACCTCATCACCATCGCGGGCCCGGTCCGCCTGGTGCTGTTCTACGACGCCGGCCAGGTGCGCGACGAGGGCGAGCGGTTCGCCTGGGATCAGTTCAAGACGTCGACGGGCGCCGAGGTCCGGTTCTTCATGCCGGTGCTGAACGTGCCCTTCCGGCTCATCTTCGCGATGAACCCGCAGCGCGACGGCGTGCTCAACAACGACTACACGCCCGCCCGGAAGTTCCAGTTCCGCTTTGCCGTGGGTTCGACATTCTGAGGAAGACGGAAGACGGCCCGGCGCGGCCTTGCGGCCCGACCGGCGCGTGGTGGTGTGGTTCAATGACGACGGCCGAAGCGGCCGCCGCGACGACAACGAGCGTGAAAGGAACATGTCCATGAAGTCCGCATTCGTCCTCGTAGTACTGAGCTGCGCGCTGGCAGCCGGGCCGGCATTCGCGCAGGAGCCCGCCGCCCCGGCCACGCCGGCCTCGCAGCAGGCCGCGCCGGCCCCGGCGCCCCAGACGCAGGCTCCCCCGCGGCCGTTCCCCGAGGGCGCCAAGATCGCCTACGTCGACCTGAACCAGGTCGCGTCGCAGTCGAAGGAGGGGCAGGCGGCCGGCGAGCGCATCAAGGCCATGCAGGCAAAGATCCAGGCCGACCTCGAGAGCCGCCAGAAGGCCATGCAGGCTGCGCAGCAGAAGCTCGAACAGGGCGGCGCCCTGCTGAGCGACTCCGCGCGCGCGCAGCAGGCCAAGGAGATCGAGCGCATGCAGATCGACCTGCAGCGCGCCACGCAGGACGCGCAGCAGGAGGTCGGGGAGTTCACGCAGGAGCTGCAGTTCGAGTTCCAGCAGAAGCTGCTGCCGGTGATCGCGCAGGTGGCCAGCGCCAAGGGCCTGCACTTCATCTTCAGCATCGCCGACTCGGGCGTCGTCTACGTCGATCCCGGGCTGAACGTCACCGCTGACGTGATCGCCGCGCTCGACACGGCCAGCGGCGGCGCGCCGCCCGCCGGTCAGTAGGTCCCCGCCACCGGTTCTCGAGAGCGCCGCGGTGCCCCGTGGCACCCGGCGCCGTGCTTTCTCACGTCTGCCGAGCCCCCCGTGCCCATCAACATCCCCGAAGTCGTCGACCGCCTCTGTCACCGCTATCCCACGCTCCTGGTCGACGCCGTCACCGAGATCGTCCCTGGCGAGCGCGTGGTGGCGATCAAGAACGTCACGGTCAACGAGGACTACTTCCAGGGACACTTTCCCGGCGCGCCGGTGATGCCCGGCGTGGTCATGATCGAGACGCTCGCGCAGGCGGCCAGCATCCTCCTGCTGCAGCGCGCCGACGACGTGACCCCGGCGCGCACGTCCATGCGCGCGGTGCGCGGCGCCAAGTTCCGCCGTCAGGTCGTGCCCGGGGATCAGGTGCGTCTCGACGTCAGCGTCGAGAAGCGGCGCGGGCCGATCGCCTGGGTGCGCAGCGTCGCCTACGTGGGCGAGCACGTCGTCGCGGAAGGCCGGATCATCCTGGCCGTCGACGATCAGAAGCCCGACGTGCACCCGACGGCGATCGTCGCCTTCGGCGCCCGCATCGGCCCGGGCACCCACGTGGGGCCCGGCGCGGTCATCGGCCCTCACGTCCGCATCGGCCCGCGCTGCCGCATCGGCGCCGGAGCCGTCATCGACGGGCACACGACGATCGGCGCCGACACGGTCATCTTTCCGTGCGCGTCGATCGGCCTCATCCCGCAGGACACGAAATTCCGGGGCGAGCCGTCGCGGCTGGAGATTGGCGCGCACAACGTGTTCCGCGAGTTCGTGACGATTCACCGCGGCACGGCCGGCGGCGGTGGCGTGACGCGGATCGGCGACCACAACCTGTTCATGGCCTACTCGCACGTCGCGCACGACTGCCAGGTGGGCAACCACACGATCTTCGGCAACGGTGCGACGCTCGGCGGCCACGTGTCGGTCGAGGACCACGCGACGATCAGCGCCTTCTCGGGCGTCCACCAGTTCTGCCGAATCGGCAGGCACGCCTTCATCGGCGGCTATTCGGTCGTGACCAAGGACGCGCTGCCGTACGCGCGGACCGTCGGCAACCGCGCCCGCAACTACGGGCTCAACACCATCGGCCTCGTGCGGCGCGGGTTCCCGTCCGACGTGGTCTCGAAGCTGCGGCAGGCCTACAGGTACCTGCTGTTGTCGAAGCTGAACACCAGCCGCGCGCTGGCCCAGATCGAGAGCGATCCGGAGCTCCGCTGCGACGAGGTGCAGTACCTGGTCGACTTCATCAGGGCGTCGCGTCGCGGCGTGATCCTGCGGCGTGCGGTCCGCCGCACCGAGGACGTCTCGTCCGATGAGTGACGCGGCGACTCCCCTCGGCGTCATCGCCGGCAACGGCCGGTTCCCGTTGCTGGTGCTGGAGGCTGCGAGAGCGCTGAAGCGACGGGTGACAGTGGTGGCCGTGAAGGAAGAAGCCGGGCCCGACCTCGAGGCCCTCGCGGCGGAGCAGGGCGCCGAGCTGCACTGGGTGTCGCTCGGCCAGCTGGGACGGTGCATCGAGCTGCTGAAGCAGAGCGGCTGCCGTGAGGCCGTGATGGCCGGGCAGGTGAAGCACAACCAGTTGTTCTCCGGCATCCGCCCCGACTGGACGCTGATGCAGGCGCTGATGCGGCTGCGCGCGAAGTCCACCGACGCGCTCATCGCCGCCGTCGCCGACGTGCTGCGCGACCACGGCATCGACCTCGTCGACTCCACGGCCCTGCTGAAGCCGCTGATGGCAGGGGAGGGGCTGCTGGCGGGGCCGCCGGTCACCGCGGAACTCGAAGCGACGCTCGCGTTCGGCTATCGCATGGCCGACGTCATCGCGGGTCTCGACATCGGCCAGACCATCGTCGTGAAGGACAAGGCCGTGGTCGCCGTGGAGGCCATGGAAGGGACCGACGAGGCGATCCTGAGGGCGGGCCGCATCGCTGGCCCCGGCGCCTGCGTGGTCAAGGTGGCCAAGCCGAAGCAGGACATGCGCTTCGACGTGCCCGTCGTCGGCGTCCCGACGATCGCCGTGCTGGTCGAGGCCGGCATCGCAGCCATGTCGCTCGACGCGGGCAAGACGCTCGTCGTGGACGGCCAGGCGATGCTCGACGCTGCCAACGCCGCCGGCATCACCGTCGTGGGACGCAGGATTGCAGCCGATGGGTGAGCGCACGCGCACGGCTGTCGTCGGCGCCGGCGCGCTCGGGCGCCACCACGTGCGCATCCTGGGGTCGACACCGGACGCCCACCTCGTCGCCGTGGTCGACAGAGACGTCGCGCGCGCGCGGGAGCATGCCGGGGCGCATGGCGCCGAGGCCCTCACGGAGGCGTCCGCACTGATCGGGCGCGTCGACGCGGTCACCGTGGCGACGCCCACGGCGTCGCACCACGCGGTCGTCTCGGAACTGCTGGATGCCGGCATCCACGTGCTCGTCGAGAAGCCGATGACGACGACGCTCGACGAAGCGGACGACCTGATCGCACGGGCGGAGGCCAGGGGCGTCGTGCTGGCGGTGGGCCACACCGAGCGGTTCAATCCGGCGGTGGACGTCGCGCTCGGCCTGCTGACGCGTCCGCGCTTCATCGAGGTGCATCGACTCGGCACGTTCCCGGATCGCAGCCTCGACATCGACGTCGTCTTCGACCTGATGATCCACGACATCGACCTGCTGCTGGCCGCGCTCGGCGAGGACGTGATGGACGTCGAGGCCGTCGGCGTGCCCGTCCTCACCGACAGGGTGGACATCGCCAACGCGCGCCTCCGGTTCGCGGGTGGCTGCATCGCCAACGTCACCGCCAGCCGCATCAGCCGCGACCGCGTGCGCAAGATCAGGTTCATGGAGCCGTCGCTGTACGTGTCGGTCGACTATGCGAGCCGCGAGGTCGAGGCATGGCGGCTGCGGCGTGACGCGGGCGCGAAGCCCGCGATCGAGGGCGGCAAGGTGCCCGTGCCCGACGCCGAGCCGCTGAGGCGCGAGATCGACGACTTCATCGCGGCGGTCCGCGAACGGCGGGCGCCGCGGGTGCCCGGCGCCGAGGGGCGGCGGGCGCTCGCGCTCGCGCAGCGGATCAACGAGGCCATGACGGGCCTCCACGAGGAGTAAGGACGTGAACGAGATGACGAGTGCGCTGCTGGCGCGTGTCTCCGCCGGCGAACCGCTCGCGAGCGAGCACCGGCAGTGGCTGCTCGAGACCCGCGATCTCGTGCGGCTGGGGATGGTCGCCAGCGAGGTCCGTCAGCGTGTCACCGGCGGCACCGGGACGTTCGTCCGCGTGGATGACGTGGCGCTTGCCGACGCCGCCACGACCGAGCCGGCCGGCGAGGCGGGAGAGGTGCGCATTTCGGGCGCGCCTGCGTTGCTGGACGAAGCCGTCGCCGCCGTGACGGCCCTGGGCGCACGCGCGGCAGCGCCCGTCACGGGGTTCGCCCTGCACGACCTGGCCGTCGCCGCGGGGCCGGCCCTGCGCGACTGGCTGATGCGCCTGCGTGAGAGCGGGCTGGCGGCGGTGGCCCAGGCGCGGCTCGATCGCCTGGACGAGGCGTGGCTCGAGGACGTCGCCGCGGCAGGACTCGTGGTGCAGAGCGTCGCGCCGGGGCATGCCGTCGGGGACGACGCCTGGGCGGCGCTGCTCGAGCAGGTCGCCGCGCTGCAGGCTCGCCACGACGTCTTCCAGGCGTTCCATCCCCTGCCGCTCGAGTCGTCGGTCACCGAGCCGAGCACCGGCTACGACGACATGCGCGCCGTGGCGACGGCGCGCGTGCTCCTGCCGTCGCTGCCGCGGCTGCAGGTGCACTGGGGGCGGGCCGGCGCGAAGCTGGCGCAGGCATGCCTGCTGTTCGGGGCGAGCGACGTGGACGGCGTGCCCGCGCGCGATCCACTGCCGCACGGCCCGCGGCGGGCCATCCTCGAAGAGGTGCGCCGCAACATCGTCGCCGTGGGGCTGACGGCCGTCGAGCGTACCGCGCGCTTCGAGCCGCGGACGCTGGATGCGGGGGCGCCGGCGTGATCAGGATCGGCGCCGTCGAGTTCCTGAACGCACGGCCGCTGGCCTGGGGCCTCAAGCACGCGGAGTGGTGCGACGTGCGGTTCGACGTGCCCTCGGAATGCGCCCGCCTGCTCCACGGCGGACACATCGACGTGGGCCTCGTGCCGGCCATCGAGCTGCTGCGCGGCGACGCGCCCTTCGAGGTCGTGCCCGGTCTGGCCATCGCGTGCCGCGGTCCCGTCGCCTCCGTCGCCCTGTTCTCGCGGCGGCCGGTGTCGGCCATCCGCACCATCGCGCTCGACACGAGCTCGCGCTCGTCGGCTGGCCTGCTGCGCATCCTCTGCGCGCGGCACTTCGGGATCACGCCGACCTTCGTGGACCAGCCGCCGGACCTGGAAGCGATGCTCGCGAACGCCGACGCGGCGCTGCTCATCGGCGACCCGGCCCTCGACGCGTCATGGCGCGAGCTGGACGCCGACAAGATCGATCTGGGAGAGGCGTGGCTCGCGATGACCGGCCTGCCGTTCGTCTTCGCGGTCTGGGCGGCGCGGCCGGGCAGCCTCACCGGGCAGGTCGTCACGGGGCTGCACGAGGCGTACGCAAGCGGCCGCGACGCGATCGACCTCATCGCGCGCGAGTACGCGGGCGGCGATCGCGACCGCGAGGCCGCGGCGGCGCACTACCTCCGCGAGCATATCCGCTACGATCTGGACGGGGACGCGCAGCAGGGCCTGACGCGTTACCTCGCGCTGGCCGTCGAGCTCGGTCTCGCGCCGGCGCGCACTTTCGCCATCGGCGACGCCGTCGTGGCCGCGGGCGCCAGAAGCTGACGTCATGGAACAGAACCCGGTGATTGCCTCGCTTGCCGATCGCGTCCGCGCGGGCGGGCGCCTCTCGGCCGCCGACGCCCTCGTGCTCTACGAGCAGGCTCCGACATGGCTGCTCGGCGAGCTGGCCGACGGCGTGCGTGCCCGCCGGCATCCCGAGCGCGTCGTCACCTACATCATCGATCGCAACGTCAACTACACGAACGTGTGCGTTGCGCGCTGCAACTTCTGCGCGTTCTACCGGCAGGTGGGCAGCGACGAAGGGTACGTGCTGTCGCACGAGGAGGTCTTCCGGAAGATCGACGAGACGATCGAGGTGGGCGGCGTGCAGCTGCTGCTGCAGGGCGGGCACAATCCCGACCTGCCGCTGCGCTGGTACGTCGACCTCTTCACCGCGATCAAGGCGCGCTACCCGGACTTCAAGCTCCATGCCCTGTCACCGCCCGAGGTGATCCACATCAGCCGCACGTCGCGCCTGCCCACAGCGGAGGTGATTGCGCAGCTGGTGGACGCGGGCCTGGACAGCATCCCCGGCGGCGGCGCCGAGATCCTGGTGGACCGCGTGCGGCGCCTCCTCAACTGCTACAACAAGGCCACGGCCGACGAGTGGCTCACGGTGATGGGGGAGGCTCACCGCGCCGGGCTGCGCACCACCGCGACCATGATGTACGGCAGCGTCGAGACGCCTGCCGAGCGCATCGAGCACATGGTGCGGCTGCGCGAGTTGCAGGACGAGACGGGCGGCTTCACCGCCTTCATCACCTGGAGCTACCAGCCCGATCACACGGAGCTCGACGGCATCGAGCTGACGGGCGCCGAGTACCTCAGGACGCTCGCCATCGCGCGCCTCGTGCTCGACAACTTCGACAACCTGCAGGCGTCATGGGTGACGCAGGGCGGGAAAGTCGGTCAGCTCAGCCTCGGCTTCGGCGCCAACGACATGGGCAGCGTGATGATCGAGGAGAACGTCGTGCGTGCGGCGGGGGCGAGCTACTGCATGGACGAAGTGGAGATCGTCCGCAATATCGAGAACGCCGGCTTCGTCGCGAAGCGGCGCAACATGCACTACGAAGTCCTTGGCGACCCTGTGTTCCGCGAGCGGGCCGTGCCTCGTCGCCTCAGTCTTGATGTCGCAAAGCGAGACGGCGACGTCCTGATGCCCGCGGAGCTGGCGGCCTATGAGGCCCGCAGCCGCGCAGGGCGCCTCGCCCGCCAGCAGGGGCAGGGCTCCTCCTGACGAGAGCCGCCATGGTCACGCGCGTGCACGCCGCCTGCCTCCTCCCGATGAACGCGCCGCCGACGCTCCACGGATGGCTCGACGTCTCGGGCGACCGGATCGTCGCCATGGGCGGTGGCCCCGGCCCGGGCCCTGACGCCGGCCCCGGCAGCGACACGCACGCTGCGGCTGACGGACGCGCGCTCGACCTCGGGCACGCCGTCGTGCTGCCCGGTCTCGTCAACGCGCACACGCACCTCGAGCTGTCGCACCTGCGCGGCCGCGTCGCACCCGCACCGTCGTTCATCGACTGGGTGCAGGAGATGCTCGCCGTCCGCGCGTCGGAGCCCGCGGCCCCGCCGGAGGTCGGCTCGCGCGCCATCGACGAGGCCGTCGCCTCGGGGACGGCCGCGATTGCCGACATCGGCAACACCCGCGCCGCCGTCGGGCCGCTGGCCGGCGCACGCGTGTCGGCATGGCACTTCGACGAGCGGCTCGGCTTTCGTTCGGGCACCGGGCGCGACGTCGCCCGGGAGGCATGGCGCGCGGCTGACGCGGCGGCAGCGGGACACGGACGGGAGGGCCTGCACCTCGGCGTCGCGCCCCACGCGCCGTACTCGACGGCGCCCGACCTGATGCGCGGCATCGTCGAGGCACTCGACGAGGACGGCGGCCGCCGTTCGTCGCTTCACGTCGCGGAATCGCCAGAGGAGCTGCAGCTCCTGGCGGACGGCACGGGACCGTGGCGCGCGATCCTCGAGCGCCTGGGCGTGTGGGATGCGGCATGGACGCCGCCCGGCACGTCCACCGTCGGCTACCTGGCAGGCCTGGGCGTGCTGCATCCCCGCCTGCTCATCGTGCACGGCACGCAGTGCTCGCGCGACGACCTCGACATGCTCGCGCGCGCGGGCTGCACGCTCGTGCTGTGTGCCCGCAGCAACGCCTGGGTCGGTGTCGGCACCCCTCCGGTCGCCGAGGCCCTGGCCGCCGGCGTCCGCGTCGCCGTCGGGACCGACAGCCTTGCGAGCGTCAGCGACCTCGACATGTTTCAGGAGCTCGCCGCGCTGCGTCGCCTCGCGCCCGCGGTGCCGTCGCTGACGCTGCTGCAGTCGGCGACCCTGCGCGGCGCGGAAGCCCTCGGCTTCGACGACCTCGGCGCCCTCGGGGCCGGACGCTCGTCCCGCGCGCTCGTGGTGGATCTGCCAGACGACGTGCGCGACGTCGCGGGGGCGGCCGACTGGCTCGTGAGCGGGGCGCCGTCCGCCGCCCGGCTGCGCTGGCTCGACGAGTGCGTCGCCCGGCAGGAGGCTGCATGAGCGTGCTCGAGCGGCTCGCGACGTACCTCGCGTTCGTGCGCATCAGCCACTCGCTCTTCGCCCTGCCGTTCGCCCTCGTCGGCGCGGTGCTGGCGGCGCGCACGGTGCCGCTGACGTGGACGCGCGTCGCGTGGATCGTCGTGGCCATGGTGGGCGCGCGCAGCGCGGCGATGGCCTTCAACCGCATCGTGGACGCGCGCTTCGACGCCCTCAACCCGCGTACGGCCCAGCGCGAGCTGCCGCGCGGGGCGATGTCCCCCCGAGAAGCATGGCTCTTCCTCGCCGTGTCCGTGGCGGTGTTCGTGTACGCGTCGTTCGCGCTGAGCGCGCTGTGCGGCTGGCTGTCGCCGCTCGCGCTCGCGATCGTGTTCTGGTACTCGCTGGCGAAGCGGTACACCTGGGCCACGCAGGCGTTCCTCGGCCTCGCCATGGCCGTGGCGCCGGTCGGCGGATGGCTCGCGGCAGGCGGCGGCGCCTCATGGGAGCCCGTGCTGCTGGCGGTGGCCATCGGCACCTGGGTGGGCGGCTTCGACATCCTCTACGCCTGCCAGGACCTTGCCTTCGATCGGGCGCACGGGTTGCGCTCCGTGCCCGTGAGGTTCGGCGTCCGGCGGTCGCTGCTGTTCTCGCGCGTGCTGCACGGGGTCACCATCGGCAGCCTCGCCGTGCTCGGCGTCGTCGCCGGCCTCGGCGCCGTGTACCACGCCGGTGTCGGCCTGGTGGCGCTGCTGTTGCTGTACGAACAGTCGCTCGTCTCCGAGGACGACCTGTCCCAGGTGAAACGGGCGTTCGACCTCAACGGGTGGGTCGGGATTCTCTACCTCGCGACGACCGGATTGAGTGTGTATGTGCGCTGACACGTCACGGCGCATCGTGCTGGCCATCACGGGCGCCAGCGGTGCCCTCTATGCGGTGCGCACGCTCGCTGCGCTGCTTGCCGCGGGGCAGACGGTGGACGTGATCGCGAGCGAGTACGGCCGGCGCCTGCTCGTCGAGGAGATCGGGCCTGACGCCAGGCTCGACAGGCTGCAGGACCTGCTCGAGTCGAAGTATGGCCAGGACGTACGCCGCGGCCGGTGGACGGCCTACAGCAACAGGGACCTCGGCGCGCGGATTGCCAGCGGCAGCCGCGGGGCCGACGCCATGGTGGTCGTCCCGTGTTCGATGAAGACGCTGGCCGCCATCGCACACGGCCTGTCGCGCTCGCTCGTCGAGCGTGCCGCCGACGTGATGCTCAAGGAACGGCGTCCGCTCATCGTCGTGCCGCGCGAGACGCCGCTCAGCCTGCCGCAGCTCAGGAACATGGTCGCATGCGCCGAGGCGGGGGCGATCGTCGTGCCGGCGATGCCCGGCTTCTATCAGCAGCCCCGGACGATCGACGACCTGGCCGACTTCATGGCGGGACGCATCCTGTCGCTGCTGCACATCCCTCACTCGCTCTACCCGGTCTGGGATCCGGACGGGGCACCGGAGCCATGACGACAACGGCCAGCAGCTACGGCGGCCTCTCGCCGTCCACCGACAAACAGCCGGCGAAGATCGCCGGGATGTTCGACGCCATCGCACAGCGGTACGACCTGCTCAACCACGTGTTGAGCGGCGGCCTCGATCTCTACTGGCGATGGCGGGCCGTGCGGCAGCTGGGGCTCACCGGTCGCGGCACGGTACTCGACCTGTGCACCGGCACCTGTGACGTGGCGCGCGCGATCGTGTCGCGCCGGCGCGCCGAGCGCGTGGTCGGCGTCGACTTCTCGGCCGAGATGCTGCGGGTGGGGCAGGACAAGCTGCGGCAGGAAGACCGCCTGCGTGCGATCCCGCTCGTGCGCGGCGACGCCACCACGGTGCCGCTGGCCGACGGCAGCGTGGAAGCCGTCACGATCGCGTTCGGCATCCGCAACGTGCAGGATCCGCGGCGGACGCTGCGGGAAGTCGCGCGCGTCCTCCGGCCCGGCGGGCGGCTGGCCATCCTGGAATTCTCGACGCCGCAGATGCCGGTCGTGCGGCAGGTGTACCTGTGGTACTTCCGGCACGTGCTGCCGCGCATCGGACGGCTCGTCTCGCGGCACGGCGAGGCCTACGCGTACCTGCCCGCGTCGGTGGATGGCTTCTCGGCGCCTGACGACTTCGTGGCCCAGCTGCAGGAGGCCGGGCTGGCGGGCGCGCGGGCCGTCCCTTTGACGCTCGGCGTCGTCTACCTCTACGTGGCACAGCGGCCGTAAGGGGCGCTGGCTGCCGTCCCGCCGCCCGGCGGGGGCCGCCGCCTATACTGAACACGACCGCTGATGTTGATCAACCTCGACGAGCGCCGTCCAGAGCCGCCATCCATCGACACCCCGATGTCGCGCCGGGAAGGCGTGATCCTGTCGATGTTCCTGCATGCGGTCGCGGTCGTGGCGCTGCTGGTCGCGCCGCAGCTGCCGTTCGTGCAACGGTGGCAGCAGGAAGCCGAGCAGGCGCGGCAGGAAGCGCTCAGAGAGGCGCTCGAGCTGCAGCAGCAACAGCCCCAGGATCAGCCCCGTTTCGTCTTCGTCCAGCCGAGGCTGGACATGAGCACGGGGACGCCCAGCGAACGCGCCCCGCTGGCCGACATCGACCGCAGCGCCCGCTCGACCGAGCCGCGTCCTGACGCGACCAACCCGCAGCCGTTCTCGGAAGGCAACTCGCTCGAGTTCGTCGAGCGCACCGAGGCCCGCGAGCTGGCGAAGGGCAGGGGACCCGCCCCGGAGCCCTCGGACAGCCGTGCCGCGGAGGACGCCGCCGCACGCGCCCTGGCCGAGGCGGCGCAGGCGCAGGCCAATGCCGCCGCGGCCGCGCCGGCACCTGCGGAGGGCGGCCTCGAGATGCGCGAGCGCGACACCGCCGTGCTGCCGCGGGGCACGCAGGGCACCGTCGCGCCGCCCGCGCGCACCGGAACCGCGGCCGCCGCGCGACCTCCGGGCGGCGCCCTCGGCGAGGCGCTTCGCAACCTCGAGAAGTACGTGCAGGACGAGGCGCTGAACAATCAGGGGGGCGGCAACTCGCCGTTCGGTCCCTACATCCAGTTCGATACCAAGGGCGTCGAGTTCGGGCCGTGGATCCGCCGCTTCATCGCGCAGATCAAGCGCAACTGGCTGATCCCCGAAGCCGCGATGCTGCTCAAGGGCCACGTCGCCATCACCTTCAACGTGCACAAGGACGGCCGCATCACCGACATCGCCGTGCTGAAGCCGTCGGGCGTCGACGCGTTCGACCGCGCCGCGGCGAACTCGCTCGCCTGGTCCAACCCCACGCAGCCGCTGCCGCCGGAGTACCCGTCACCCACGGCCTTCTTCACGGTGACGTTCTTCTACAACGAGCAGCCGCCGTCCCAGTAGCGCGCCGTGGATGCTGCTGCCCCGCCGCTGCTCGCGGTGCTCGGTCCGACCGCGACAGGGAAGAGCGCGCTCGGGATCACGCTGGCCGAACGCTTCGGCGGCGAGATCGTCAACTGCGACTCGACGGCCGTCTACCGTCACTTCGACATCGGCACCGACAAGGTCCCGCTCGACGAGCGGCGCGGCATCCCGCATCACCTCGTGGACCACGTCGAGCCCACGGCCCTGTACTCGGCGGCGCACTACGCGCGCGACGCCGCCGCATGCGTGCGTGACATCACGGCGCGCGGGCAGCTCCCGATCCTGGTGGGCGGGACGGGGTTCTACTTCCGTGCCCTCACCCGCGGCCTCTTCGAGGGCCCCGGACGCGACGAAGCCCTGCGCGACAGGCTGCGAGCCATCGCATCGCGGCGGGGCGCGGAGTTCCTGCACCGCGCCGTCGCGCGGGTGGACCCGGAGTCGGCGGCGCGCATCATGCCGCGCGACGAGAAACGGCTGATCCGCGCGCTCGAGGTGCGCATCCTCACCGGCCGTCCGCTGTCGTGGCACTTCGCCCGGACGCTGCCGCCGCTGCCTGAGTACCGGGTGCTGGCGCTGGGCGTCCGGCTGCCTGCCGAGGCCATCGCCGAGCGGGTGGCGCGGCGCGTGGACATGCAGTGGGAGCGGGGTGTGGTGCAGGAGGTCGAACGGCTGCTGGCCGCCGGCGTGCCGCGGTCCGCCCACCCGTTCAGCGGCCTGGTCTACAGGCAGATCCTCGAGATGCTCGACGGCGTCCGCGACGAAGCGGAGACCCGTGCGCTCATCGTCCGGGAGAACCGGCACTACGCCCGCCGTCAGTTGATCTGGTTCAGGAAAGAGCCTACGCTGAAATGGCTCGATGGCGCCGGCGAGTGGCCTGCCACTGTCGCATCCGCGTGCCGGACAATCGAATCCTGGGGAGTGTCCCGCTGATGCCCGGCCATCGTGATCCGAAGTCGTCCGCCGCACCCAACATCCAGGACGTCTTCCTGAACTCCGCGCGGCGCGAGCGGCTCAACGTGACGCTCCGCCTGATGGACGGCCAGGTCCTCGAAGGCCGCATCAAGAACTTCGACAGGTTCGCCCTCGTCGTCGAGCACGACGGCGTCGATCACATGGTGTTCAAGCACGCCATCGCGACCATCCGGTCGAATCGGTCCATCGCCAACTACTTCTCGTCGTCGGCGCCGCACGACGCCTAGTCCCGAGCCAGCGGTGCCCGTCTTCACCCGCGTCGTGCTGGTCGTCCTCGACAGCCTGGGCATCGGCGCGCTGCCCGATGCCGGCCGCTATGGCGACGACGGCAGCGACACGCTCGGCAACGTCGCGTCGGTGCGTCCTGTCACCATCCCGCACCTCGCGGGCTGGGGCCTCGGGGCACTCGTCCCCGCGCTCGACTGGCCGGCGCCTCCCACGGGGGCGTGGGGCCGCATGGCCGAGGCGTCGGCCGGCAAGGACTCGGTCACCGGGCACTGGGAAATCGCCGGCGTGGTCCTCGACAAGCCGTTCCCGACGTTCGTGGACGGCTTTCCGCCGGAGGTGATCGCGGCCTTCGAGTCGCGGATCGGACGGCGCACGCTCGGCAACGTGGCCGCGTCAGGCACCGCGATCATCCAGGCGCTCGGCGACGAACACGTGCGCACCGGCTGGCCCATCGTCTATACGTCGGCCGACAGCGTGTTCCAGATCGCCGCGCACGAGGACGTCGTCCCCGTCGAGACGCTCTACCGGTTCTGCGAGATTGCCTACGAGCTGGTGGTCGAGGGCCTTGGCGTCGGGCGCGTCATCGCCCGGCCGTTCGAAGGGACGACGGGCAGCTATCGGCGTACCGCGCGACGCCACGACTACGCGCTGCCGCCCACGCAGCCCACCCTCCTCGACCGCCTGACGGACGCGCACGTACCGGTGCACGCGATCGGGAAGGTGTTCGACCTCTTCGCGGGCCGCGGCATCACCTCGCACCGGCCGACGACGTCGGACGCCGACGGCATCGCCGGGCTGCACGAGGCGATCGACGACAGAGGGAGCGGGCTGATCTTCGCGAACCTGGTGGACCTCGATCAGTCGTTCGGCCACCGCAACGACGTCGAAGGGTACGCCACCAGGCTCGAGGAGATCGACACGGCGCTCGGCGGCCTCCAGCAGCGCCTGACGGCCGACGACCTGCTCGTCGTCACGGCCGATCACGGCAACGATCCGACGACGCCGAGCACGGACCACTCGCGCGAGTACGTGCCGCTGCTGATGGTCGGCGCCCGGGTGCCGTCAGGCCTCGCGCTCGGGACGCGTCAGACCTATGCCGACCTCGGGCAGACCATCGCCGACGTCTTCGGCGCCGAGGCGCTGCCACACGGCACGTCGATGATTCCGTCGCTCACCGGCCGCGCAGGAGAACGATGACCATACGCGAGCAGCTGGAACGGCGCGAGTACGACACGCTGGCCGAAGTCGCCGCCAGGAGCGCCGCCTCGCGGGGGCGGGTGCGTCACGAGCCTGAGGATCCCATTCGCCCGGCCTTCCAGCGCGACAGGGACCGGGTGGTGCACTCGAAGGCATTCCGCCGGCTGAAGCACAAGACCCAGGTCTTCTTTGCGCCGACAGGCGACCACTACCGCACCCGCCTGACGCACACGCTGGAGGTGTCGCAGATTGCCCGCACGATCGCCAAGGTGCTGCGGCTGCACGAGGAGCTCACCGAGGCCATCGCCCTGGGCCACGACCTCGGGCACACGCCGTTCGGCCACGCCGGGGAGCGGGTGCTCGACCAGCTCGTGCCAGGCGGCTTCAGTCATTCCGCGCAGAGCCTCCGGATCGTCGAGGTTTTGGAGCGCGACCGCCAGGGGCTGAACCTCACCTGGGAAGTGCGCCACGGCATCTCCACGCACTCGAAGGGCAAACACGGGCTGCCGATCAACCTGCCGGCGGAGCAGCGTGCCGCGACGCTCGAGGCGCAGGTCGCCCGGGTGGCCGACATCATCGCGTACGTCAACCACGACATCGACGATGCCGTGCGCGCCGGCGTGCTGTCGGCGGCCGACCTTCCGGCAGGGCCCATCGAGGTGCTCGGCACCTCCTCGTCGAGCCGGATCGGACGCATGGTGTCGGACGTGGTCACCGAGACGCTCGCCGTCGATTTGGCCGAGCTCCGGATGAGCGAGGTCGTCCTCGACGCGCTGCTGGCGTTGCGCGCGTTCATGTTCGAGCGCGTCTACGAGAACGCCATCGCCACGGCCGAGTTTGCCAAGGCCACCGGCATCCTGGGCGGGCTGTGGGAGAAGGTGCGGGCCGACCCTGCGCGGTTCCTCGACACCGCCACGGTCGAGGCCGAGGGCCTCGACGCGGCCGCGTGCGACTTCCTTGCCGGCATGACCGACAGGTACGCTGTCCGGCTCTACGAGGAACTGTTCATTCCGCGGCCCTGGGTCGAGGTCCGCGTCGACGGCTGATGCCCGGCCGCCGCGCGCGTGCGCCCGGTCCGCGCGGTTCCATGCGGGCGCGAGTCCCTGCTATACTTGCGTGTTCGCGCAGACCGCACCACGTCTGCGTGTATGCCTGCGATGCTGCTCGACCTCAACACCCTCGCCGACGACCAGACCCCCCTGCGGCTCGAGTTGTCAGCCGAGGCGCTCGGCGTGCCGTCCGACGACTTCACCGTCGTCGACACGCTGCGCCTGACGGGGACGCTGCATCGTGAGCCGCGCGGCGAGTTCCGGCTGACCGGGCGCGTCGCTGGCGACGTGCTGGTGCCGTGCTCCCGCTGCGCCGAGCCCTATCGCGTCGCCCTGGACGTCCCCGTGGACGTCACGCTTCGGCCCGTCGCCGACCTCGAGGCGGCCGAGGAGCACGAGATTGGCGAGGACGATCTCGCCACCGAGTTCTATCGCGGCGACACGCTGGACCTGGCCGCGTTCGTACGCGAGCAGTGCTACCTCGCGCTGCCGATGAAGCCGCTGTGCCGGCCCGACTGCCGTGGGCTCTGCCCGCAGTGCGGGACGAACCTCAACGAGTCCACCTGCACCTGCGACACCACGTGGGTGGATCCCCGATTCGCCGGGTTGAAGGCCCTGGTGCCCGACCAGTCCGGCGACTGAAGACCCTGTCATGCCGAATCCCAAGCGACGCCATTCCAAGAGCCGTACGGCCAAGCGCCGGACGCACGATGCCCTCAAGGCCACCTCGCTCGGCCCGTGCCCGCAGTGCACCGAGCTGAAGCCGCCGCACGTGGTCTGCCCGACCTGCGGGTACTACCGCGGCCGTCAGGTGCGCCCGGTCAGCGACGAGGTCTGAGCCGCCGGCCGTGCCTGGGCAGGCCATTCGCATCGCCGTCGATGCGATGGGGGGCGACCACGCCCCCGCCGTCGTCGTCCAGGGGGCCATCGCCGCCGCGAGCGAGGCGGCGATGCAACTCCTGCTCGTCGGCCCGCGTGATGTCCTGCAGGCGGAGGTTGACCGGTTTCCCGGAGCCGCGGCCCTCGCGATCGAGCTCGTGGACGCACCCGACGTGGTGAAGATGGACGAGTCGTATGCGTCCATCGCACGTCGCCGCCGGCGGACGTCCGTACGGGTGGCGGCGGATCTCGTCGCCCGGGGCCTGGCCGACGGCCTGTTCACCGCCGGCCACTCCGGCGCGGCCATCCTCGCGGCGCATGGGGCGCTCGGCCGCATGACCGGCGCCGACCGTCCCGCGCTGGCGGCCACGATACCCACGGTGAACGGCGCGGCGATCCTGATCGACGCCGGGGCCACCGTCGAGTGCCGTCCCGCGCACCTGCTGCAGTTTGCGCATCTCGGCGCGGCATACGCCAGCGTCGTGCTCGGTGTCGGACGGCCGCGGGTAGCGGTGCTCTCGAACGGCCAGGAGGCGGCGAAAGGCAACGAGCTGATTCGTGACGCGTCGCGCCTGCTGGCCGGGTCGTCGCTGGCCTTCGTCGGCCCGCTCGAAGCGACGGACCTGTTCGTCGGCGATGCCGACGTCATCGTCTGCGACGGCTTCACGGGCAACGTCGCGCTGAAGACGAGCGAGGGCCTGGTCGAGACGATCGAGCATCTGCTCACTGACGAGATCGCGCGGACGGTGACGGCGCAGGTCGGCGCGCTGCTGGTACGCGGCGCGTTCCGGCGCTTCCGGACGCGGCTCGACTACTCGGAATCGGGCGGTGCGCCGCTGCTCGGGGTCGACGGGGTCTGCGTGATCGGGCATGGGCGGTCGTCCGCGCGTGCCGTTGAACGCGGTGTGACGCTCACCGCGCGGTTCGCGCGGGAGGGCCTGGTGGATCGATTGAAGCGCGTGCTGGCTGCCGGCCAGCCGTCACAAGGGCAGACGACCGTCCAGACCGACAGCCAACGATGATCGCATTCGTCTTTCCAGGACAGGGTTCCCAGGCCGTCGGGATGGGCCGCGAGCTCTACGACGCTCACCCCGAAGCGCGCGAGGTCTTCGATGCGGCCGACCGCGCGCTCGGCTTCCCGCTCTCGTCGCTCTGCTTCGACGGGCCGGAGGAGCAGCTGACCCTGACGGAGCACACGCAGCCGGCCATCCTGACGACGAGCGTGGCGGCCTGGCGCGTGCTGGCCAGCCGCGGCTGGACGCCGGCGATGATGGCCGGGCACAGCCTCGGCGAGTACTCGGCCCACGTAGCCGCCGGCACGTTCGCCTTCGAGGACGCCGTGCGCATCGTCCGGCATCGGGGACGGTACATGCAGGAAGCGGTGCCTGTGGGCACCGGCGCCATGGCGGCCATCCTCGGGCTCGACGCGGCAGAGGTCGCCGCGGCGTGCGACGAGGCCGGGCAGGGCGACGTCGTGAGCCCCGCCAACCTCAACGCGCCGGGGCAGGTCGTCATTGCCGGCACCACGTCGGCTGTCGCGCGGGCCGGCGAGCTGGCCCGGGCCCGTGGCGCGCGTCGGGTCGTGGCGCTGAACGTCAGCGCGCCGTTCCACTGCGCGCTCATGGATCCGGCGCGGGCACGGCTCGAGCCCGAGCTGCGCGCGCTCGATGTTGCGGCGCCCGCGGTGCCCGTCGTGGCCAATGTGGACGCCGAGCCGAAGACCGACGGCGCGTCCGCCGTCGATGCGCTCGTGGCACAGATTCCCGGCGCGGTCCGGTGGGAAGACAGCATTCGTCATCTTGCATCGGCTGGCATCCGCGCGTATGTTGAAGTGGGTCCGGGTACCGTCCTGTCAGGACTCGTGCGCAAGATCGACCGCGAAGCGCGGGTGGTCAGCTTCGGCGCACCCGACCAGCTCGCAGCGGTGGAGGCGCTCTTCTCGGCATCGTGACCCTCGATTTGACAGGCAAGGTGGCGCTGGTGACCGGCGCATCCCGCGGCATCGGCCGCGCAACCGCGCTGATGCTCGCGCGCGCGGGCGCACGTGTCGCGCTGACGTCGCGCGGTGACGCGGCGGAGCAGGTGGCTGCCGAGATTGCGGATGCGGGCGGCGAGAGCCTCGCGCTGGCGGCCGACGTCGTCGATACCGGCGCCATGTCCGCCGCGATCGAGCGCATACTCGACGCATGGGGACGGATCGACGTGCTCGTGAACAACGCGGGCATCACACGCGATCAGCTGCTGCTGCGGATGAAGCGCGACGACTGGGACGCGGTGCTCGCCACCAACCTCACCGGCACGTTCAACTGCACCCAGGCCGTGCTGAAGACGATGGTGCGGCAGCGATCGGGACGCATCATCAGCATCAGCTCCGTCGTGGGACAGACGGGCAATCCGGGACAGACAAACTACGCGGCCACCAAGGCCGGCATCATCGGGTTTTCGAAGGCACTCGCGCGTGAGGTCGCCTCACGCAGCATCACCGTGAACGTCGTGGCGCCAGGCCTGATCGACACGGACATGACGCGGGACATCAGCGCCGATGCCCAGGCCAACTGGACGTCGACGATCCCGCTGGGCAGACTCGGCACGCCGGACGATATCGCCGCAGCGGTGTGCTTCCTGGCATCCGACGCGGCTGGTTACATCACCGGGCAGGTCCTCGCCGTCAACGGCGGGATGTACGCCTAGGCAGGAGGAGCAGAGATGTCGTCTGTAGCAGATAAGGTCAAGGACATCATCGTGGAGCAGTTGGGCGTCGACGAAGAAGAAGTCACGCCGGATGCGTCGTTTGTCGACGACCTCGGCGCCGACTCGCTCGACGTCGTGGAGCTGGTGATGGCGTTCGAGGAGGAGTTCGGCGTCGAGATCCCTGACGACGACGCGGAGAAGATCACGCGCGTCCGCGAGGCGATTGCGTACATCGAGTCGCACGCCAAGGCCAAGAAGTAGGGCGATCGGAGGCGCATTGTCCAGGCGAGTGGTGGTGACGGGCGTCGGCCTCGTGTCGTCGCTGGGCATCGGGACGCAGGCCAACTGGGACGCCCTGCGGGCGGGACGCACGGGGATCAGGCGGATCTCGCGGTTCGACGCGTCCGCCTTCTCGACGCAGATTGCGGGCGAGGTCAGGGACTTCGACCCGCTGCAATACGTCGAGAAGAAGGAGGTCAAGAAGATCGACACCTTCATCCAGTACGCCATCGCCGCCAGCCAGTTCGCGGTGGACGATGCCGGGTTGGCCGTCACTGCCGAGAACGCGCCCGACGTGGGCGTGTTCATCGCCTCGGGCATCGGCGGGTTCGGCA
>JBIQIB010000074.1:0-8286 GCA_044508265.1 Acidobacteriota bacterium
GCGCGGGGCGCCGTCCCTACCATGTGCGGCCACGCCGAGGCAGACGCGACCAGCCCGGCGCGCACCGGGTTCTGCAGGATGTACTCGACCTTCGCATGGAAGGACTCGTCGGCACGCAGCCGGTGCTCGAAGAAATCGCGCTGCCACCGCACGCCATAATGCCGCGCCGTGTAGCGCTTCCAGTTGCGGACGACAACGGCCGGATCCTGCCCCGACAGCACGAGGTGCAGGTGGTCGGGCATCAGCACGCCGAGGTGCAGCGTCCAGCGCGCGCGTTCGGCATGCGTCTGCAGCGACTCGAGCAGCATCGCCGCCAGCGGCTCGACACAGAGCGTGTCGACACCGCGCGACCTCGCGCACGCGGTCACGAACCACGTGGCATCGGCGCGCACCCATGGCGGGATGGCGTGCGGCAGCGAGCGACGGCTCTTCACGCGTCGTCCATCTGCACGAACGACGCCAGCCCGCGGGCGTGCGGTGCCTGAGAAAGGCACGCGGCAGCCCGGAGCGTCGCGACAACTGACGGTATCAGGACGTCAACGAAAGTTGCGGTGCGGACGGCCCGGAGAGCGGTCCGCGGCAAGCCGTCCGCGGCAACCGGTAAGCGGTCAGCGGCAAGCGGTCAGTGGCAAGCGGTCAGCAGGACGGCCCGGAGGGCCGTCCCTACCCCGCTACCAGACCTTCGTCGCTACAGCGTTGTGGCCCGCCGCCCAGGCCTGCCCCGCCGCGTCGGAGTACATCGCGCGCTCCACCGTGATCGGCACCGGCGACGCGCCGACGCTCTCGACGAGCGCACCGACCCGTCGTCCCGCGGCGTTGGTGAAGTAGTCATACCCGCCAGCCGCCACGCCGAGCGGGATGTTGAACCGCGAGTGCGCGCGCACCGGGTAGATCCGTGTCTCCGCCGGGCGATCCTCGTAGAAGAGCGTCACGCGCACCGTGGCGTCCCGGTCCTCCGCGTTCGCCACGAGGATGTAGGTGGCATGGTTGCGCGGACCGCCGACCTCGCCCTCGGCGAGCACCCAGCCGGTGCCGGTGTCCGTGACGCCCGCGCTGTTGTGCGCCTCGCCCCAGTTCGCCGGCGAGCCGGGCCACCACATGCTCCGCTCCGCGAGGACGCCGACGCCGTTGTCGATGATGACCTCCGACGACACGGCACTGTCGGCCAGCCGCGCGTAGTCGGGATTGGCCGCCGTCAGCACCGGATCGAGCCCCAGCACGTCCACCCAGATGGTCTGCCGCGCGAACGGCGGCACCACGACGGGATGGTCGATCACCGCGCCACCCGCCAGGAACCGGACGCGGCCGACGGCCGCATCGGCCGTCGGGTTGGCCAGCAGCAGGAACAGATCGAAATAGGGCCCGGTCGCGCCTTCCGCGAAGGCCCAGCGCGTCGCCGGCGCCGTCAGCCCGAGGCTGGCATGCCCGGCGGTGAACAGCTGGCCGCCGCGATCGAGGTACATCGCGCGCTCGGCGATGATCGGCCGCGTGGCGTCGATGCGCGCCGAGACCTCGGCGTTCGCGAGCGAATCGCCGTCGGGCCAGCGCTCCATGTCCACCCACACCGTCACGCGTTCGCCTGGACGGACGTCGTACACGCTGACGCGTGGCGCGTGTCCGTCGCGCAGGTAGGTGACCGTCGCGCGCGACGTCTCGTCACCCGGGTTCAGCAGCAGGTAGAAGGTGTTGAACGTGCCGCCCGTGGCGCCCTCGGCGAAGTACCAGGTGGTGCGCGGCGATGCCGTCGCGGTCTCCCCTGTGGACCCGTAGCCGCTGCCGTCCCAGCTCACGGTCCTGTCCACGACGACGAGCGCGTCGGCCTCGACGGTGGTGGCAAACGCGCCCGACAGCCCGGGCACGGACGCCGCGTCCACCGTGGCGCGCCGCTGCGGCGGAAGGGTCAGCCAATGCTGACGCGTCGCCACCACGCCTGACACATCGGCCGGGCCCGCGAAGCGCAGCTGCACGCGCGCGGTCTCGTGCGCGCTCGGGTTCACGATCGCCAGACGTGTGGCGAAGAAATCCGTCGCGACGCCCTCGGCGAGATACCGCTGGACGAAGCCCCGCGGATGCGTCCCGAGCTGGAACTCGACGAGATTCGAGCGGCCGTCGCCGTCCGGGTCGCCGTGCGCGCCGTGCACGCCGGTCGCCGAGTACGGATCGAGGCCGGCCTGCAGCTCCCACGTATCGGGCAGGCCGTCGCCGTCGGAGTCGAGCGGCGGCGCGGCGGCCTGCGAGATCGTCACCGGCTGCGCCGCCACCGTCACCACCGCCGAACGCACCTCCGGGCCGTTAGCCGTGGCCGTGAACGTGACGCTGCCGGGTCCCGTGCGGCTCGACGCGCCGCTGTGACTCAGCCACCCGGGCAGGCCCGCAATCGACCATCCGCACGTCGGGCCCACCGACACCGACACCGTGCCGGCGACGCCGCCGCCGGCGCCAGCCGCCAGGGCGGTCGGCGAGACGACAGGCGTGCACACGGGCGGTGCCACGGGCGCCGGGTAGATGGCCGTGAGTCCCGCCAGATCGTCCGGACCGATAGCCGGCGGCACGGGCGTGCCCGCATGGCAGCACGACGGGTACATGAGGTTCGTCGTCGGATTGGCCACGGCGCCGTTGTCCTGCGTGTGGCCGAGGCCGATCGCATGGCCCACCTCGTGCGCCGCGACGCGCGCGAGGAACAGGCTGTTGCCGAGCGCGGGCATCTCGGCCTTCGTCGTGAAGATCACGAACCCGTAGGTGATGCGCTTGAACGCGAGCCCGTTGACGACCGTCGCGCCGCTCGACGTGGAGCACGCCCCGCCGATGGCGATGACGCCGCTCGTGGTGATGTCGTCGAACGGATCTTCGAACGTGATCAGCCCGCCGCCCGGCACGGGGGGCAGCGCGCAGTTGAGCAGCGACACCGCGGAGTGAAAGCGCGTGCCGCCGAAGGCCAGCGTCAGTGTCGCCGCCGCAGGGGCCGTCCAGGCCTCGAGCGCGGTCTGCAGTTGCGCATCCGTCGTCGCGTTCTGCTGCGGCGCCGGCGTGAGCGTGTTGCGGTACCACCAGACCGTCTGCCCGGCGTCCGCCTGGTTCCATCGCATCACGCCGAGCAGCGTGTAACCAGCCATCGCCGGCGTATCGCCTGCCATCGCGGCGCCTCCCACCTGCGGAAGCGCGATGCCCGACAGCGAACGCCGCCGTGCCGGACGCCGCGTGACGGCCGCCGCGGTGGACTCGAACGACGCGAGCGGTCGCCGTGCCGGACTGGCCGGCCCGCCCACGACGTGCGCGCCCACCCCCTGCCGCACGAGCATCGTGCCGTCCGGCGTGCCGCGCACCCCGAACACGGCGTGTCCCATGGAGGTCGGCCTGTAGTGGCCGCCCTTCCGCTCGAGCGCCACCACGATGTCGTCGCCGACGATGAAGCGTGCCGCGCCGGGCACCTCGAGCGTCGTCGCGCCCAGCGTGCCGCCCACCTCGCGCACCTCGATCACGGCGTCCGCGTCGCCCGCGTAGTCGTCCGAGACGGCAATCCGCGCCACCGTCTCGATCACGCCGGTGCCCGCCCTCGTCTCCACCCGCACGTCGAGCACCCGCCCGCGGACGACGGCGTCGGACGCGCGCACGAGCTCGGCGTCGGACCACGCCCGAAGCGTCGCCGCGCTTAGTGATGCCGGCAGCAAGGCCATCCACGTCGATGCCAGCGCGGCAGCCAGCCGCACGCGTACACACCTCATGCACGGGGCAATCGGCGAAACATGGCCTGCGGTGCAGTCGAGCCTGCAGAAAAGACGTCCGGCTGAGATGAGGGCGGCTGATCCGGCCTATATGATGCGGAAGGAGCCCGCTACGTGTCGCACCGACACGGCGGCTGGAGGAGGTCTCGATGTCACGTCTCGCCATGGCGGCACTGTGCGCCATGTCTTCGATACTGCTGTTCACCGGAACCGCAACCGGCGCGCCGGGATGGTCCACGTGGTTCCTCGCCGAGGGCGCGAACAACGCCATCTTCACCGAGGAGATCCTGATCGGGAACCCGTCGAGCGACACGCTCGACGTCACCGTGACGCTCCTGCCTCAGCCCGACGCCATCGCGCCGATCCTGACCAAGACGTTCACGCTCGGGCCCACGGCGCGGCTGACCGTCAGACTCGCCGACGACTTCCAGTTGAACGGCAGCAGCTCGGCGCAGATCACCGCTGTCGTCCAGGGCACCACCACGCCCGCCGACATCGTCGTCGAGCGCACGATGTACTTCCCCGACGCGACGCGGCCCGGTTCGCACGGCGCCGGCGGCGTCACGCAACCCGCGGCTTCGTGGACGCTCGCCGAGGGCGCGACGACGATCTTCGACACGTTCGTGCTCGTCGCCAACCCGAACCCGACGCCCACGCGCATCCGCGCCACGTACCTCACGGCGACAGGCGTCGAGTTCGTCACCGAGCAGGAGGCGCCCGCCAACGGCCGCGTGACGTTCTGGCCGCGCATCGAGCATCCGAACGACCTCGGCAGCGCCGAGTTCTCCACCTTCGTCGAGTCGCTGACGACGGGCAACCTCGTGGTGGCCGAGCGCGCGATGTACCACGACGAGTTCCAGAGCGGCCACGACGCGATAGGCGTGTCGTCGCCGAGCACCGAGTGGTACTTCGCCGAAGGCTACACAGGCGGCAACGACGTGACGGCATTCGAGACGTTCCTGCTGCTGGCCAACACGGGCACGACCGCCGCGGACGTGAACGTCGAGTACCTGCTCGACAGCGGCCAGGTCGTGACGCTGCCCTACGTCGTCGCGCCGCGCAGCCGCTTCACCGTGTGGGTGGATCAGGAAGGCCGGCTGAACGACAACCGGCTCACCGCCGCCGCGTTCGGCATGCGCGTGACCTCCACCGAGCCGATCGTGGCCGAGCGGGCCATGTACTGGGGCACGCCGTCTGCGACGGATCCCTCGTCACCGGCACTGCCGTGGGCGGAGGGACATGCCACGGCAGGCATCACCACGCCGGCGAACAAGTGGGCGTTCGCCGAGGGACAGCAGGGCGTGTTCGGCGCGGCAGGCACGCGCTACGACTCGTTCTTCCTGGTGGCCAACACCAACGCCACGCCGATTGCGGTCCGCGCCACGTTCGCCCGCGAGGACGGCCTCGGCATCGTCCGCGAAGTGTGCGTCGACCCGAACTCCCGCACCAACATCTGGCCGGCGCTCTACAACGAGCTGGCGGGCCATCGCTTCTCGACCTTCCTCGAGACGGTGGCCAGCGCGACGTGCGCGTCTCTCGGCAACGAGACGTTCGTGGCCGAGCGCGCCGTGTACTCGGGGCCGGGCTTCCAGGCAGGTCACGTCAACGCGGGCACGCCGTGGATCGGCACGATCGTCGCGCCGCCGCCCGCCCCCGAGTTCGCCGTCACGGCGGTCACGCCTGACGCGGGGCGGCTCAGTGGGGGGCAGACGGTGACGCTCGCCGGCGCCGGCTTCCAGCAGGGCGCGCGCGTGTTCTTCGTCAACCCCGAGTGGACGGCCGACCGCAACGACAACACGGCCCTGCCCGCCATGGACGAGGCCGTCAACGTCGTCGTGAGCGGCGACGGCAACAGCATCACCCTCGAGACGCCGGCGCGCTCGTTCTACACGGGCTACCAGACCGCCGGGCCCGCCACGATTCGCGTCGTGAACCCCGACAGCTCCACGACGGAGCTCGCCAACGGCTTCACGTTCCGGTTCAACGTGCTCGCCTTCGGCGACGACTTCGTCTACGGCTCGCTCGATGGCGGCGGCCGCGCGGCGCCGCCGTTCCCGGAGCAGGTCGAGACGCTCCTCTCCACCTACCAGAAGCCGCTGCGGGATCCGGTGTCCGGCCTCCCGACGGGCCCGACGACGCTGCAGTTCGGCGCGTACGTGAACGTCACCAACGGCGGCGTGATCGGCGAGTGCGTGTCGGCCACGTCCGGCCCCTGCGGCGCCACCGCGGGCGTGCAGCGTTACGCGACGCTCGTCGATGCCGTCGCAGCCAATAACCCCGGTGAGGCGTACGACGCGGTGGTCTTCCTGGGCGGCATCATCGACGTGAAGTCGTTCGTCGCGCCGGCAAGCGTGACCGGCGCATTCGAGACGATGATCGTGCAGTCGCGCGACAGGAAGATCGTCCCGATCATGACGCGGCTCGACAGCGGCACGAACCTGATCTCGCAGCCTGACCTCGACGCGCTGAACGCGGCGCTGTGGGCGTTGACCGAGAAGGACCTCGGCGTCGAGATCTACAGGCAGGCGCTGTCGGGCGTCGCGTCGGGCGGCGCCTACCCGACGCAGGCCGGCTACCAGACCATGGCGCAGCAGGTCTTCACGAAGATCGTGACGGAGTTCCCGCTGCAGCCGTGCGACGCGCGTGACGACAAGCTCGGGAAGGGATGCCCGAGGGCGGCGAATTAATGCTTAATGCCTAATGCCTAATGCCTCATGTCTCATGACTAGTGCCTGATGCCTGATGCCTTCATGCCGTATCCTTCCGCGTGGTGAGCACGTGGCGGGGTACGGCATGAGGGCAGGTCGTTCGGGCATGGGGCGTCGGGCGTGACGCCGGCAGTGGTTCGTGTGCTGCTCGGCGGCATCCTGGTGCTTGCAGCGGCCCTGAGGCTGCAGGGTCTCGACTGGGGGCTGCCCTACCTGTGGCACCCCGACGAGAAGCTCCACATCGTCGGCCTGATGATTCACGAGGGCCGGCTCGACCCGCACCACTTCATCAACCCCAGCTTCCACCTCTATCAGGTGTGGGCGGCGATGCAGCTGGCGTACTGGTGGCACCCGGGCCAGTACGTCGTCGTGTCGCTGCACCGCATCCTGCCGTTGAGCGATCCGGCGCACCCGGGACGTGCCGTGCAGTTCCTGGCGGCGCGACTGAGTCGCGGCGTGTCGGTGCTGTGGTCCGTCGCGACGGTGGCCCTGCTGTTCTGGATGGGACGGCGGACGTTCAACGTGCGGGTCGGCCTGCTCGCGGCAGCGTTCGGCGCCGTGACGATGGGGCTGACGAGCCTGGCGCACTTCGGCACACCCGAGAGCGTGATGTTCTTCCTGTGCCTGGCGACGCTGGCCGCGTGCGAGCGCGTGGCGACGACGGGCGACCGCCGTGGGTACCTGCTGGCCGGCGCGCTGCTCGGCCTCGCGGTGTCGACGAAGTTCACGGCGTTCGTGCTCGGCGCGCCGGTGATCGCCGCGCACCTCTGGGGACGCGGCTGGCGGCGCGCGTTCGACCTCCAGGCCCTCGGGCTCCTGCTGCTCTGCGGCGCCGCCTCGCAGGTGGCCTTCTTCGGCACGACGCCCTACGCCATCCTCAACTGGCCCGAGTTCCGAGCGGCGCTCGACATCGTGTGGCGCACCGGCGCGCCGGAGGGATCGCTGGCCGAGGCCGGCCGCTCCTGGGACGCCTACGCGCTGTGGGTGGTCAACGGCCTCGGCGTGCCGCTCGCCGCATGGGCGGCGAGCGGGCTCGTGCTGGCGGCGCGCGGCGCGTGGACGGCCGTGCGGGAACGGCGGCGTGTGGATGGCGAACCTCGTGACGCGCCCGCATCGCGGGCGGCGGCCGCCTACGTCGTCCACCTCACCTGGATCGTCGTGTACTTCGCCTTCTACGGCATGAGCCCGCACAACGCGCTGCGCTTCATCATGCCCATTGCGCCGTCACTGCTCCTGCTCGCCGCCGTGTGCGCCGACCGGGCGCTCGCGCTGCCGGGCCGCCGCGCGCGTCAGGCCGCCGCGGCCTTCCTCGTCGTGACCGGCGTGTACAGCGTGGCGTACTGCCTCGAGGCCACGCGCATGCTGCGGCACGACACGCGCTACCAGGCCGGCGCGTGGCTGCGCAGCCTGACGCTGCCCGGCTACGCGCCGGTGGAGTACTTCGGTCCCGAGGCGTACCTGCCCTGGTTCGACCAGCCCGAGTTCCGCGTGATCTACCTGCCGTTCGTCGCCGACAGGACGCGGACGGGCGACGCGTTCCGCGCCGAGGCCGAGGGGTACCTGCGGCACACGTGGAGCCTGGTCGTGGACACGCGCTACTACTACCAGCGGTTCCTCGACATGGTCGACGTCTGGCCCGAGCGCGCCGAGTTCTACAGCGGGCTCCTCGACGGGCGCCATGCCCCGGAGGGGTATCACGTCGTGAAGCGCTTCACGTACCCGACGCGCTGGTGGCTCGCGCCGAAGCCCGAGTTTGCCTCACCCGAGATCGTGTTCTTCGCGAAGCAGGAACTGGTGGACGATATCCGGAAGCTCACCGCGAGCCGGTGACCGCGGCGGTACGCGGGCCGGACGGC
>JBIQIB010000074.1:8386-14520 GCA_044508265.1 Acidobacteriota bacterium
GATCTGGTGGCGTGGGGCGACGCGGATCTTCAGCAGGGTACGCACGGCGACGACGCCGTCGCGCCAGCCGATCTTCTTTCCTTCGGCGTGCGTCCGCGGCTCGTAGGCAATCGGCACCTCGCTGATGCGGTGGCCGGCGCGCAGGATCTTGGCCGTGATCTCCGGCTCGATCTCGAAGCGGTCGCCCGAGAGCACGAGCGCGCGGAACACCTCCGTGCGCATCATCTTGTGCGACGTCTCCATGTCGGTGAGCCCGCCGCCGAACAGCACGTTCGTGAGACCGGTGAGGAACCGGTTCGCAAGGTAGCCCACCTGCCACCGCCACGGCCGGCCGAGGAACCGCGATCCGTAGACCACGTCCGCGCCGGCCTCGAGCATCGGCACGAGCATCTGCACGTACTCGCCGGGATCGACCTCGAGGTCGGCGTCCTGGATGACCAGGATGTCGCCGCGCGCGAGCGACGCGCCGTGCCGGATGGCGGCGCCCTTGCCGCCGTTGGCGGCCATCTGCACGACGCGGATGAAGCCGTGCCGCGTGGCTTCCTCCTGCGCCACCTTCAGCGTCGCGTCGGTGGACCCGTCGTCCACGACGATCACCTCACGCGCGATGGGCAGGTCGAGCTCGGCGATGCGGCGGAGCACCTGGCCGATGGTGCGGTGCTCGTTGTAGGCGGGGACGATGATCGAGAGCAGACGGTCGGACATGCAGTCAGCGCGACGGGGCCGCGACGTAGAGGCGATTGAGGCCGAACTGGAAGGGCACCTCGCGCTCCACCGCGAAGCCGCCCTCCCGCAGGACGCCGCGCACCTGGGCGGGAGGCATGCCGTCGAGCTCCCCGGCCACCATGCCGCCGCGTTCGTCCTCGTCGTGCCGGAACAGGAAGTGCGCGACGCGTCCGGTCAGCGGCCCGATCATCGTGACGAGCAGCCGCCCGTCCGGACGGAGCACCCGCCGCATCTCGCGCAGTGCGTCCACGCGATTGGGCACGTGGTTGAGCGCCGCGACAATGCTCACCGTGTCGAAGACGGCGTCGCCGAACGGCAGCTGCGCCGCGTCGCCGATGCGCACGTCGATGCCCTCCCAGGGGTGCACGTCCACGCCCACGCCGTCGCCGTGCTGACGCACGAGGTTGTTGTAGCCGCAGGCGATGTCGAGCAGACGTCCGCGCAGCCACGGCCGGACGATTCGGGCGCGCCACGCTTCGAGCAGGTCCATCCGAGGCACGGGGGAGAGTATAGAGGACGGCCGGCGTGCTACCGTGTCCGGTTGTGCAGACGTCGTCTTCCCTCCCCATGTGGTGCCGTCGAGCTTCGGGGCTCGCCACGGCGCTCGTCCTCGTCCTCGCGCCTGCCCTCGCGACGGCCCAGGGCCTGTCGCGCTGGTTCCTCGCCGAAGGCGCCAACAACGCCGTGTTCACGGGCGAGATCCTCATCGGCAACCCGGGCAGCGACGCCGTTGACGTGACGGTGCGGCTGCTGCCGCAGGCCGACGCGCTCAAGGACCCCGCGAAGCCGTGGACCCAGGTGTTCCGCCTGGCGCCGACGTCGCGGAAGACGGTGTCGCTCGGCGTCGAGTTCGGCCTCAACGGCTCGGTCTCCGCCGAGGTGAGCGCCGTCAAGGCGGGCACGGCCACGCCGGCCGACATCGTCGTCGAGCGGTCGATGTACTTCCCGGACGGGACACGCGCGGGCGGGCACAACGCGAGCGGCGTCACGCGGACGTCCGAGACGTGGATCCTTGCTGAAGGCGCCACGCACGCGTTCGACACGTTCGTGCTCGTGGCCAACCCGAACGCCTCGGCCACCCGCATCCGCGCCACGTACCTCACGGCGACGGGCGCGTCGTACGTGACCGAGCAGCTGGCCTCGCCCGACAGCCGCATCACCTTCTGGCCGGCCGTGGAGCATGCCGGCCTCGCGAGCGCGGAGTTCTCGACGATCGTCGAGTCGCTCACGCCGGGCAACGCCGTCGTCGCCGAGCGGGCGATGTACTTCAACCCCGCCGGCAGCTTCATGGCCGCCGGGCACGATGCCCTCGGCGTGGACGTCCCCAGCACCACGTGGTACTTCGCGGAAGGCATCACGGGCGGCAACGCGGCGGTCGTCTTCGAGACGTTCCTCCTGCTGGCGAACCAGCACGACACCGACGTGAACGTCACGGTCACGTACCAGCTCGACACGGGCGAGGCGCTGAGCCGCACCTACACCGTGCCGGCGCGTCAGCGGTTCACCGTGTGGGTCGATCAGGAGGGACGCCTGTTCGACTCCAGGCTGATCGGCGCAGCGTTCGGCATGAGCGTGCAGGCGACGCTGCCCATCGTCGCGGAGCGCGCCGTGTACTGGGGCACGCCGAGCGCCGGCGACCCGCTGACGCCGGCCATGCCCTGGCACGACGGGCACGGCACGGCGGGTGCACCGGCCGCCGCGGCGCGCTGGGCGTTTGCCGACGGCGCGCAGGACTACGTGGACGCGTCAGGACAGCGTTACCAGACGTTCCTGCTGCTCTCCAACCCCAACCCGACGCCCATCGCCGTGCGCGCGACGTTCGTGCGCGAGGACGGCAGCGGCGTCCAGTTCACCAGATGCGTGCCCGGCAACGGACGCGCCGACATCTGGACGGCCACGCTCACGCCGCTCAGCAACCGCCGCTTCGCCGCGTTCACCGAGACGATCGCGACGCCCGGCGGCGAGGGCAGCGCCTGCCCGACGGCCACGGCCGGCGGCGAGGTGTATGTCGCTGAGCGCGCCATGTACTGGGGCGACGGCTTCACCGGCGGCCACGCCAACGTGGGCACGCCGTGGACCGGTCCGATCTCCGCCCCCGGCGCGCCGGTGGACACGATCGCCGCGACCGTCGTCGGCAACGAGGGCGTCGCCGGGCAGCCGCGCGTCGGACGCCTGAGCGGCAACGAGTGGGTGCTCATCGACGTGCCCAACGCCGGCGCCGATCTCCAGGTGGCGTTCGACGGACGCCGGTCGCCTGCCGTGCAGTTCCTGTCGCCGGATCGCGTGCGCGCGCTCACGCCCCGCGTCGGCAGCGTCGGCACGAAGACGGTGACGGTGACCAGCCGCGGGCAGCAGAACGTCGTCGCCGCGAACGGCTTCGCCTTCACCTTCCGCGTGCTCGCCATCGGCGACAGCTTCACCGAGGGGCTGATCGTGGAGCGCGACTTCAGCGTCACGCCGCCGAAGGACGCATCCTGGGGCGCGTCGCCGCCCTATCCCCAGGGCCTGCGTGCCTGGCTGTCGGGCTATGCGCCGCTCGGCGGCGGCGTCGTGGTGCACAACGAGGGCCGGGCCGGCGAGTGCGTGTCGGTGCGCGGCTGCAGCAGCCACAGCAGCTCGGGCGCGAGCCGCATCGAGGGCCTCGTCAAGGCGACCGCGTACGACGTCGTCGTGATCATGGAGGGCTTCAACGACTTCAACGACGGCGCCAACCACGGCGCGTCGCTCGGCAGCGTGATCGACGCGCTGCGCTTCATGGGACGCACGGCCCGCACGTCGGGCGCAACGGTCATCATGGGCATCCTCGAGCCGTCGATGAACTCGTTCGGCGGACACGTCGCGGCGATGGCCGACCAGGAAGGGTTCCACCGCCACTCGTTCCGCGGCATCGAGCTCGGCAACGACGACGTGCACCCCACGCAGCGTGGCTACGACGAGATGGCCAGGCAGATGTTCGACAAGATCAAGGCCATCTTCCCCTGATGCCGGGCGCTCCGCTAAGCTACGGGATTCGGGCGCGTGCCAGCGGTCATGCTGGGGCCCCTGCGTGTCGATGACTCAGCGATTTCTCCTGGCCATCAGCCTGGTGCTCGGCGCCGCGTCCGTCGTGGCGGCGCAGGGCGCATCCACATGGTTCCTCGCCGAAGGCGCGAACAACGCGCTGTTCACCGGCGAGATCCTCGTCGCCAACCCCTCGGCCCAGGCGCTCGAGGTCACGGTGCAGCTGCTCCCCCAGCCGGACGCCATCTGGGACGTGGACACGAAGGTGTTTCCACTCCCGCCGACGGCCAGACTGACGGTGAGCCTCACCGACCACTTCGGCCTGAACGGCAGCGCCTCCGCGCAGGTCTCCGCCGTCGTGGCCGGCACCTCGACGCCCGCCGACGTCGTCGTCGAGCGGTCGATGTACTTCCCCGGCGCGAGCCGCACGGGCGGCCACAACGCCAGCGGCGTCGTGCAGCCGGCCGAGTCGTGGATCCTCGCCGAGGGCGCGACCAACGCGTTCGACACGTTCGTGCTCGTCGCCAACCCCAACGCGTCGCAGACGCGCGTGCGCGCGACGTACCTGACGTCCACGGGCGCGTCGCTCGTCACCGAGCAGGTCGCCGCGCCGAACAGCCGCGTGACCTTCTGGCCCCGCACCGAGCACCCGGCGCTCGCGCGCGCGGAGTTCTCGACGATCGTCGAGTCGCTGACGTCGGGCAACGGCATCGTCGCCGAGCGGGCGATGTACTTCGACCCGCCGGGCAGCATCGCGGCCGGACACGACGCGCTCGGCGTGCCCGCGCCCAGCACGACGTGGTACTTCGCCGAGGGCAACACGGGCGGCAACGCGTCGGTCGCCTTCGAGACGTTCCTGCTGCTGGCCAACCAGCACGACACGCCGACCACCGCGACGGTGACCTACCAGCTCGACACGGGCGAGGCGCTGAGCCGCGACTACACGGTGCCGCCGCGCTCGCGCTACACGGTGTGGGTGGATGCCGAGGGCGCGCTCGTGGACAGCCGTCTGCGCAACGCCGCATTCGGCATCACCGTCCAGGCCACGCAGCCGATCGTCGCCGAGCGGGCGATGTACTGGGGCACGCCGTCGGCTGGCGATCCGGTGCTGGCGGCGATGCCGTGGCGCGAGGGCCACGCGACGGCGGGCGCGCCGTCGCGCGCGGCCCGGTGGGGGTTCGCCGAGGGCGCGCAGGACTTCATCGACGGCAGCGGCGCGCGCTATCAGACGTTCATCCTGCTGTCGAACCCGAACCCCACGCCCATCGCCGTGCGCGCCACGTTCCTGCGTGACGACCGCACCGGCATCCAGCGTTCCGTGTGCGTGCCCGGCAACGGCCGCAGCAACATCTGGTCGACGCTCTACCCCGAGCTGAGCAACCAGCGCTTCGCCACGTTCGTCGAGACGATCGCGTCGCCCGGCGGTCAGACCGGCCCCTGCCCGACGGCCACGGCCGGCGGCGAGCTGTTCGTGGCCGAGCGCGCGATGTACTGGGGCGACGGCTTCGCGTCGGGCCACGCGAACATCGGCACGCCGTGGGTGGGCGCCATCGCCGCGCCGCCGGCGCCGAGCTTCGCGCTCGGAGCGTCGCTCGTCGGGCCCGCATCGGGACGGCTCAGCGGCGGCGAGTGGGTCGAGTTCAAGGTGCAGAACATCGCCGCCGACGCCGAGGTGCTGTTCGGCGACCGGAAGGCCTCTGCCGTCCAGTTCGACGTCGTCAGGGGCACGGGCACCATCCGCGCGTTGACGCCGGTGCGTACGCAACAGACCGGTTACGGATCGGCAGGGCCGGTGCCCGTCACCGTGCGCAGCGCAGGAAGGACGGCCGCCGCTGGAACGTTCACGTTCACGTTCAACGTGCTCGCGTTCGGCGACAGCATCACGTACGGGATCTCCAACTATTTCATTGGTGGTGAGCGCTTCCCAGTGCGGATCAGCGTCCCGTATCCGCTCGCGCTGAAGAACCGCCTGCGGGAGCTCCCGCAGTTCGGCGACTACACGCGGGTGACCAACGCAGGATGGCCGGGCGAGATGGCCTTTCGCGAAGGCGAGGCCCGCATCGGCCGCTGTCTCGTCGGAAGTGCGGCGCAGTGCTTCTACCCGACCAATCCCAACTCCGAATACATCGAGACACCGCTGCCTGCGGATTTCGTCCGGCCCTTCGACGTCGTCGTCATCCTGGAGGGCATCAACGACGTCAGGTTCGATGTCGCGCCGGCGACCGCCAAGGCGGCACTCGGCCGCATCGTGGCCACCGCGCGGGCGAACGGGGTTCCTGTCCTGATGACGAGACTCACGTCGTACCGAGAGGGCGCTTACGACGGGGACCTCACCTGGCTCGACAAGGCCGCGCAGTTGAACGCGCAGATCTGGAACCTCACCGTGGAGCTCGGCCTCGCGCGTCAGA
>JBIQIB010000074.1:14620-17342 GCA_044508265.1 Acidobacteriota bacterium
CAGTTGAACGCGCAGATCTGGAACCTCACCGTGGAGCTCGGCCTCGCGCGTCAGAGCTTCGACGGGATCGACATGAGCTCGGACGGCCTGCACCCTACTGCCCTGGGCTACTCGACGATGGGCTGGCAGGCCTCCGGACGCATCAACGCGTTGTTCCCGTCAGCGCCCGTTCAGTGAGCTTGCGGGGCGGACCATGCCGGCGTCCGCCCACGTCCACATCTCGATCTGGGGGCTGATCCTGTCGAGGTTCGTCAGGCCCTCCGTGCGGCGCGGGCGTTCAGCCAGCCGGGGACGCGTACCGCGAGGAGCACGGCGAACACCGCCGCATAGGCAAGCGGCTCCCGAAGGTCGGCGCCCCGCACCTGCCACGTGAAGTGGACGATGCCGAGCGCCGTCGCCACGTACACGAGGCGATGCAGCCGCGCCCAGCGGCGTCCCCCGAGCCGCCGGATCCATCCTGCCGTGGACGTCACGGCCAGCGGGATCAGCAGGACGAACCCCGCAAAGCCCGCCGTGATGTAGCGGCGCTTCGCGACGTCGTCCCAGATGGCGGCGACGTCGAAGAACTGGTCGAAAACCAGGTACGTGCAGAAGTGCAGGCACAGGTACGCGAAGGCGACCAGGCCGATCATCCGGCGGTAGCGGATGAGCGAGTTCCATCGCGTCAGCCGCCGCAGCGGCGTGATGGTCAAACCGATCAGCAGGAACCGCAGCGTCCAGATGCCCGACACGTCGGTGATGTCGGCGATGGGGTTGACGCTCAGCCCGCCCGTGAACGCCCGCCACAGCAGCATCGCCATCGGCAGCAGGCACACAACGGCAGGGACGGCTCTCTGAGCCGTCCAGAGAGCCAGGGACGGCCCTCGGGGCCGTCCTTCGTCCGCACGCCGATTCAGAAGTTCTTCCTCAGGTCCATCCCGTCGTAGAGGGACGCCACCTGCTCCGCATAGCCGTTGAACATCAGCGTCTTCCGCCGGAACAGCTCGCCGATGCGCCGCTCCCGCGCCTGGCTCCACCGCGGATGGTCCACGTCGGGATTCACGTTCGAGTAGAAGCCGTACTCGGAGGGCTGCAGCGCGTTCCACGAGCAGTGCGGCTGCGAGGTGGTGAACCGGATGTGCACGATCGACTTGATGCTCTTGAACCCGTACTTCCACGGCACCACGAGCCGCAGCGGCGCGCCGTTCTGGTTCGGCAGCGTCTTGCCGTACAGCCCGACGGCCATCAGCGTCAGCGGGTGGCGCGCCTCGTCGAGCCGCAGACCTTCGCGGTACGGCCAGTCGATCGTGCGGTACCGCAGGCCGGGCATCTCGCTCGGCCGCTCGATGGTGGTGAAGGCCACGTACTTCGCGCGCGACGTCGGCTCGACGCGATCGATGAGCTTCGCCAGCGGGAAGCCCACCCAGGGGATGACCATCGACCACGCCTCGACGCAGCGCAGCCGGTAGACGCGCTCCTCGAGCGGGAACCACTTCAGGATGTCGTCGAAGTCGTACTCGCCGGGCTTGCCGACCTCGCCGTCGATCTTCACCGTCCACGGACGCGGCGTGAAGCGGCCGCTGTTGGCCTTCGGGTCGCCCTTGTCCGAGCCGAACTCGTAGAAGTTGTTGTAGCCGGTGACCGCGTCGTAGTCGGTCAGCGGCTCGCCCGTGGTGGTGAGCGGGCTCTTCTGGATGTTCGCGATCGGCTCCTGCGCGTGCAGCGGGTCGCCGGGCAGCCACAGGCCGGCCGCGGCGCCGCCCGCGACGGCCGCCGCTGCCTGCCGCATGAACGTGCGGCGGCTGCGGTAGAGCCGCTCGTCGGTGATTTCCCGCGACGGAATCGGTGCGGTCGTACGAATCAGCATCGCGTCAGCCTCTGTGCAAAAGATGATTGTATCGTGCGCCGCGTGGCACACTGGCGGCCGCGTCCGTGTCGCAGCCGCTCACCCTCGTCATCGTCAACTGGAACGCCCGCGCGCATCTCGCGTCGTGCCTGCACGCCGCCGTGCCACTCGGCCGTCCGATCGTCGTCGTGGACAACGCCTCGGACGACGGCAGCGCGGCCATGGTCGCGCGCGACTTCCCCACCGTGACGCTCATCGCGTCGCCGGTGAACCTCGGCTTCGCGGGCGGGGTGAACGCCGGCGTGCACGCGAGCGCGACGCCCTGGGGGCTCGTGCTCAACCCCGACGTCATCGTGGACGAGGCGACTGTCACGCGCCTGCTGGACGGCGCGACGTCGGCTGCGGCCGGCGCGGCCGGGCCCATCGGGGCGGCGGGCGCGTGCCTGACCGGCGCCGACGGCCATCCTCAGGCCGGGTTCGCGGTGCGCCGCTTCCCCACGCTGGCCACGCTCGCGGTGGACCTGCTGCTCGTGGACCAGCTCTGGCCCCGGAACCCCGTGACGATGCGCTACCTGGCGGCTGATCTCGACCTCACGATCGATCAGGACGTCGAACAGCCCGCCGCAGCCTGCCTGCTCGTCAGGCGGGAGGCCTTCGACGCTGTCGGCGGCTTCGACGAGGGCTTCCATCCCGCCTGGTTCGAGGACGTGGACTTCTGCCGCCGTCTGCGCGCCGCCGGCTGGCGGATCCGGTACGTCGCCGCGTCGCGCCCGCGGCACGAGGGCGGCGTGGCCATGCGCTCGCTCGGCCTGCCGTCGTTTGCGCCCATGTGGTACCGGAACATGACGCGCTACGTGGACCGGCACTTCAGCGTCGCGGCGCGGCTCGCCTATCGCG
>JBIQIB010000074.1:17442-22089 GCA_044508265.1 Acidobacteriota bacterium
CTCGACGCGCAGGACCGCGCGGCCTTCCGCGGCTGGTTCACGCTGCTGGCCGACGCCCAGTTCTATCGCCCGACGGCCGACGTCGTGGACTGCGCCGCGCTCGTGCGCCACGCGGCCCGCGAGGCGCTGCGCGAGCACACGCCCGAGTGGCTCCGCCGCTTCGACCTGCCGCTGACGCTCGTCCTGCCTGACGTCCGCGCGCGGCTGGCCGCGACGGACGGGCACCTGCCCATCTTCCGCGTGGACGCCGGTGACGAGACGCGCTACGCCGAGTTCGCCGACGCGGCGACGATCCTGCGCCTGAACGCCGTCCACATCAGCCGCGACGCCTCGGCGGCCCGGCCCGGCGACCTGCTGGCGTTCCACCAGCCGGGACAGACGCTGCCGCAGCACCTGATGGTGTTCGTCGGCCGCTCGCACTTCGAACGCGACAACGACGACTGGGTCGTCTACCACACCGGTCCAGACACCGCCGCCGGCACGCCCGGCGAGATGCGCAAGGCGCGCCTTACCGATCTGCGGCGGCACCCGTCGCCGCGCTGGCGGCCCGTCGCCGCCAACACCGCTTTCCTGGGCGTGTATCGTCTGACGATTCCATGACCGCTCCCGCTCTCCTCCGCCACGTCCTGCTGCTGTCGGCGATGCTGCTCCTCCCCGCGGCGGCATCCCTGGCCCAGCCGCCGGACCAGGAGCCGACCGAGCCGGCGTTCTCGCTCTCGAGCAGCGAGATCTTCAGCACGCACGCCACGCCCGAGGTGACGCTCAGCTTCGAGCGCCTCGACGCGCTCGACTTCCGTGTCTACAGGGTGCGCGATCCCTTCGCCTTCTTCGCCGGGCTGAAGGACCCGCACATGCTCGGCAGCCCCGACTACACGGTGCCGCGCGAGCGCACGCTGATCGAGCGCATCGCGGCGTGGAAGGCCGAACGCCGCACGGCGCTGCGCGCGTTCCTGCGGCGGCAGGCCAGCCCGCGCCTGCGCGAGCAGCGCCGCGACGCCGCGCGCGCCGAGACCATCCAGCGCCGCGTGCAGCTCGGCGTCAACGCATTCGCGCAGGTCCCGCTGCTCAACGACCAGCAGGTGGTGACGACGTGGCGTGAGCTGCTGCCGAACCTGCGCGACACCGACGTGCGGCGCATCCCCATCGAGGTCACCGAACCCGGCGTCTACGTAGTCGAGGCCGTCGCCGGCACGCAGATGGCCTCCACCGTGGTGATCGTCTCGGACGTGGCACTCGTCACCAAGACGGCGCCGGGCGTGGTGCTGGCGTACCTGGCCGACCGGTTCACCGGCGCGCCAGCGGACGGCTGCGACGTCCGCGTGCTGGCCGGGCAGGCCTCCATCGGGAGCGGCCGCACCGGCGCGGACGGCATCCTGCGCGTGCCGGTGGAGCCCGGCCTCGACGCCGAGCACATCATCGCCGTCGCGCAGTGCGGCTCGCAGCCGGTCGCCAGCGCGCCGCCCACGTACACGCTGCGACAGCCGCGTCGTGAGCTCGTCGGCCACGTCTACACGGATCGGCCGATCTATCGCCCCGGGCACACCGTCCACTTGAAGGCCGTGCTGCGCTGGCGCGAGGGCCAGGCGGTGGTCCCGTTCGACGCGACCGAGGCCGAGGCGACGGTGACGGACGCCGGCGGCGACGTCCTCCTGCGGACCCGCCGTCCGGTGGACGCCTATGGCGCGCTCGATGCCTCACTTGTGCTGCCCGACGGCGCGGCGCTCGGGCACTACACGGTGGCTGTGAACGTCGAGGATGCCCGTGCGAGCGGCGCGTTCGAAGTGCAGGAGTACCGCAAGCCGGAGTACGAGGTCAGCGTCACGCCCACGCGACGCTTTGCCAGACAAGGCGAGACGGTCGATATCGTGGTCCGGGCCCGCTACTACTTCGGACAGCCCGTCCGCAACGCCGCCGTCGCCCTCGTGGTGCAGCAGGCGCCCTACTACTCGCCCCTGAGGTGGGTGGACGAAGGCGACGAAGCCGACGAGCAGACGCCGTACTTCTACGGCGGCGACGAGCAGGACACGCTCACCGCCCGGCTCGACGCCAACGGCGAGGCGACGCTGCGTGTGCCGGTCCCTGTGAGCTCGACGGGCAGCGACATCGCGCTGCGGGTGGACGCGCGCGTGCGCGATGCCAGCGACCTCGTCGTGACGCAGGCGGCCACGTTCGTCGGCACGTTCGGCGACTTCGTGATCGCCAGCCGCCTGGGCCAGTCCATTGCGCGTCCGGAGATGCCGGTGCCCCTGCGTGTGCGCGCGGTGGACTACCGCGGCGTGCCCGTCGCGCAGGTGCCGCTGACCATCGAGCTCGTGCGCACGGAATGGAACAGCGACCTCGGCAGGCTGGAACGCGAGGTGGTCGGCTCCACGTCGGCGACGACGGGTGCCGACGGCCGCGCGGCGACGGAGGTGACCGCCCCGTCACGGCCCGGCAGCTACAGGGTCGTGACGAGCGCCGCCTCCGGCGATCGCACGGTGACCGACGAGCAGTGGCTGTGGGTGCCCGGCGAGGACGAGTTCACCTACCAGAGCAACGAGCAGTCGGTCGAGCTCGTTGCCGACCGCACCACGTACGCGCCAGGGGACGTCGCGCGCCTCGCCGTGCGCGGCGACCGTCCGCCCGCGAAGATCCTCGTGACGAAGGAAGCCCGTACGCTCACCTGGTACACCGTGCGCGACGCGTCGGCCGACGGCACGTTCGACGTCCCCATCACCGACGAGGACGTCGGCGACACCTGGGTGCACGTGCTGTACCTGCACGACGACAAGGTGCATCACGCGGAACGGCGGCTGCGCGTGCCGCCCGCGACGCGCGCCGTGCAGGTGGAGCTGACGGCCGACCGCGACGTGTACCGCCCCGGGCAGCCGGCGCTGTACACCATCCGCACGCTCGACGCATCAGGACAGCCCATCCCCGCGCAGGTCAGCGTGGGCGTGGTGGACGAGGCGGTCTATGGCGTCAGGCCCGACACGACGCCCGACGGCCTGCGCGTGTTCTACCGCACCGAGTACAGCCGCGTCTCGACCGACTACTCGCGGCAGTACTACTTCGTCGGGTACGCGGGGACGCAACGGCTGCAGCTGGCGGCGCGCCGGCGTCCGCTGTCGCTGGCCGACTTCAAGGCCGACGCGCCCGAGCGGCCCGACGTCCGCAAGGAGTTCCCCGACGCCATCCACTGGCAGCCGGACGTCGTCACGGGGCCCGACGGGGTGGCGCAGGTGCGCGTCACCTACCCCGACTCGCTGACGACGTGGCGGCTCACGGCGCGGGCCGTCACGCGCGACACGCGGCTCGGCCACGCGACGCTGCACACGACGACGACGCGCGACCTGCTGATTCGCGTGGTCCCGCCACGCTTCCTGACCGAGCGCGACGCCGTCCGCCTGCCGACCGTGGCGCACAACTACCTGCCGGGCGAGGCGGCGGCCGTGACCGTCGAGATGTCGGCAACGGGCGTGACACCCGAGTCGACGCTGACGCCGGTGACGGCCGACGTCCCGCGCAACGGCGAGGTGCGGCACGAGTGGCCGTTCACGGCGCCGACGCCAGGGACGGCTACTTTCACCGGACGGGTCACGGCCGGCGACGAGACCGACGCGATGCAGGTGCAGATCCCGGTGCTGCCCTACGGCGTGCGCCGCGAGACGGGCCGCTCGGGCATGGTCGCCGACGGCGGCACGGCACGCCTCGACATCGACGTGCCCGACACGTCGAACCCGGCGTCGCGCCGAATCGAGGTGCAGCTCATGCCGTCGCTGGCGGGCTCGATGCTCGGCGCGCTCGACGACCTGATCGCGTATCCCTATGGCTGCACCGAGCAGACCGTGTCGAGCTTCGTGCCCAACCTGCTGGTGCTGCGCACGCTGTCGTCGATGCAGCTGTCGCCGACCGAGCGCATGTCGGTGCTGCCGAGGCTGACGCGCGACGGCGTGTCTCGTCTGCTCGCCCTGCAGCACGACAACGGTGCGTGGGGCTGGTGGAAGACCGACGACGACCACCCGTTCATGACGGCTTACGCGACGTACGGCCTGCTCGAGGCACGGGCCGCCGACGTCGCGGTGCCCGACGACGCGCTGGCCGGCGCGGTGACGGCCACCGCGCGCCACCTCGTGGACGAGCCGCGCATGGTGCCCGAGCTCCGCGCCTACCTGGCCCACGTGCTCACGCGTGCGGCCGCTGCCGGCCTCACGCCCCGCGTGGACGGATTCGACCTCGACGAAACGGTCGAGGCTCTCTGGGGACGCCGCGGCGACATGTCGTCGTACGGGCAGGCCTGGCTGCTGCTGACGCTGTCTGCGCGCGACGACGACCGCCGCGGCGAGCTCGCGGCGGCGCTCGCCAACCGGGCCGAGACGCAGGGCGACCTGGCGTGGTGGTCGAGCGAGGGCGACCCGCTGCTCGGCGACTGGGGCGACGCCAGCGTCGACGCCACGGCCACGGCGGTGCAGGCGCTCGCCGCCGTGCGTCCCGACGACGCGCTGCTCGATCGCGCGCTCCGCTGGCTGCTGGCCAACCGCCGTCACGGAGCCTCGTGGATGTCGACCAAGCAGACGGCGATGGCGCTCTACGGCCTCCTGGCCGTGCTCGAGCAGCGGCCGCAGACGCCGGGTGACGTGACCGTCGTCGTCGAGGGCGACAGCGGCG
>JBIQIB010000005.1:0-3660 GCA_044508265.1 Acidobacteriota bacterium
ACGAGGAAGACGTTCGACTGCGCGCATTCGCACAGCTCGCCCCGATGGTTCTTCATCAGCGCCTCGAACCCGCCCCTGGACCGCGCCTCCTGCACCGCGAGCGCGTTGTTGAGCAGGTTGTTCGACTTGATGGCCGGGTCGACGCTGGCTGGCATGTTGCGCACCACGGACACCAGCGCGAGACGCACGCCCTCGCGCACGACGCCTTCCGGCACCTCGCCGTGCGGCCTGACGATGATGACGAGCGTCGGCGTGGGACAGGCGGCCGGATCGTAGACGAGGTCGCCCACGCCGCGCGTCAGCAGGATGCGCACGTACGCGTCGCCAGGCAGCTGGGCGGCGGCGATGGTCTCGCGGATGCGCGCGAGCATCTCGTCGTCGCTGATGGGGCAGGCAAGCGCAATCCGGCGTGCCGACGCGTGCAGCCGTGCCATGTGCTCCGGAAACAGGAACAGACGTCCCCCGTAGGTGCGCAGGACCTCGTAGACGCCCTCTCCGTAGAGAAATCCGTGATCGAAGACGGAGACTCGCGCATCGTTTTCGCCATACACGCGCCCGTCGATGTTCACCGCAACTGCCACGCACGCTCCTTCGACATCGCGTGCCAAGTATTACACTGACGCTCGGACTCTCATCATGCGTGTGCTCACAGCAGAACAGATGCGCGAGGCGGATCGCGCGACGATCGACGACCTCGGGATCCCGTCCCTCGTGCTGATGGAGAACGCCGGCCGGCAGGTCGTCGCCGCCATCGAGGCCTCGTTCTCCGACCTGGCGCTGCGGCGCGTCGCGGTCATCGCCGGACGCGGCAACAACGGCGGCGACGGCTTCGTGATCGCGCGGACGCTCTTCGAGCGCATCGGCGACGTGCCCGTCTTCGTCATCGGCCCCATCGCCGAGGTCAAGGGCGACGCGCGCCACAACCTCGAGATCCTCGGTCGGCTCGGCATGTCGGTGGTCGAGATCGGCGATGAGCAGGACTGGGAGCTCCACTCGTCCGAGGTCCTCGCGTGCGACCTCATCGTCGACGCCATGTTCGGCACGGGGCTCAAGGAGCCGCTGGGGGGCATGTATCCGACCATCGTCGGCGACCTGGGCACTTCGGGTATCCCCGTCGTGTCGGTGGACGTGCCGAGCGGCCTGTCGGCAGACACGCACCTCGTACGGGGCGACGCCGTGCGTGCCACCGTCACGGTAGCGCTGGGCGCGCCGAAGATCTGCCACGTCCTGCCGCCTGCCCAGCGCATGTGCGGCGACCTGGTCGTCGCTGACATCGGCATCCCCGCGGGCCTCATCGATCGCGTGGACGGGCCGTACGTCGAGGTCATCACGCGGCCGATGATGCGCGGCGTCCTCGAGCCGCGCGATCCCGAGGCGCACAAGGGCGACTTCGGCCGCCTCCTCATCGTCGCCGGTTCGATGGGCAAGAGCGGCGCGGCCCACCTGGCGGCGATGGCGGCGCTGCGATCCGGGGCTGGCCTGGTCACGGTGGCGACGCCGCGTTCGGTGCAGCCGGTCGTCGCGGCCATGGCGCCCGAGTACATGACGATCGGCCTGCCCGAGGACGACGACGGGCAGGTGGTGGAGGCGGCGCTCGAACGTGTGCTTGCCGCGCCGTCCGACGTCATAGCCGTCGGACCCGGCCTCGGGCAGGGCCCTGGCGTCAGCGCGTTCGTGCAGGGACTGCTCGAGCAGAGCGGCGTGCCGCTCGTCCTCGACGCCGATGCGCTGAACGTCTTTGCCGGCGACCCTGCACGGATGCAGGCGCGAGACGGCCTCGACGTCATCATCACGCCGCACCCCGGCGAGATGGCGCGGCTGACGGGACTGACCGTCGAGCAGGTGCAAAGCGAACGGCTCGAGGTGGCGCGGATGTTCGCGTCCACGCACCATCTGCACGTGGTCCTGAAGGGCCATCGGACGCTGGTGGCCACACCTGAGGGTTCAGTGGCCATCAATCTCACGGGCAACCCCGGCATGGCGACAGGCGGCACCGGCGACGTCCTCACCGGCGTGATCGCCGGGCTCTTCGCGCAGTTGCTGGATGCCGAGGGCGCGTGCAAGCTCGGCGTCTACCTGCACGGGCTCGCCGGCGACCTCGCCGAAGCGGACGAAGGTGAGTCTGCGCTGACCGCGAGCGACCTGGTGCATCACCTGGGCGATGCGGTACTCGAGCTGTCGGCCGAGCGGCGCGGCACGACGGGGTCCGGAGGTGAATGAATGATGCGCATCGTCAGCAGCAGCCCGTCGATGACGGCGGAGCTCGCAGCCGATCTCGCGCGGCAGCTGCCTGCCGGCGCCGTCGTGTTGCTGTACGGCGACCTGGGAGCGGGCAAGACGGCGTTCGTGCGCGGCATGGCCACCGGGCTCGAAGTGCCCGACACCGAGGTGAGCAGCCCGACGTTCACGCTGGTGCAGGAGTACCGCGGCGGCCAGCGACCGCTCTTTCACGCCGACCTGTATCGCCTGCGCGACGGCGAGGTGGACGACATCGGCCTCGACGAGCTCGGTGCAGGGGAGGGCGTGCTGGCGGTCGAGTGGGCCGAGCGGCTGCCGCGACCGACGCCAGGCGCCACCGCGGTGCGCCTGTGGCACGGAGGCGGCGACATCCGGGTCATCGACGTCGAGCCGCCAGCGGAGATGACACTCAAGCTCCGCGGCCCCGCGGAGGTGTGGCTGCGCGGGCCGCTGCCCGACGTGGCCGCGCCGCTGCAGCCCGTCGTCCACGCGCTGCTGCAGGTGCGTGAAGACGCGGCGCGTGCGCTGGCAGGCATCGGCGCGGATCTCCTGTGGGAGCGCCCGGCCGGAGTGGCCTCACTCGGCTTTCACGCGCGACACCTGGTGGGGAGCCTTGACCGGCTGCTGACGTACGCCCGCGGCGAGAACCTCACGCCGGAGCAGTTCGCGTTCCTGCGCGCGGAAGGCGAGCCGGGAGATCCACGGCCGACGGCGGCGACGCTCCTCGAAGATCTCTCCGCCGGAATCGACATGGCGATCGCGCAGGTCGCTCGCACGCCGGAGGCCACACTCACCGAGACGCGGCGCGTCGGCCGCGCCGGGCTGCCGACGACGGTGTTCGGACTGCTCGTGCATGCCGCGGAGCACTCCGCGCGTCATGCGGGCCAGATGATCACGACCGCACGCGTCGTCGCTCGGCCCACGTAGCGGCGGCCAGCACGAGGACGTTCGCGGTGATGACGGGCAGCGCGCGTGTGGCGACGCCGTAGGCCAGCCAGATCGCCGCTCCTCCCATCTGGACGCGGCGCAGCGTGTCCTGGTGACGGGTGAAATACGAAGCCGTGAACACGGCCGTCGCCGCCCAGCCAATCACGTCGGGCGTCAGGTACTGGCTCATGCCGTCCGCACTCCTTCGGCGGGTTCGATCTCGCTCAGCGTCAGCCTGTCGGTGCGGGCGCGCTCCCACTCCGACACGGACAGGCCGTAGGCCGCAAACAGCTCACGCAGGCGTGAGGGGCTCCATCCGGCCACGTGCCGCAGCGCAGGGGCCACGACGCTGAAGGCGCTGTCGCTCAGCACGGTGCGCTTCGCGATCCGCGCAAGGTGGGGGTTCTCGGACACCGCGATGGTGAAGCCGTCGCGGTTGTTGACGTGCAGCATCACGTGCACGTCGGAGCTGCCGTCACCCACGTAGATGGTGCG
>JBIQIB010000005.1:3760-46407 GCA_044508265.1 Acidobacteriota bacterium
GCGTGCTCGTGCCCGACGCGCCCGACACCGACATCTTCGAGCCGATGCTCGAGGGCCTGGTGACGGCACCCGCCTCCGAGTCGGTCGCCTTCGTCCGGAGCGGGTTGCCTGTGCCGCCCGAGGCGCGTGCCGACGCCGCGTGGTCGGTGTGCCGCCAGTACGTGGAGCGGCGGGTCTCCGGCGTGTTCTTCGCCCCCCTCGAGGGACTCGAGCCGCGCGAGCGGATCAACCGGCGCATTGTCGAGGCGTTCGACGCCGCGCGCATCCCTGTCGTCCTGCTCGACAGGTCAGTCTACGATTACCCGTTGCGCGGGCCCTACGATCTCGTGGGGATCGACAATCGCCGGGCCGGGTACCTGGCGACCGCGCACCTCGTGGGGCTGGGGGCGCGGCGCATCGCGTTCCTCGCGCGTCCGCATGCCGCCCCCACGGTGCAGGCACGCCGTGCAGGCTATCGTGAGGCGCTGGCCGACGCCGGTCTCGTCGAGGCGGCGCCGATGGAGCTGGAACTCGACCCGCAGCTGGCCGACGAGGTGGCATCGGTGCGCGGCCGGCACGACTTCGACGCCGTCGTCTGTGCCAACGACAGGCTCGCCGCCGACCTGATGCGGACGCTCCGCGCCGCCGGCGTCGCGGTGCCGCGCGACGTGCGGATCGTCGGGTTCGACGACGCGGAGTTTGCCAGCTACCTGCCGGTGCCGTTGACGACGGTGCGGCAGCCGACGCGCGAAATCGGCGCGGCCGCCGCGGCGGCGATGCGCGAGCGGATCGAGCAGCCCGACCTGCCCGCGCGCGACATCTTCCTCCAGACGACGCTCGTCGTGCGTCAGTCGTGCGGGGCAGGTGGTCCTACGTCTCGATGACGTAGGGCCAGCGCTGCGGCCGCGCGATCCACGTGTTGGCCTCGTCGTCGTTCCTGAAGCGCTCGCGCCGCGGGTCCCAGTGCAGGCGGCGGCCGGCCTTCATCGCCATGTGGTGCAGCAGGCACGCCGTGCACGAGCGGTGGCCGACTTCCGCCGGCGCCAGCGGGAGCTGACGCGTGCGAATCGCCTCGAGCCAGTTGCCGTGATGGTCGTCGCTCTCGATCAGGTGGATCTCGTCGGGGCCGATCACCGACGTGATGATCCTGCGGTCGCTCGCGTCGAGCGCCTTCGGATTGGTGAGGTTCGACGCCGGGTCGCTGCCCGTCACCTGGCTCACGCGGTTCACGTAGATCCATCCCTCGGTGCCGATGAACTTCACGCCGGTCGGGAGGCTGTCGCTGACGATCATGTGCACGCCGTCGGCGTACCGCGCCTCCGTGCGGAACGCGCCATGGACGTCCCACAGCCCGCTCTCCGGGAACTCGGCCGTGCCCCAGATCTCGATCGGTCCGGTGTACTCGGCGCCCATGCCCCAGTGCGCCATGTCGATGTGATGCGCGCCCCAGCCGGTGATCATGCCGGCGCCGAACTGCTCGCAGCGCAGCCAGCCTGGCCGCGCGTAGCCCTCCTGCGGATGCACGCGGTCCACGACGTAGGGCACCCGGGGCGTTGACCCGAGCCACATGTCGTAGTTGAAGTGCGAGGGCACCGGCACCTCGGTGGCATCGCCGCCGCCCGGGTCGGCGGCAAGGCCCACTTCGACGGTCGTGAGCTGGCCGATGCGGCCGTTGCGCACGAGCTCGCATGCGTAGCGGAACTGCGGCAGCGAGCGGTTCTGGCTGCCGATCTGCAGCACGCGGCCCGTGCGGTGCACGGCGTCGCTCAGCGCGCGTCCCTCCGCGATGGTCAGTGACGCCGGCTTCTGCAGGTAGACGTCCTTGCCGGCGTGGACGGCATCGATGGCGATGGGCGCGTGCCAGTGGTCGGGCGTGCTCACGAGCACGGCGTCGATGTCGGGGTTGGCCAGCAGCTCGCGGTAGTCGTCGTACATCGTCACGCCGTCGTAGCTGCGGCCGGCCTGCTTCGAGTAGAAGTCGTTGACGAAGCGGCGGCCGTCCTCGAGGCGTTTCCTGTCGAGATCGCACACGGCCATGATGCGCGCGGTGTCGAAGACGAGCGTCTCCGGCATGTCGTGGTCGCGCGAGATCCGGCCCACGCCGATGGCCCCGACGTTGATCCGGTTGGAGGGCGAGGTGGCGCCGAGCACGTGGGCGGGCACGATGGCCGGAGCGGCGCCGGCGACGGAGGCCGTCACCAGCCCCTTGCCGGTCGTGGAGAGAAAACCGCGTCGTGTCAGTCCGTTGTGCATGTGCATGACTCCTGTGGGTACCGTTGCCCCTCAAATTCGCGCCGGCCGCGCCTGGGCCTGCGCCTGCAACGCCAGCTCGGTGGCAAGGAAGCAGTGCGCCTGCGTCATGGCGGTCTCGGTGCGTGCGTGGATGTCGGCGACGAGCCGCGCGCCGAACGTCAGCGGCGTGTTCGCGCTGTCAATGTAGCGGACGCCTGAAGCGTCGGCCAGGAACAGGTGGTTGCCCCTGGGCCGCCCGGCGATGTCGATCGTCTTGCGGATCTCCAGGTAGCCCTCGGTGCCGATCACGGTGAGCCGGGAGTCGCCGAACACCGGCAGCCCCTCGGGCGAGAACCAGTCGACACGGAAGTAGCCGGTGCCGCCGCTGCCCGCCACCATGGCATCGCCGAAGTCCTCGAAGCGCGGGTGCTGCGGGTGGCGCAGGTTGTCGGCCTGTGCGGCGACGACCCGGGCCTGGCTACTGCCGGTGAACGCCAGGAAGTCGTCGGTCTGGTGCGTCGCGAGGTCGCACAGCACGCCGCCGAAGCGGCGATTGTCCCAGAACCAGTCAGGACGTGCCGGCGCGTTCAGGCGGTGCGGCCCGAGGCCGACGGTCTGGAGCACCTGTCCGATCGCGCCGTCCCGTACGAGCGCCAGGGCACGCTCGGTCGCCGGGCTCTCGAGCCGTCCGCCGTACAGAATCGAGTAGATCCGCTTCGTCTCGGCCTGGACGCGCCGCACCTCGGCGAGCTGCGCCAGCGTCGTCATGCCGGGCTTGTCGACGAGATAGTCCTTGCCGTGCTGCATCACGCGGATGCCGAGTCCGGCACGCTCGTCTGGAATCGCGGCGCTGATCACGAGCTGGACGGACGTGTCGTCGAGGACTTCCTGCTCGCTGCGCGCCACGCGCGCCTGCGGAAAGCGCTTGCTGAAGGCGGCCAGCAGCTCCGGCTCGCGCGCGTACACCCAGGCCAGCTCGCCGCCGTTGTTCAGGACGGTGTTCACCTGGCTCGTGATGTGTCCGTGATTGAGGCCGATGGCCGCGCAGCGGACCGGCGGGCCTGTCGGCGCGGTCTGGCGGGGCAGGGGATCCGGACGTTCGAACGAGACGCGTGTACCGGTACGGGCCGGATCGAAGGCGGCGTCGGGAAAGGTGGCGAGTGCGGCGCCTGCAGGTCCCACTCGGCTGATGAAGGTACGGCGGTCCACGACGTCTCCGGTCAGGCCTCACGTGCCGCGGCAGGCGCCGGCGGACGGGTGAGGCGCGTTGTCAGAAAAAGAACCCGCGCGCCGACGGCCTGGGGGCAGGCGCAGCGCGCGGGCGGGAGGAACTCTCGAGCCATAGACGAGGCGTGCGTGCGGAGCCGGACGCGAGGCCCGGCTCCGCGGCAGCCGTCTAGAAGGCGAAGCGGATGCCGAGCTGCACGCTCCGCGGTGCGTCCACGGTGAAGATCTGCATGAACGTCGGGCTGTTGATGCTCGTGTTCGGGTTGCCCCACCGCGAGTGGTTCAGCACGTTGGTCGCCTGCGCGCGCAGTTCGAGCCGGTACCGTCCCACCGGGATGTTGCGGAACGCCGAGAAGTCGAGGTTCCAGACCGACGGACCGCGGAACGCGTTGCGGCCCGTGTCGCCCCACTCCAGACCAGACGGGTTGGTGAACGCGCTGGGCTCGTAGAACTTCTCGTCGGGACCCGGCGTGCCGACCCGGCGCAGCTCGCCAATCTGGTTGGCCGTGATGGAACCGGCGCCAGGCGCGAGCAGCTGCGGGTTGTTGCCGCCGATGGTGAACGGCGTGCCGGAGAACGCGGAGAAGATGCCGTTCACCTGCCAGTCCTTCGCCAGGTAGGCGACAGGGTTGGTGCTCTCGCGCAGGAACGGGAGCTCGTACACGAAGCCCATCTGGAAGATGTGCGTCCTGTCGTAGCCGCCGCGCGCGTAGTTGCGGTGGAACTGCGAGGGGATGTTCCAGCTCATGCCGGTCCAGCCGTCCTCGTCGGCCATGTTCATCGCCTTGCCCCAGGTGTAGGCGCCCTTGAGCATCAGCCCGTTGCGGAACGGACGGTTCAGCGACAGCTGCAGCGAGTGGTACTTCGACGTCGTCCAGGCGCCCCAGTCGAGGATGTTGGCGTTGCCCGACCGATCGAAGTACTGGCGGCCGGCGTTGCCCGTGCCGGGCTCGGCGTAGTTCAGGTTGATGTCGGCATAGCCGCCGTTGGTACGCGTGCCCACGTAGGCGATCGTGCCGATGAGGTCGTACGGCAGACGCCGCTCGAGCGTGACGTTCCACTGGTGGAGGTCGGCGCGATCGACGTTGTTCGGGTTGGGCGTCCGCATGTCGACGCCGGGAGGCAGCGGCACGCGGCCGGTGCTGAGGTCGGGCGTGGCGATCGGCGGAATGCCGTTCTCGAGCGCGCCGACGTAGCCGAAGCCGGTGGCCGAATCGCTGAACGCGATGGTCAGCGGATAGAACCCGCGCAGCGGACGCGACCAGGGCAGCGGGTTGTACGTGACGCCGTAGCCCGCACGGAACACCGTGTTGTCGTCGATGCGGTAGGCACCGCCGATGCGCGGCGCGATGTAGACGCTCCGCGGGTTCAGGCCGACGTCCTCGGGCACGCCGCCGCGCCCGCCGATGAGCACTTCCCACGTGTCGAAGTCGAGCCGCTCGATGCCGCGGTCCGCACGCCGCATGATGGGGTAGAGCTCGAAGCGCAGGCCGCCGTTGAGCGTCAGCTTGTCGTTCACCTGCCAGCGGTCGCGCACGTACAGACCGTGCTGCCACTCGCGCGTGGTCATCTCCTCGGCCTGGACGCTCTTGCCGTAGCCGCTGGGCAGGCCGAGCATGAACGCCGCGTACTGGTTGTAGTTGGCGATGGGCTGGTAGCCCACGGCCGCCGTCGTGTTACCGCTGAAGTCGAAGCGGCCGCGCGGACCGGCGCCGATCTCCGGCTGCCAGTGGTTCATCTCGAGGTGGTTGACGTCGTAGCCGAAACGCAGTTCGTGACGGCCCGCCACCTTCGTCAGCGCCTGCGAGAACGAGAACACCTGCGTCGTGTAGAAGTAGGGGTTCCACGACGAGTTGTTGCCGAGCTGACTGAGGCCGGTGTTGATGATCGGCTGGCCGCTCTGACGGATGTCCGGGCCGTTCGTGCCGGGGATGCCCCAGGTCTCGAGCCCGAAGTTCGTGCCGTAGTCCGGCGCCAGGCCGCTCTGCTCGTTGAACGTCACGCCGACGCTGCCGTCGAGGATGAGCGTGGGCGACAGCGTCCACGTGTGGCCGAACACCGGCGCGTGGTTGACGGTCGGCGCCGGGGCCGGATCCGTGAACCCGAGCTGGAAGCGGTCCTGCACGTCGGCCGTGAGGTACGAGTACTTGCCCCAGATCTGATGGGCGCTCGACCGGTTGAACGTCACCTTGAAGTCGAGGTTGTCACGGTCGAAGATCGGCTGCCGCTCGATGACGTAGTCGTCGGCGATGCCGTTGCGGTTGATGTCGGCCGTCGAGTTCGGCAGCGGATACACCTCGTTGATGCGCCGCGAGATGTCGCTGATGCGGTCGGCCGGGAGCACCGCGTTCGGGAAGACGTCGCGGCCCGAGCCGTCGGCCGCGCCCGTCAGCGGGTCGTAGATCCGGAAGTTGGGGAACGCCGACAGCACCTCGCTGAAGTCGCCCTCACGCATCCTGGCGCTCGGTACCGTGAACGTCTCCTGGAAGCCGCGGTTCTCCGTGAACCGCTCCCACGACCCGAAGTAGAAGAGCTTGTTGCGGACGATCGGGCCGCCGAGCGTGCCGCCGTAGATCTCCTGCGTCATGTCGGGCTTCTCGAGCCCGTTGGCGTTGTTGAAGAACGTGTTGGCGTTGAACGCGTCGTTGTTGTTGAAGTAGAACGCCGAGCCGCGCAGTTCGTTGGTACCCGACTTGGTCACGACGGCGATGGCCGCGCCGCCGGCCATGCCCGTGTCGGCGTCGAAGTTGTTGGTGACGATGTTGACCGTCTCGATCGTCTCGGCCGAGGCCACCATGCCCGCATGGTGCGGCAGCCAGATGTTGATGCTGGCGGCGCCGTCGATGCGGGTGCTGTTGTTGTTCGGGTTCGTGCCGTTCACGAACGTGCGCAGCGATCGCTGCGGCGTCGAGCCGGTGGAGTTCTGGAACGTACCCGGCGTGGCGCCCGGCACCAGGTTCATCAGCGTCTGGTAGTTCCGGTACTGGTTCAGCGGGAGGTCGGTGATCTCCTTCGGCTTCAGCTCGACGCTCACGTCGGCCTGGTCCGTCTTGAGCAGCGCCGCCTCGGTCGTCACCGTGATCGACTCCGACAGGTCGCCGATCTCGAGACGGCCGTTCACGCGAAGGATGCTGCCGGCGGTGACCGGAATGCCGGTCTGCTCGAAGGTCTTGAAGCCCTGGAGCGCCGCGCGCAGCGTGTAGGTGCCTGGCAGCACGTTGCGAACGGTGTAGAGACCCTGATCATCCGTCACGGTGTCGAGCTGCAGGCCGGTGCTCTCGTTCGACAGCGTGATCGTGACCCCGGGAACGGCACCGCCGGAGTCGTCGGTGACGGTCCCGGTGACGCTCCCGTAGAGCGTCTGCGCCGACACGGATGTCGGCAACAGCCATAGGGCAACCGCGGCGATCGAACAGAGTCGCCGCAGTCGAATCAAGCAATTGGTGCCATTCATGAGACTGCCTCCGAGGTCGTCGTGAGCGCGGGGGCGCGCGCTGGCGTCACCCCGACAAGCTGTGCGATGCGGGTAAGCATGGATCAAGACCGTACGAAGTCAAGAAAATTCTCACTCCATCTCTGAAAGTTTTCTTGACCATGCGTGACGAGTCTGGGACGATCCGCACGACATGCACAGGAGAGCGGGTGAATGAAGCCGAAACGGGTGCGGCTGAAGGACGTCGCCCGTGCGGCTGGCGTGAGCGCCGCGACCGTCTCGCGTGTGATGAACCGCACCGGCCGCGTGCGGCCCGAGATCACCGCACGCGTCCTGCGTGAGGCCGAGCGGCTCGCCTTCGACGGCCGCGATCGCCGCAAGCCCCGCCTCATCGCCTTCGTCCTCGGCAACCGGCCGCTGCTGCACCCGTTCCACTCGCGCATCCTGGCAGGCGCCGAAGCCTACTGCGCCGAGCACGGCTATCACGTGATCTTCCTGTCGGTGGCCTACCGCGCCGACCTCGCCGCATCCGAACTCCAGGTGCCGGACCTCCTGCACCGCCGGGACATCGTCGACGGGTTCATCCTGTCGGGGCCCCATGCGCAGAACCTGCTCGACGTGCTCGAGGCCACGGGCCAGCCCGTGGCCGTCCAGGGCAACAACCTGGTCGGGCAGTGGGACCGCGGCGCCGTGGACGTCGTGGACTACGACGACGTGGACGGCTCGTATCAGATGACGCGCTACCTCCTGTCGCTCGGCCACCGCGACATCTGGTTCGTCGGCAACAGACGGTATCCGTGGTTCGACCGCTGCTACGACGGCTTTGCCCGGGCCATGGCGGAGGAGCGCTGCGCCGCGCCGTCGATGTCGCCCGACAGCGACCAGCCGCGTGAAGCGGGATACCTCGGGACGAAGTCGCTGCTCACGAGCGGCCGGCCGGTGACGGCAATCTTCGCCGGCTCCGACGGGGTCGCCCAGGGCGCCTGCGAAGCGCTTCGCGACTCGGGCCGGCGCGTCCCCGACGACGTGAGCGTCGTCGGGCTCGACGACATCGAGGCGGCGACGATGCACCCGCGACTCACCACGGTGCACATCTTCCTCGAGCAGATCGGGCGGCAACTCGCCGACATGGTCATCACCCGCATCGCCGAGCCCGACCTGGCCGCGCGCTACGCGATGGTGCCGACGCGCCTGGTCAAGGGCCAATCGAGCCAGCCGCCGCCCGGCGTGCGTCCGCAGGCCGCGGAGACGCACCACGCGCCCATCCTGTCGGAGGTCCAGCCGCTGACGCGGCGCATGTCATGAGCACGTCCCCTTACCAGTTCACGGTCGACACGGCGCGCGTGACCGTGCATCTCACGTCACGACACCTCGGCGAGGCGACGGCGGCGCAGGTGGCCGGCCTCATCGCCGACGCGGTCGCCACGTCCGGCGTGGCGCGGATCATCATCGGGACCGGCCCGTCGCAGGCGGAGTTCATCGCCGCGCTCGTCGCCCGTCAGGACGTGCCGTGGGACGCCGTCGAGGTGTTCCACATGGACGAGTACCTCGGCATGCCGGTCACGCATCCGGCCAGCTTCCGGCGGTGGCTGCGGACGCACCTGACCGACCGCGTGGCGGTGCGGGCGTCGTACGAGCTCGATGGCGATGCCGCGGACGTCGACGCCGAGATCGAACGCTACGGCGCGCTGCTGCAGGCCGCGCCGATCGACGTCAGCTGCGTGGGGTTCGGCGAGAACGGCCATCTCGCGTTCAACGATCCGCCCGTCGCCGACTTCGCCGACCCCGCGACGGTCAAGCGCGTGACGCTCGACGAGCGCTGCCGGCTGCAGCAGGTGGGTGAGGGCCACTTCCCGTCGCTCGAGGAGGCACCCACGACGGCGCTCACCGTCACCGTGCCTGCGCTGCTGCGCGCCAGGACCGTCGTCGCCTGCGTGCCGGAGCGCCGCAAGGCCGCCGCCGTGCGCGACGCCCTCGAAGGGCCGATTGCGACGGCGTGCCCGGCCTCGGCGCTGCGGACGCATCCGCGCGCGTTCGTACACCTGGACCTCGAGGCGGCGTCGCTCCTGAACGCCGCCCGCGCCCTTCCCGGCCGCGACGCCCCGCCGTCGCCGCCTTCCACGAAAGGACAAGCGTAATGAGACGTGCGTGTGGACTGGTGATCGCCCTGGTGGCCACGCTCGGCCTGGCCTGGCCGGCAATGGTGCAGGCCCAGACGCCTGCCGCGCCGCTGCGTGTGGGGCTGATCGGGCTCGACACCTCGCATGTGGTGGCCTTCACGCAGCTGCTCAACGACCCGTCGCACACGGATCACGTGCCCGGCGCGCGCGTCGTGGCGGCCTTCAAGGGCGGCAGCCCTGACGTCGAGGCCAGCGCCACCCGCGTGGACGGCTTCACGGCGACGCTGCGCGACAAGTGGCAGATCGAGATCGTGCCGACCATCGAGGCGATGCTGCCGAAGGTGGACGTCGTGATGCTCACGAGCGTGGACGGCCGCGTGCACCTCGAGCAGGCGCGGCCCGTGATCGCCGCGCGCAAGCCGCTCTTCATCGACAAGCCGATGGCCGGCAGCTACAAGGACGCCGCGGAGATCGTGCGGCTCGCCAAGGCCAACGGCACGCCGGTCTTCAGCGCCTCGTCGCGACGGTTCACCGAGGACGTGCAGGGGCTGGTGACCGACGCGAGCGTCGGGCGCGTGCTCGGCGCGATGACGTTCGGTCCCGCCGCGCTGGAGCCGCACCATCCCGACCTGTTCTGGTACGGCGTGCACGCGGTCGAGACGCTCTACACGATCATGGGCCCGGGCTGCGTGAAGGTCACGCGTACGCACACCGACGGCACCGACGTGGTGGTGGGGGAGTGGAGTGACGGCCGGATCGGCACCGTGCGCGGGCTGCGCGACGGCAAGTCGGGCTACGGACAGATCGCCTATGGCAGCGACGGCATCGTCATCACGACGCCGGAAAGCGCCGCGGCCATCCAGAAGCCGCGCGCCGGCTACTACGGGCTGCTCGTGAGGATGATCGACTTCTTCAAGACCGGCACGCCGCCGGTCACGCCGGAAGAGACGCTGGAGACGCTGGCGTTCATGGAGGCCGCCGACCTGAGCAAGGCACGCGGCGGCGCCCCGGTGCCGCTCTCGGAAGTCACCCGGTAATCGAAGAACGGCTCGGTAGGGACGGCTCTCTGAGCCGTCCTCCGCGTCTTTCTCACCCCTTCAGGTTGGACAGGGGACGGCTCGGAGAGCCGTCCCTACCGAGCGTCCCTACCGAGTGTCGTCAGAACGTGGGGAACATCGCCTTCAGCTGTTCGATCGGCACCTGACGTCCGTACTGATTGAACTTGAACGCCTCGGCGTACTGCACCTTGCTGCCGCGCTCCTGCCCGTACAGTTCGATCAGCTTGTCGCGGTACTGGTCGGCCACGGCCGCCACGCGCCGCTTGTGGTTGTTGAGGATGTGCGCGGCGCGCTCGGCGTCGCCTTCCGGCACGTTCCGCCCGTAGCGCGCGCCCCACGAGTCCTTGTCGGCAAACTGCGACGGCATCGCCGACACGCACTGCCACTTCTTCTCGGCCGACGCGCCGATGTCCACGACGATGTCGGGCACGAACGGCAGGGGATCCTCGAAGCCGTCGGAGTACTGCAGGAAGATCGGGTTGCCCTGCGTGGGCGGCGTGTCGGGCACGAAGAACGGCGCGGCCACGACCACGGCCGCGTCGTTGAGCAGCACGCCGACGTACCGGTGGTCCGGGTGGTAGTCGTAGGGCCGGTGGCCCATGACGATGTCGGCCTGCCAGTCGCGAATCTTCCGCGCGACCTGCTTGCGCGTCTGGAGGTCGGGCACGAGCTCGCCGTCATGGATGTCCATGACGTCCGTCGTGATGCCCAGGATGCGCGCGCACTCCTGCACTTCCTTGTACCGGCGCTGGGCGAGCGGGCCGCCGGCCTGCGAGAAGTGGCCGATGTCGCCGTTGGTCATCGCGACGAACTTCACCTTGTGGCCGTTGGCCGCCCAGAGCGCCGCCACGCCGGCCGCCTTCAGCTCGGCGTCGTCAGGATGCGCGCCGAACGCGATGATGTTGAGAGGGCGCGGCGTCGACGGTTGCAGCGCAGCCGCCGACACGCCGAGCGCGGCGACGGCGATGAAGGCACACAGTATCTGTTTCATGGATCTCCTCGAGGTAGGGACGGCTCCCCGAGCCGTCCTGAAGGTAGGGACGGCTCTCCGAGCCGTCCATCATGTCTCGAATCCCCGTCCGCGTCAGAACGTGGGGAACATCTGCTTCAGCTGCTCGACCGACGCCCCACGTCCGTACTGATTCACCTGGAACGCCTCGGCGTAGCGCACCTTGCTGCCGCGCTCCTGTCCGTACAGCTCGATCAGCTTGTCGCGATAGGCGTCCGCGACGGCAGCCGTCCGTCCCTGGGCGAGCTTCAGCAGGTACGCCGGACGCTCGGCGTCGCTGTCGGGGACGTCGGGACGCGTCCGTCCCTGCCACGAGTCACGATCGCCGAACTGCGACGGCATCGCGGAGATGCACTGCCACTTCTTGTCGGCCGACGCGCCGATGTCCACGACGATGTCGGGCGCGAATGGCTTCGGGTCTTCGAAGTTGTCCGAGTAGGAGAGGAAGATCGGGTTGCCGCGCGTCGGCGGCGTGTCGGGCACGAAGAACGGCGCCGCGACGACGACGGCCGCGTCGTTGAGGAGGACGCCCGTATAGCGATGGTCGGGATGATAGTCGTACGGCCGATGCCCCATGACGATGTCGGCCTGCCAGTCGCGAATCTTGCGGGCGACCTGCCGCCGCGTCTCGAGGTCGGGGACGAGCTCGCCGTCGTGGATGTCGAAGACGTCAGTGGTGATGCCGAGGATGCGGGCGCACTCCTGCACTTCCTTGTAGCGCCGTTGCGCCAGCGGGCCGCCCGCCTGCGCGAAGTGGCCGATGTCGCCGTTGGTCATGGCGACGAACTTCACCTTGTGGCCTTCGGCCGCCCAGAGCGCGGCAACGCCTGCGGCCTTCAGTTCGGCGTCGTCGGGATGTGCGCCGAAGGCGATGATGCGGAGCGATTGCGGAGTGGCCGGCTGCAGCGCCGCGGCGGACACGCCGAGGAGGGCTACAGCCATGACAGAGGAGAGGATCTGTTTCATCCGGGCATACTACTGCGCCCGCGCCTCGTCCGACCAGCCTGGCCCGGCGTTCCTACCGCTCGACGCGGTAGTTCGGCGCTTCCTGCGTGATGATCACGTCGTGCACGTGGCCCTCGCGGACGCCCGCACTGGTCACGCGCACCAGCTGCGCCTCACGCTGCAGCTGCTCGATGCTGGCGCACCCGCAGTAGCCCATACCCGCACGCAGGCCGCCCACCAGCTGGTGCATCATCGCCGCCACGCTGCCCTTGTGCGCGACACGGCCCTCGATGCCCTCGGGCACGAGCTTGTCGGTGCCTTCACCTGTCGTCGCGTTCAGCTCGAACTCGTCCTGGAAGTAGCGGTCGCGGCTGCCGCGGCGCATCGCACCGATGGACCCCATGCCGCGGTACTCCTTGAACGAGCGGCCCTGATAGAGGATCACCTCGCCCGGGCTCTCGTCGGTGCCGGCAAACAGGCTGCCGACCATCACCGCGCTGCCGCCGACGGCCATCGCCTTGGTGATGTCGCCGGAGTAGCGGATGCCGCCGTCCGCGATCACGGGAATGCCGCGCTCGCGCGCGACCTGCGCGCACTCGGCCACCGCCGTGATCATCGGCACGCCGATGCCCGCGATGATCCGCGTGGTGCAGATCGACCCGGCGCCGATGCCGACCTTCACCGCGTCGACGCCGATGTCGATCAGGTCGCGCGTCGCGTCGCCCGTGGCGACGTTGCCGGCGACGACGTCCACGTCGGTGAAGCGGTCGCGGATCCGCTGCACCATGCGCATGACGCCGGCGGAGTGGCCGTGCGCCGTGTCGATCACGAGCACGTCCACGTGCGCCTGCACGAGCGCCTCGGCGCGCTCCATCGTGTCGGCGGCAATGCCGATGGCGGCCCCGACGCGGAGCCGGCCCAGGGCGTCCTTCGACGCGGTGGGGTACTTGATGGCCTTCTGGATGTCCTTGACGGTGATGAGGCCCTTGAGGCGGAAGTCCGCGTCGACGACCAGCAGCTTCTCGACCTTGTGGGTGTGCAGGATGTCCTGCGCCTGATCCAGCGTCGTGCCGACGGGCACCGTAATCAGGTTCTCACGCGTCATGATGTCGGCGATCGGCCGCTCGAGGCGCGTCTCGAACCGCAGGTCGCGGTTGGTCAGGATGCCGACCAGCCGGCCCTCGCGGCTGCCGTCGTCGGTGATCGGCACGCCGGAGATGCGGAAGCGGCGCATCAGCTGCAGCGCCTCGTGGATCGAGTGCCGCGGCGACAGCGTGATCGGGTTGACGATCATCCCGCTCTCGGAGCGCTTGACCCGATCGACTTCCTGCGCCTGATCCTCGATCGAGAGGTTCTTGTGGATGACGCCGAGCCCGCCCTGCTGCGCCATCGCGATGGCCAGCGACGACTCGGTCACCGTGTCCATGGCCGCGCTGACGAGCGGGACGTTCAGGCGGATGTTCCGGGTGAACTGGCTCGAGATGTCCACCTGGCTCGGCAGCACCTCCGAGCGCCGGGGCACGAGCAGTACGTCGTCGAAGGTCAATGCGGTCCGCAGCCCGCGCTCCACCTGCTCGGCCGGGGTGATGGCCGACAGCGTTTCCATGGTCACTGGCCTGCTCCGTGGCATTTCTTGTACTTCTTGCCGCTGCCGCACGGGCAGGGATCGTTTCGTCCGACCTTCGGCTCGTCGCGCCGCACCGTGCGGACCGCCGCGTCGTCACCGCCGACGCGCGCCGGCGCGGGCGGCGTGGCCACGGCGGCGCCGCTGCCGAAGATGCCGCCCTGACGTCCACGCGCCGGGGCGCCCGAGAGAGGCGAGGCGGGCGACGGCCGGTTCTCCTGCATCTGGCTGGGGCGCGGCGGCGAGAAGATGCCCGTCGGGGCCGCGGCCTTCGCCGCGGACTCGGCGGCGCCCGCCGACGGCGACGCCTCGGCACGCGCGGGGCTGAACACCGGACGCAGGCGCCAGAGGTATCGGACGGTCTCCTCGTCGACGCGCTGCTTCATCGCGCGGAACAGCGCGAAGCTTTCCTTCTTGTACTCGACGAGCGGATCGCGCTGGCCGTAGCCGCGCAGGCCGATGCCTTCCTTCAGGTGGTCGAGCGAGTAGAGGTGATCCTTCCACTGGCTGTCGACGACCTGGAGCATGACGTTGCGCTCGATCGGCCCGAGCATCGCCCGCCCGGCCCGCGCCTCGCGCTCCCCGACGTCGGCCCGCTGAATCTCCTCGAGCGCAGCCGGCGGCACGAACTGCGCGATCACCTCCTGCGGCAACTGCAGCAGGTCGCGCCCGATCTCGCGCTCCTTCGTGACGTAGGCCGCCTCGACGCGCTCCCAGAGGGCCGTGTGGATGGCGTCGGCGTCCATGTCCTCGAGCGACAGCCCGCGCAGCACCGCCTCGTCCACGCCGAAGAGCCGATTGACTTCTTCACGCAGCCTCGGGAGGTCCCACGTCTCGGCGTCCTCGTCGCCCGGCGCATAGGTGCCCACGAGTTCTTCCAGCTGCTCGTCGGCGAGGTTGAGCAGGTACTCGCGCGTGTCGGTGTCGCCGTCCTCGAGCTTCACGACGCCTTCGAGGAGCTGGCGGCGCAGCGTGTAGACGCTCTCACGCTGCTTGTTCATCACGTCGTCGTACTCGAGCAGGTGCTTGCGGGTGCCGAAGTTCTGGGCCTCCACCTGCTTCTGGGCGCGCGCGATGGCCTTGGTCACCATCCGGCTCTCGATCGGGACGCCTTCCTCCATCCCCAGGCGCTGCATCAGCCCGGCGATGTTGGCAGACCCGAAGATGCGCATCAGGTCGTCCTCGAGCGACAGGTAGAAGCGCGACGAGCCCGGGTCGCCCTGACGGCCGGCACGACCACGCAGCTGGTTGTCGATGCGCCGCGACTCGTGGCGCTCCGTGCCGATGATGTGCAGGCCGCCGGCGGCCACGACTTCCTCGTGCTCGGCACGGCACTCGCGCTCGAAGCTCTCGTAGATCGTCCGCCACGTCGGCGTCGGTACGCGATAGAAGTTGTCGAGGTGCCGGAAGTAGACGAACTCTTCGTCGTCGACGTACTTCTCCTGGCCCTTCGGCACGCGCTCGGCGACGTCCTCGGCCAGGCACTGCTGGCGCGCCATGAACTCCGCATTGCCGCCGAGCAGGATGTCGGTGCCGCGGCCGGCCATGTTGGTGGCCACTGTCACCGTGCCCTTGCGGCCGGCCTGCGCGACGATCTCCGCTTCCTGCGCGTGGTACTTCGCGTTGAGGACGACGTGCTTCACGCCACGCCGCTTCAGCAGACCCGAGAGCCGCTCCGACTTCTCGACCGACACCGTGCCGACGAGCACGGGCCGTCCTTCCTTCTGCTTCTCGATCACGTCCTCGACGATCGCGTCGAACTTCTCGCGCTCGGTCCGATAGACGGTGTCGGGTTCTTCCACCCTGATCAGCGGGCGGTTCGTCGGGACGAGGACGACGTCCAGCTTGTAGATCTTGTTGAACTCTTCGGCCTCGGTGTCGGCCGTGCCGGTCATGCCCGACAGCTTGTCGTACTTGCGGAAGTAGTTCTGGAAGGTGATGGTCGCGAGCGTCTGGTTCTCGCGCTCGATCTTGACGCCTTCCTTGGCTTCCACCGCCTGGTGCAGGCCGTCGCTCCACCGGCGACCGGGCATCAGCCGGCCCGTGAACTCGTCGACGATGACCACCTGGCCCTCTTCGTTGACGACGTAGTCGACGTCGCGGCGGAAGAGCGTGTGGGCGCGCAGGCCCTGGTTGATGTGGTGGAGCAGGGGCATGTTGGCGGGGTCGTACAGCCCGCCGGGCTGGAGCCGGTGCGCGAGCAGCTCCTCGGCCCTGGCCATGCCGCTCTCGGTCAGCGTCGCCGTCTTGTGCTTCTCGTCGACGATGAAGTCGCCGGTCGCCTCGAGCGCCTCGCGCTCCTCGGCCTTGACGTTGCCCTGAATCACGGCGCCGGGCTTCAGCTTCGGGATGATCCGATCGACCTCGTAGTACAGGTCGGTCGATTCTTCGGCCGGTCCCGAGATGATGAGCGGCGTCCGGGCCTCGTCGATGAGGATGCTGTCCACCTCGTCGACGATCGCGAAGTGGTGCCCGCGCTGCACCATCTGCGCGAGGTCGAACTTCATGTTGTCGCGCAGGTAGTCGAACCCGAACTCGTTGTTGGTGCCGTAGGTGATGTCGCAGGCGTAGTTGCGCTTGCGCTCGTCGTCGCGCAGGTCGTGCGAGATGACGCCGACGCTGAGGCCGAGGAACCGGTAGATGCGCCCCATCCACTCGGAGTCGCGACGTGCCAGGTAGTCGTTGACCGTCACGACGTGGACGCCCTTCCCGGTGAGGGCGTTCAGGTAGGCGGGCAGCGTGGCGACCAGCGTCTTGCCCTCGCCCGTCTTCATCTCGGCGATCCGTCCGCGGTGCAGCACGATGCCGCCGATGAGCTGCACGTCGTAGTGGCGCATGTGCACGACGCGGCGGCCGGCCTCCCGGACGACGGCGAAGGCCTCGGGCAGCAGGTCGTCGAGCGGCTCCCCGTTAGCGAGGCGCTGGCGGAACTCGCCGGTCTTGTCACGCAGCTGCTCGTCGCTGAGCGCCTCGAGGGCAGGCTCGTGCGCGTTGATTTGCGCCACGAGCGGCGTGATGCGCTTCAGCTCGCGGTCGTTCTGCGTGCCGATGACCTTGGCAAGAAGGGTATCGAGGATCAAAGAGGCTACCTGAGGAGGGCTCCGCCGGGAGCCCTGCAATCTTCCGATTGTAGGGAACGCGCGGAAGCGAGGCAAGGCCGCGACGTCTGCGGGAGGCGGGGCAGGCGCCCCCGCGACTCAGTCGGCCGCGCGGCTGACGAGGAACCCCAGGGGGTTGGTCGGGCGCCCGTCGATCCAGACTTCGTAGTGGAGGTGCGCACTCGTCGATCGGCCGGTGGAGCCGACGTAGCCGAGCACGTCGCCCCGGCGCACGGTGCGGCCGGGCCGGACGGCAAATCCTGAAAGGTGCGCGTAGCGGCTCTCGATCCCGTAGCCGTGGCTGACCGTGACGAGGTTGCCGTAGTCATGGTGGCGCTCCGCCTCCGTCACGACGCCGTCGGCCGTGGCGTACACGGGCTGGCCGTGGTCGGCCGAGATGTCGAGCCCGAGATGGCTGGCCGGGGCAGACGTGAAGGGGTCGCGACGGACGCCGTACCCGGAGCTCAGGCCACCGAAGGCAGGCCAGATGGCCGGGGTGGCCCGGGCCAGCGCCGCCTGCCGCGCGATCTGCGGTTTCGCCGACTCGAGTTCCGAGGCCAGCGTGCCGAGGATCTGGCGCAGCACCCCCATGCCGTCGGGCGTGGCCGACGGGCCGTTGAGCCGCTCGAGCAGCGCGGGCGACATCTCGGCCCCGCCGAGGGCCCGCTGCCGCACCCGCTTCGGCAGCCGCGCCATCGCGGCCGCTTCCGCGTCACTGGGGCGGAAGGCGTCGATGTCGTCGATGGCGGTCTGCAGCGTGTCGACCTGCTCGGCGAGGGCGCCCGTGGCGACGCGCATGCTCTCGTTCTCGAGGAGGAGCGACGCGCGCTGCGCCTCCCACACCTCGGCCTCCCACCGCGCCCTGGTCACCGCGCCCAGCGCCACCAGCGACGGGATCAGGGCGAGCACCGTCGCCGCGACGATCGCAGGACGCAGCGACAGCGTGAACCGGCGGACGACACCGGTGCGCCTGTCGGCAACGAGGATGGTGTAGCGCTTTGAGGCCATTGACTGATGACGTCCGCGATTCCCGACGCGGGAACCGTCGCGGCGTGCGGGGCATGAACGTTCGTCCGGCCCAAACCGAACGGGCCCCGGAACGACAGGCGAGTCTAGCACAGGGCACCCGGCACGGGTACCCGAAGTTGCAGAGCTTCGGCCACATCGCCGCGACCGACCTCGGATCGGCCCGCCAGGTCGGCCACGGTGCGCGCCACGCGCAGGACGCGGTCCACGGAGCGTGCACTGAGGCCGAACCGCGCGACGGCGCGGCCCAGCAACACCTGGATATCGGCATCCTCGCCCAGCGCCCGCAGCCCGGGGCCGGTGAGCCACGCGTTGGGCACGCCCTGACGGGAGATCTGGCGGGCACGGGCGGCCTCCACACGGCAGCGGACGACGGCCGACGGCTCGCCAGGGACGGGCGAAGCGAGGGCCGCCACGTCCACCGGCGGCACGTCAATGGCCAGGTCGACGCGGTCGCGCACCGGGCCCGACAACCGCCCGGCGTAGCGTTCGACGTCGCCGGGACGACAGCGGCACACGCGGACGGGGTGCCCACGGAGCCCGCACGGACAGGGGTTCATGGCGGCGACGAAGAGGAACCGCGCCGGAAAGGTGACGGTGCGCTGCACGCGGGCGATCCGGACCACCCCGTCCTCGAGCGGCTGGCGCAGCACGTCGAGCGTCTGCCGGTGGAACTCGGGAGCCTCGTCGAGGAACAGGACGCCGTGATGCGCGAGGCTGACCTCGCCGGGGCGGGGCTGCGGTCCGCCGCCGACAAGCGCGGCGGTGGACACCGTGTGATGCGGCGCGCGGAACGGCCGTGCCGCGAGGAGCCCCTCGCCGGGGCGGATCAGGCCCGCCGCCGAGTGGATCGCCGTGGCTTCGAGGGCGGCGTCGAACGTCCAGGCCGGCAGCACACCCGGCAGCCGCCGCGCGAGCATGGTCTTGCCGGTGCCCGGCGGTCCGCTGAGCAGCAGGTTGTGGTGGCCGGCCGCGGCGATCTCCAGCGCGCGGCGGGCGAGCGGCTGCCCTCGCACGTCCGCGAGGTCCGGCTCGTCGAGCGTGGCGCGGCGCGTCGCCGAAGGCGCCGCTCGCGCGGCGTCGGGATTGCCCAGTGCCGCCATGGCGTCTCGCAGCGTATCGGCCCGCAACACCTCGATTCCGGGGACCACTGCGGCTTCTGCCGCGTTGGCGGACGGCACGAGGACGTGGCGCAGGCCATGACGGCGGGCGCCCAATGCCGCCGGCAGCACGCCGCGGGCCGGCAGCACCTGCCCGTCGAGCGACAGTTCGCCGAGGATGAGCGTCCGCGACGCGGCCGCCGGCGGGCCGTTCCGAGCTGCGGCCAGGATGGCCAGCGCGATGGGCAGGTCGAAGCTGGTGCCCGCCTTCCGCAGGTCGGCGGGAGCCAGGTTCACCGTGATGCGGTGCGGCGGAAACTCCAGGCCGGAGTTGCGGATCGCGCTCCTGACCCTGTCGCGGCTCTCCCGCACCGACACGTCGGGCAATCCGACGAGCGTGAAGCCGGGCAGGCCGTACGCGACGTCCGCCTCGACGCGCACCACTTCCGCCTCGATCCCGAGCAGGGTGCTCGAGTGCATCGCCGCCAGCATGCCGCGGGCAGTGCATGGCGCGGGCCAGGTCCGGCACGCGCGAATGTCGTGTGAACGCTCGTGGTGCTGCCGCGGCGAGCGCAGGAACTGCGATCCGCGCATCGCGATCACCGGCAGAAACAGCAACCGCGGGCCGGCGCCCATTGCTGGACCGGCCCGCGGTGAGAAGGGTTGGCGTCCCGGGACGCCATACGCCAGAGGGGGCGTGTTGCCGGAGTGCTTACTGGGCGGCGCGCGTGGCGCTGTCCACGTGGATCGTCAGCCGATCGCCGACCGCCAGCCTGTCGGAACGCAGGCGGTTCCAGCTCTTCAGCTCGGCCACCGTCACATCGTGCATGGACGCGATCCGCGTGAGTGTGTCGCCGCGCTTCACCCGATAGACGATCGGTCCGTCATCCGACACGCGGGTGCCAGTCGCCGACCCGGCCGCACTGGCAGTGGTCGCGTCGCGCGTCGGGCCGGCCGAGGCCAGGACGGGCGCGCCCGGTGCGCGCGGAATGATGAGCTGCTGCCCGGTACGGACACGTGACCGCGTCGAAATGCCGTTGGCCTGGGCGAGGTCGACGCGCGAGACGCCGAGCTTCTTGGCAATCGACGACAGCGATTCACCTCGCCGCACCGTGTACCACCGGAGCGCGGCAAGCTCGAGCTGGCTGGCGTCGCGGAGGCGGGCCAGCAGCGCCTCGCCGCGGCCGACGGGTACCTTCACCTCGTAGTCGGGATACCTGACCGGCGTCGTCCAGCGGCGCAGTTCCGGGTTGAGTGCCTGGATCTCGTCGATCGACGCCCCCGTCCACTCGGCGACGCGGCGCAGGTCGATGGCCGTCGGCACCGGCACCTTGTCGTAGGAGAGCGGCTCGGCCTGCTGCACCTCGAAGCCGTACTTGCCGGGGTTCCTGGCGATGATCGTCGCGGCCAGGATCATCGGCACGTACTCGCGCGTCTCTCGCGGCAGGTACCGCGACGAAGACGACAGGGTCCAGAAATCCGAGTGGCCGGAGGCCTTCATCGCACGCTGCACGCGCCCGGGGCCGCCGTTGTACGAAGCGAGGGCGAGATGCCAGTCCTCGAACATGCCATACAGCAGCTTGAGGTAGCGCGCGGCGCCGACGGTGGCCTTTTCCGGATCGGCCCGCTCGTCGATGTACCAGTCCTGCTTGAGGCCCATGTCGCCGGCGGTACCGCGCATGAACTGCCACATGCCGCGGGCGCTGGCGCGCGACAGGGCGGTGGGCTTGAAGGCGCTCTCGATCAGCGGCACGTAGGCCAGATCCAGAGGGACGCCCTCCTCGCGGAATACCTGATGAATCATCGGCAGGTAGCGCGTGGCCCTGTCGAGCCCGGCCTGCAGGTGGTCGCGCAGACGCCCCTGGAACAGCTCGACGTAGTGCAGGACACGGTCGTTGAGCGGGATCGGGATATCGGGGACGGCGTTGGCAAGGTCGGCCTGCACCGCGGCCTCGACCATCTTGTCGGGCGGGGTGGACGGCGCAAAGGTTGCCACCTCGAGGAGCTCGTCGATGACGGCTGGCTCGGACGGCTTCTCGGTGAAGCCGTCACCCGTCTGGAGCGCGAGCGCTTCCTGCGCGGCGATGCGGTCGACGAGGCGGTCAAACTGCGCGCGCAGTCGCGGCTCCTGCCGGGCGCCGCCGGGCGCCTCGAGCAGCACGTCAACGGCGCGATCGAACGCGTCGCGCGCCTGCGTCAGGTGACCAAGTTCGAGTTCGTGCTTGCCCAGGGCGAACAGGCGATCCGACTCGGCGATGAGGTCGGCGACGGGATCGACGGGAACCTGGGGTGTCTGGGGCGCCGCGGCTGCGGCGGCGGGAGCGGGATCGATGTCCACCGGAGGCGCTGCGGCGACCTGGGGACGCGGGTTGCCACTGCAGGCCGCAGCGGCAACGACTAACAAGACTGCGCCTGGCAGTCCAACCGTTCGTCGCATAGGCGTCTCGAAAAAGACGCCGGAGCGTAGCATCCGGAAGTCTGGATGGTCAAGGCGTCCCAAGCTCGTCCAGAACGAAGACTTGATGAGCTTCGCCCAGTTCGCGAGCCGCCGGCGTGACGATCGCGCGAGGCGCCAGGCGCAGCCGTTTTCCGGTCCGCATGGCCTGTCGAACGTCGTCTTCGCACACGAAATCGACGGGAGGGCCGGCGTCCGGCGAAGGGGTCCCGGCCGCGGTGTCCGCGCGAGCAGAGGAGGGGGAGCCGACCCGCACCGTCGAGTCGGGCCGCAGGCCCCTGCCCGCCAGGAACGCGTCGATCCGCGCCGCCAGCGTTGCGGCGTCGAGTGGCGCGCCGCCTGCCGGCACCGCAGGACGACTGGCAGTGGGCGCACCGGCTACCGCACCGCGGCCGAGGCCCCCGCCTGGCGGCGCCTGGACGGCCCCCTCTGCCGGGTGAACGGCCGCGGGCGCCTGGGCGGGCCGCAACTCGTAGGCGAGCCGCTTCACGTTGATGAGGTGCATCGGCGTGATGTTGTCGGACGTGATGTTGCCGCCGAACCCGCCGCATCCAAGCGTCATCGCCGGGTCGAGGCCCGTCGTCAGTCCAATCGACCCGTGCGTGGTGGGCGTGTTCACCACCACGCGGAACGCGGGCTTGTGCAACCCGAACTGGAGGATGACCTCTTCGTCGGTGCCGTGCACCGACATCGTGTGGCCCATGCCCCCGTATCGCAGGATCTCCTTGCTGCGCTCGCAGCCCTCGCGCCAGTCGGCCACCACGTAGTAAGAGAGGACCGGGCAGAGCTTCTCGATCGAGAGCGGGTGGTCGCGGCCGACGCCCTGCAAGTCCGCGATCAGGACGCGCGTGCCGCTCGGCACCTCGATGCCGGCCGCCGCGGCGATCGTCGTGGCCGGCCGCCCCACGAACGACGGGTTCGGGAGCCGCTGCGGCGTCACGAGGAGTCCTGCCAGCCGCGCCGCCTCGTCCTGGGTCAGGAAGACCGCGCCCTGCTGACGCAGCGCGTCGCGCAGCGGGGCGTCGATGGCCCTGTCGGCCACGATCGAGTTCGGCGACGAGCAGAGCAGGCCGTTGTCGAACGTCTTGCCCAGGATGATGTCGGCCGCCGCCTTGGCGACATCGGCGGACGCGTGCACGTAGCAGGGCGCATTGCCGGGGCCGACGCCGTAGGCGGGCTTGCCGGCCGAGTAGGCGGCGCGCACGAGCCCCAGCCCGCCCGTGGCCAGGATGACGGCCACCTCGCGCTGGCGCATCAGCTCCTGCGTGCCCTCGAGCGTCACCGTCGTCATCCAGCCCACGCTGTGGGCCGGCGCACCGGCCGACGTTGCCGCCGCCGCCATGATCTCGGCGACGCGGTTGATGCAGCGTGCCGCCGACGGATGGGGGCTGATCACGATGGGGCAGCGCGCCTTCAGGGCGATCAGGATCTTGTAGATGGCCGTCGAGGTCGGGTTGGTGGACGGCACGATGGCGGCGACGACGCCGAAGGGCTCGGCAATCTCCACCACCTTGCGCGTCTCGTCGCGCCGCAGGACGCCGACGGTCGTCATGGGCCGGATGAACGCGTGCACCTGCTCGGCGGCGAAGCGGTTCTTCTGGAGCTTGTCGGCGGCGACGCCGAAGCCCGTCTCGTCGACGGCCTCGCGGGCGAGCGACTCGAGGTGCGGCCGGATGGCGGCGGCCATGGCGTCGACGATGGCGTCGATGGCCGACTGGGACAGTTCGGCGAGGGCGGACTGTGCCGAGCGCGCCTGCCGCGCGAGCGTGCGCGCCTCGGCCATCGAGGCGAGGTCGCGATCGTTCGGTGGGCGTGTGGGCTCGGCCATGCGCAGGATCGACGCCGGCAGCGCCGGCGGTTACGGCTGCGACGGCGGGGCCGCTGCCGTCCGGGGCAGGATGCGCTCGACCTCGGCGTGCGGCCGCGGAATGACGTGGACGGAGACGAGCTCGCCGACGCGGCGGGCCGCTGCGGCACCGGCATCGGTGGCCGCCTTGATGGCGCCGACATCACCGCGAGCCATCACCGTCACGTAGCCGGCGCCGATGTACTCCTTCGCCGTCAACTGCACGTTGGCGGTCTTCACCATGGCGTCAGCTGCCTCGATGGCGCCAATCAGGCCGCGGGTTTCGATGAGTCCAAGGGCGTCCGACATGCGTGCGCCGTGACTCTAGCATGTTGCCCCGGGGGCGACAACCGGTCTACCATCACGCGTTTGCCGGTGGTCCACGACGGCCCCGGAGCCCTCGTCCGTTTCAGGAGATGTACGACGTGAAGCCATCTGCCGTCTGCCTCGCACTCGGCCTGGCGCTGTCTTCGGTGGTCGCGTGCGGCCCCAAGGAAGACACGGCGCCGCCCGTTGCCACGCCCGCGTTCTCAGCCAGCCGGTCGCGCGCGGCGCTCGGCAGCCCTGTCGACCTGACGTATCGGTTCACGGTGGCGACCAACGCCCCGGCATTCGACAAGGACTATCGGGTGCTGGTGCACTTCGTCGACTCGGACGGCGAGCTGATGTGGACCGATGACCACGCGCCGGCCAAGCCGACGACGGAATGGCGCGCCGGCGAGAGCATCGAGTACACGCACACGATGTTCGTGCCGGTCTACCCGTACATGGGCACCACCACGATCCGCGTCGGGCTCTACGATCCGGACACGGGCGAGCGCCTGCCGCTGGTCGGCGAGAGCGACGGGCAGCGCGCCTACACGGTCGGCTCCATCGAGCTGCTGCCGGCGGCCGAGAACGTGTTCGTGCAGTTCAAGGACGGCTGGCACAACGCCGAGGTCTCGCCCGACAACGCCGCGGTGGAGTGGCAGTGGACGAAGGGCGTGGCCACGCTGGCCCTCCGCAACCCGGGAGCCGATGCGACGTTCTTCCTCCATTTCGACGGGCGGCCCGACCTCGTGCCGGGGCAGACGCTGACGGTCAGAATCGGCGATACGGTGCTCGACACCTACACGCTGACGAGCAACGAGGAAGTCATCCGGCGGATTCCGATCACGGCCGAGCAGTTCGGCACGTCGGAGAACGTGGAGATCACGCTGGAGCTCAACCAGCCGTTCGTGCCGGCGCAGACGCCTGCGGCCAACTCGAGCGACAGCCGCGAGCTGGGCATCCGCGTCTTCCACGTCTTCGTCGAGCCCAAGGCCTGACACCGCCCGGGGACGTCAGAGCGGGTGGTAGACTGCCGCCCATGATTCTCCGTTCCTTCGCCGTCGCTGCCGGCGCGGCGGCGGTGCTTGCCGTGCCCGCCGACGGCCGCGCCGAGCTGGTCACGCTCGCGAGCGGGCGCACCATGTCGGTGCGCGCCGTCGAGGTGAGCGGCGACAGCGCCACGCTGACGCTGCGCGGCGGCGGAACGATGACGTGTGCGGCGAGCCAGATCGTGCGCATCGCGCCCGACGAGGTTGGTAGGGGCGGCATCGGCAGGGACGGCGTCGGCAGGGACGGCATCGGTAGGGACGGCTCTCCGAGCCGTCCGCCCCGTCCAACCGATCCAAACCACGCAACGCCGTCGCAGACTGCACAGCAGTCCGCCACGCCGGCCACCCCGCCAAAGACGGACACGTGGGGCGCCACTGCCCGCGCGTACGAAGCCGTCATCGCGAAGGCGGCGCGGCAGTACGACGTCGATCCGAAGCTCGTACACGCGGTGATCGCCGTCGAGTCAGGCTACCGGCCGCGCGCGAGGTCCCCTCGTGGCGCGCTGGGCATGATGCAGCTGATGCCCGCCACCGCCCGCGAGCTGCGCGTCCGCAACCCGATGGACGCGGCCGCCAACATCGACGGCGGCGTCCGCTACCTCCGGCAGCTCCTGGATCGCTTCGAACTGCGGCTCGCGCTGGCGGCGTACAACGCCGGGGCCGCCGCTGTCGAGCGCTACGGCGGCATCCCGCCTTACCCCGAGACACGGGCCTATGTGGCGCGCGTCCTCCGGCTGGCCGGGGCCTCCTGAGGCGCCATGGAGTTCCGCTGCCGTCTCGCCAGCGCCTCCGGACAAATCACCGAGGCGACCTACGTCGCCGACAACGAGGCCGCGCTGCGCCGCGACCTCGAGGAACGCGGCTTCTACCTGCTCGAGGCGAAGCCGGCCGGCTGGGCGGGGCTGTCGGCGCTCACGCGTCGCCGCGGCGGCCGCATCAAGCTGCACGAGTTCCTCGTGTTCAACCAGGAGCTCGCGACGCTGCTGAAGGCCGGCATGCCGCTGGTCCAGTCTCTCGAGATCCTGCGGCGTAACGTGCCGAACGCCACCTTCAAGGCCGTGCTCGACGACGTCTACGAGCAGGTACGCTCCGGCGTGGCGCTGTCGGAGGCGTTCGAGGCGCACGCCCGGCACTTCTCCCCGATCTATACGGCGTCGCTCATGGCCGGCGAGCGCAGCGGCAGCCTCGAACAGGTGCTGCGGCGGTACGTCGCCTACGTGCAGGTGCTCTCGGCCGTGCGCCGCAAGATCATCTCGGCGCTCGTCTACCCGGCGGTGCTCGTCACGCTGTCGCTCGCGGTCGTGGCGATCATCGTGATCAAGGTGGTGCCGGCGTTCAGCGACTTCTACGGCAACTTCGGGGCCGAGCTGCCCTGGGCCACGCGCCTCATCGTCGCCGCCTCGTCCGGCGTGCGGAGCAACCTGCTGGTGCTCGGCGCGCTCCTTGCCGGGACCGTCCTCGTCGGACGCTGGTTCTTCCGGCAGCCGAGCCAGCGCCGGGCCGTCGATCGTCTGACGTTGAAGCTGCCGCTGCTCGGCACGCTGGCCCGCCAGTTCGCCACGTCGCAGTTGAGCCGCACGCTCGCGACGCTGCTCGGAGGCGGCATCCCGCTGGTCACGGCGCTCGACGTGTCGCGGCGGTCGATCTCGAACCGTCACATCGCGGCGCAGATGGACGACATCTCCCGCCAGGTGCGCGAGGGGCAGTCGCTGTCGGTGGCCATGGCGGCCAAGGAGGAGTTCCCCGACGTGGCCGTCAAGATGGTGGAGGTGGGCGAGGCCACCGGCGCGCTGCAGGACATGCTCAATGCCATTGCCGATTTCTACGACGAGGACATCGAGACGAAGCTCGCGCGCTTCCTGCTCCTCATCGAGCCGCTGCTGCTCGTCGTCATGGGGGCGGTCATCGCGGGGCTGCTCATCGCGCTGTACCTGCCCGTCTTCCAGTTGTCGTCGGCTCTGGGCTGACGGTTCCGGAGAGCCTGCATCGTGAGCACGCCGACACGCCCCAGCAACCTGCCACCCGCCGACCTCCCGATGCCGGAGCTGCCGTCGGCCGACGGCGTCGTCGACAACGCCCGCCGCGAGGCCGAGGAGGCGCGCCGGCTCGCCGAGCGGTACCGGCTCGAATACGTCGAGATGAGCCACTTCCATCTCGACAACGAGCTGTTCCGGTCGATTCCGGCCGACCTGATGCTCCGGTACGGGTTCATCCCGCACCGGCGCGACGGCGACGTGCTCGTGATCGTCGTGTCCGATCCGACGGACCTGATGATGATCGACGAGCTGCAGCAGCTGCTCGGGATGCGCCTCAAGGTCACCGTGGGCCCGGCGAGCGCGATCCAGGGGATGCTCAAGAAGAGCGAGAGCAGCCAGCGCGTCCTCGAGGAGGCGACCGAGAGCTTCCAGCTCCAGCTGCTCAAGGAGGACGAGAGCGGAGAAGAGTCGCTCTCGGTCGAGAAGCTCACGAGCGACATCAGCCCGATCATCCGGCTGGTTGACTCGACGATCTTCACGGCGCTGCAGCGGCGGGCAAGCGACATCCACATCGAGACGCAGGATGCCGCCGTGGTGGTGAAGTACCGCATCGACGGCGTGCTGCAGCCCGCGATGCGGCCCATCGCCAGGCAGTTTGCCGGACCGATCATCTCGCGCATCAAGGTGATGGCCGAACTCGACATCGCCGAGAAGCGCGTCCCGCAGGACGGGCGCTTCAAGCTGCGCATGCGCGGCAAGACGATCGACTTCCGCGTGTCGATCATGCCGAGCGCGCATGGCGAGGACGCCGTCATCCGCATCCTCGACAAGGAGTCGATCAGCGAGCAGTTCAAGGAGCTGCGCCTCGACATCCTCGGGTTCCCGGAAGAGGAGCTGCGCCGCTTCCGCAAGTACATCCGCGAGCCGTACGGCATGGTGCTCGTCACCGGCCCGACAGGTTCGGGCAAGACGACGACGCTCTACGCGGCGCTGTCGGAGATCAAGTCGGTCGAAGACAAGATCATCACGATCGAAGACCCGGTGGAGTATCAGCTCGCCGGTATCGTGCAGATCCCCATCAACGAGAAGAAGGGGCTGACCTTCGCCCGCGGCCTGCGCAGCATCCTGCGCCACGACCCCGACAAGATCATGGTCGGCGAGATCCGCGATGCCGAGACGGCGCAGATCGCGATCAACTCGGCGCTGACCGGCCACCTGGTGTTCACGACCGTCCACGCCAACAACGTGCTCGACGTGCTGGGCCGGTTCCTGAACATGGGGGTCGAAGCCTACCAGTTCGTCGCCGCGCTCAACTGCGTGCTCGCGCAACGCCTCGTGCGGGTGATCTGCCCCCACTGCAAGCGTCCGGCGGAGGTCACGCGTGAGCAGCTCGTCGAGTCGGCGATGGACCCGTCGCTGCTCGACACGCACGTCTTCTACGAAGGCGAAGGCTGCCTCGAGTGCGGCGGCACCGGCTACCGCGGGCGCATGGCCATCTGCGAGCTGCTCGACGTGACCGACAACATCCGTGACATGATTCTGGCGCGCCGGCCGAACTCCGAGATCAAGCGCGCGGTGCGCGCCGAGGGCATGCGGTTCCTGCGCGAGTCGGCCGTCGCGCGCGTGCTGAGCGGCGAGACGACGCTGCGCGAGATCAACAAGGTCACCTTCGTAGACTGATTCGGATCCATGTCGCCCCTGCCTGCCTGGCTCGAGACCCCGCCCCCGACGCTCGCCCTGGCCATCGACGCCAGCGGCGTGGTCGCTGTCGTGGCGCGTCCCGGCAGTCAGTCGCCTGTCGTCGACGCCGCCGGCCGGGCCGCGGTGCCGGCCGGCGCCGTGCAGGCCTCACTCACCGGACCGAACATCCTCCAGCCCGAGCCGGTCGTCGCCGCGGTTCGCCAGGCGCTGACGCAGGTCGGCGGACGGCATCGCCGCTGCGCGCTCGTCGTGCCCGACACGGTCGCCAGGGTGACGCTGCTGCGGTTCGAGCACGTCCCCGCGCAGGCGCGGGATCTCGAACAGCTCGTGCGCCTGCAGTTGCGCAAGGCGCTGCCGTTCCCCGTGGAGCAGGCGCAGGTGTCGATCGTCCCGGGCCACGGCAGTGACGAGGGGCAGGAGTTTCTGGTCGTCGCCGCCCGCGCCGACGTGATCGAGGCGTACGAGGCGGTCTGCGCGGCTGCCGGTCTGCACGCCGGCACCGTCGACCTCGCGACGCTCAACGTCATCAACGCCGTCCTGCTCAGCGACGCGAGCACTGCCGCCGGCGACTGGCTGCTCGTCCACGTCGGCGCCGACTACAGCTCGCTGGCGATCGTCCGCGGCGGGCACGTCATCTTCTTCCGCACGCGACCGGCGGATGCCGAGGAACCGCTGGTGGACGTCGTCCACCAGACGCGGATGTACTTCGAGGATCGCCTCGAGGGTCGCGGGTTCGCGCGTGTCCTGCTGGCCGGCGGCGGCGACGCTGCTGAACGGAGCCGCCTGACGTCGGAGCTCGGCGAGCGGCTCGGGATGACCGTCGAGCCCGTGCGGCTGACTCGTCGCGCGGCGGGCGGGCCACGCGACGGCGGGGTGGACGCGAGCGGCGATCTGGCCGCGCCTTTCGGCCTGGTGGCGAGAGCCTGGTGATGCTGCGCGGCAACCTCTCGACGCGGCCGTTCTACAACGAGCGCGCCGTTCACCTTGCGCTCGGCGCCATCACGCTGGTGCTGGCACTGCTCACCGTCGGCGGCGTCTGGCGGTTCCTCACGCTGTCGGGCGAACAGACGGCGCTGTCGGCGCGCATCGCGGTGGACGAACAGCGGGCCACGGAGCGGCGGCGCGAGGCGGCGCGGATCCGGGCGGACGTGGACCAGGCGGAGCTTGCCGCGATCGTCGCGGCGACCCGCGAGGTGAACGGCGCCATCGACGAGCGCGTGTTCTCGTGGACGGCGCTCTTCAACACCATCGAACAGACCATCCCAGCCGACGTCCTGTTGACCAGCGTCCAGCCGACGATCGCCGACGGCGCCGTGACGGTACGGCTCGTCGTCAACGCGTCACGGGCCCACGAGGTGGGCACGTTCATCGACGCCCTCGAGGAGGCCGGTTCGTTTGCCGGCATCCAGACCCGTGACGAACTGCGGCAGGAGGATGGGACGCTCACGGTGACGTTCGACGGCGTGTACACCGCGCACGTCGCCGCGCCGCCGGCGGAGGCAGCACGTTGAGCGGCTGGCCGTTCCGCCGAATCGCCAGCGACAAGCGTCTGTGGGTGGCGCCGCTCGCGATCCTGGCTGTCATCGATCTCGTGCTGATCGGGCTCGTGCTCGGCCCGCTCGCCGCGCGGGTGCGCGGGCTCGAGACGCGGGCCAACGCCGCGACCGTGGCGGCGGCCGCCGCGCAGCGTGAGCTGGATGCGGCACGCGCGCTGAGCACCGGCACGCAGCAGGCGGCCGGCGATCTGGAACGCTTCTACACCGAGATCCTGCCGGCGGATCAGGCCAGCGCGCGCCGGCTGACGTTCCTGCACCTCGGGCAGCTCGCACACACCTCCGGCCTCGACTACGACAGGCGCGCCTTCACGCAGGCACAGGAGCGCGACGGCCGGCTCATTCGTGTGGACCAGACGCTGGTCGTCCGCGGCCGCTACGACGCGCTGCGCGAGTTCCTGCACGCCGTCGAAGCGGGCGACGACTTCGTCGTGGTACGCAGCATCAACGTCGCGCGTGCGGACGACGCGACAGGGGAGCTCGAGGCGGCGCTGGCCGTCTCCACGTATTACAGGGCCGCCGATGGCCGCTGACCCGCGCCGACAGCGGGCCCTGCTGGCCGGCCTCGTGGTGATGCTGCTGCTCGTCGTGTGGTGGCAGTTCGGGCTCCCCGGCGGCGACGCACCGCCCCCCAGTCCCGCGCCGGCGGTCCAGCGGCAGGCACGGCGCACGGCGACGCCCGCCGAGACGATCGCCGCCGGCGTGGCCCTCGACAGGCTCGCGCGCGAGCCCGAGGCGCCGGTGGACAGCGGCCGCGATCCGTTCGCCTTCGGCGCGCGTGGATCGGCGTCGGGCGCGCCCGCCGTCGGCGTCCCCACAGGGCAGATGCCGTCGTCGGTCACCGACGTCCCGGCGACGGCCCTGCCCACGGGACCGCCGGGGCCGCCGCCCATAGACGTCCGGTTCATCGGCGTCATCGAGCGGGAGGACGTCGGCACGCTGGCCGTCCTCAGCGACGGGCGAAACGTCTACTATGGCCGCGTGGGTGAGATCGTCGACGGCCGCTGGCGTATCGTGAGCATCGGTGAGGAGTCGCTCCAGATCGAGTACGCGGACGGCCAGGGCCGGCAGACCGTCAGGTTGAGCGGGTGATGGGAGCAGGAGCATTCGTGTGATCCAGCGGAGAGGGACGGCGTGGCTGCGCCGGGTGTCGCTCGTGTGCCTGGTGGGCCTCACGCTCGTCGCGGCCGGATGCGGCGCGTCGCGCGCGTATCGGGGCGGCCAGCGCGCCGCGTCCGTGGGCGACTGGGACCTGGCGGTCGCGCAGTACCGGCAGGCGCTGCTCGACGACCCCGACAGGGCCGACTACCGCATCGCGCTCGAACGCGCCATGCAGGCGGCCTCGCTGTTCCACCTCGAGCGCGCGCGCCAGGCGGACGAAGCCGGCGATCTCGAGGTGGCTGTCGTCGCGTACCGCAAGGTGTTCGAGTACGACCCGGGCAACCGCAACGCGATGCTCCGCGCGGCGGAGATCGACCGCGTGATGCGCGAGCGCGCGGAAGCGGCCCGGCCGCGGCCGGCCATCGAGGCGATGCGCCAGACGGCGAGCCAGCGCAGCGCGCCGCCGCTGCTCGATCCCACGTCGCGCGACCCGCTCGTGGTGCGCTTCGAGCAGTCGAGCATCAAGGACATCGTCACGACGATCGGCAAGATGACGGGCATCAACGTCGTCTTCGAGGCGCAGTTCCAGGACCGGCGCATCAGCATCGACCTCGAGGGCCTGCCGCTCGAAGACGCGCTGGATCAGGTCATGGCCGCCGCCGGCACGTTCTTCAAGGTGCTCAACCCGAAGACCATCCTCGTCATTCCCGACTCGCCGCCCAAGCGCGCGCAGTACGAGGAGCTGGCCGTCCGCACCTTCTACCTGTCGCACGCCGACGCGGCCGAAGTGCTGCAGACGGTGCAGAACATCCTGCAGATCCCGAACATGGCGCAGGCGCCGCGCGCCGTGGTCAACAAGACGCAGAACAGCATCACCGTGCGGGCGTCGGTGAGGGTGCTGTCGATCATCGAGCAGATCATCCGCAACAACGACAGGCCGCGCGCCGAGATCGTGGTGGACGTCGAGATCCTCGAAGTGAGCCGGTCGCGCGCGCGCGAACTCGGGATCAACCTGTCGCAGTACTCGGTGGGCAGCATCTTCTCGCCCGAGGCGCCGCCGGCGGTCGGCACCGGCACGGGCACCGGGGCGGGCACCGGCGTGACCACGGCGCCGTTCAACCTCAACACCATCACCCGCGGCATCAGCACGGCCGACTTCTACATGACCGTGCCGCAGGCGGTGGCCAACTTCCTGGCGTCCGACAACACCACGCGGGTCGTCGCCAAGCCGCAGCTGCGCGGGCAGGAGGGCGGCCAGCTGACGCTGGACCTCGGCGACGAGATCCCGGTGCCGTCCACGACGTTCGGCGGCATCGCGTCAGGCGGCGTGTCCACCATCCCGGTGAGCAGCTTCAACTACAAGACGGTGGGCATCCGCCTCGTGATGAACCAGCCCCGCGTGACGCTGGAGGGCGAGATCATCACCGCGCTCGAGGTCGAGAGCAGCACGCTCGGCCAGTCGATCAACATCGCCGGCCAGTCGCTGCCGACGTTCGGCACGCGACGGGTCGAGACGATGCTGCGGCTGCGCGACGGCGAGTCGCACATGCTCGCGGGGCTGATTCGCGACGAGGTGCGTCGCGACCTGTCGGGCATTCCCGGGCTGCTGCGCACCCCGGTGCTTCGCTGGCTGTTCGGCTCGTCGAGCGACACGGTCGCCGACACCGACATCGTCTTCCTCCTCACGCCCCGCGTGGTGCGGACGTCCGAGGTCACGCAGGAGAACCTCGACCCGATCTACATCGGTTCGCAGCAGAACATCGGCCTGACGGGTCCGCCGCCGCTCATCGGCACGCCCGAGGCCGGCGCCCCCGGCGAGGCGGATGCCGCCGCGGCCCCGGTGCCGGGTGGGACACAGTCGTTTGCCAACCTGCCGGGCCAGCCGCAGACGGGGGCCGTTTTGTCGCAGCCGGGCGTCCTGCCGCCGCAGCCGGCGCCGGCCGTGACCCCGCAGTCGGCTCCGGCCGAACAGCCCGCCGTGCCGCCGGCCGAGCCGGCACCTGCCGCGCCGCCCTCTCCGCCGCCCCCGTCCGAGCCGCCGCCCGGCCCGACGGCGCGCGTCACCGTGACCACGCCCGGTCCGACGTTCCAGGTCGGCGGCGGGCCGTACACGGTGCCCATCTCCGTGGTCGGCGCACAGCGGCTCTCGACGATCAGCCTCACGCTCACGTACGACCCGGCCGTGCTGCGCGTCCGCTCGGTGCAGGAGGGCACGTTCCTGCAGCAGGGTGGCGTGGCGCCGACCTTCACGCACCACATCGACCCGGTGGCCGGACGCGTCGACATCGCCATCGTGCGGACGGGCGACCAGACGGGCGCGACAGGCAGCGGCCTGCTCGCCGCGCTCGTCGTCGAGGCCGTCTCGGCGGGGCAGTCGCCCATCGGGGCGGCCGGCGTGGCCACCGATCCGTCGCAAGGGAGTGTGGGCCTGCAGCTGGTGCCGGCCACCGTCACCGTGAGATGACCCTGAACGCCCGCCACGGCTACACGTTCGTCGAGCTGCTCGTCGTGGCCGTGATCGTCATGATCCTCGCGTCCGCCGCGCTGCCGCTGACGAAGGTCACGATCCAGCGACAGAAGGAGATCGAGCTGCGCCGTGCGCTGCGAGAGCTGCGGACGGCCATCGACGGGTACAAGGACGCGGCCGACCTGCAGCAGATTGCCAACTTCGAGCTCGAGCCGGACGACATGGGTTACCCTCCCGACCTCGAGACGCTCGTCAACGGCGTCACGCGCGCGGGCGACGCCACCAACGTCAAGCTGCGCTTCCTGCGACGCATCCCGATCGATCCGATGACGGGCGAGGCCGAGTGGGGCCTGCGGTCGTACCAGGACCGTCCCGACACGACGACCTGGGGCGGCCAGAACGTCTTCGACGTGTACTCCACGGCGCAGGGCACGGGCCTCGACGGCCGTCCGTACGCCGAGTGGTAACCACATGCTGACGCGATTGACCAGGACGCCCATCGTCGCCGCGCGCCGCGGGTTCACGCTGCTCGAGCTGATGGTGGTGATGGCGCTCATCGTGGTGCTGGCCGCCATCGGGATGGCGAGCTACAGGAACGCGGTGACCGTGGCGCAGGAAGCCGTCCTGAAGGAAAACCTGTTCCGGATGAGAGACGCGATTGACCAGTACTACGCGGACAAGCAGCGGTATCCCGCGTCGCTGCAGGACCTGGTCAGCGACGGCTACATGCGCGCCATCCCGGAAGACCCGATGACGCAGTCGGCCGACACGTGGCAGACGGTGCTCGCGGAGCCCGACCCGAACAACCCGCTCGCGGAGATCGGGATCTACGACGTCAAGAGCGGCAGTGACCGCATGTCGCAGTCGGGTCAGCCTTACGCGGAGTGGTAGGCACGCGGGGGGTGCGGAGGAACGGTACTCCGGGCTCACGCGGAGATGCGGAGAGCGCGGAGGAAGGCTAGTCCGGCTCACGCGGAGGTGCGGAGGGCGCGGAGACGTCAGGTGTCGTGTGACGCCAGCGGCGCGAGCCACGGGGGCACTTGTCTGTGAGTCCCGCCGGCGTTGTTGGCGATGTAGCGCACCAGGTACTGCGTCGCGAGGCAGTCGGCCCTGTTGTAGACCACGAGCTCGAGCCACAGGGCCATCGTGTGCGGGCGCGGGTCACGGCCATGCCGGCGCGCGTTGGCGAGCTGCTCTCGTAGTCTGCGGATCGCGTCGGCCGGACTGAATGCCTGTTCGGGCCAGGGAGTGCAGCCCAGCGCGCGGGCGCATTCCTCGAGCGTCGTCTCCTTCACGTCGAATCCGGGCCGCGTCCTGTTGCGCCAGGGCGAGAAGAACTTCCGCGCGTTCAGGTAGCGGTCGGCAAGACGCGCGGCAGCATCCCGCGTGGCGTGGTTCTCCACCTGCCGTAGTTCGTGCTCCGAGAACGCGACGACGCGTCGCGGGTGCGGTGGGGTGAAGGCGAGCGCGAGCACTTCCCTTATCGCGGCGTCCAGGGTTCTGACGCACGCCGTCGCGTGCGGAAAGGGCAGGGCCACGCGGGCGAGCGGCGCCAGCCGCCTGTCGACGATGAGCACGCGGTAGTGCCTGCCGTGCAGGAGGCCGAGGAGCGCCGGTGGTTCCTGCATCCGCCCTTCGAAGTCGACGTAGAGTGCGCGATTGGCTTCGCGACACGATATCTTGTTGGACCGAGGTGACAGCTTGTCTGCCTGATCGTGCTGCGCGACGGTACGTGTCGCCGTATGCACGGTGTTTCCGGGGTTGCGTGGCGGGTCATGCTGGTTGATTCGAATGGTCATGAAGCACTTACCTCTCGACGGCTCCGCGGACGCACGTGCGTCGGCAAAGGCTTGCACGGGAGCATCGGCGCCGGGGCAGAACCGCCGGTGGGCGGCCTGAGGACGTCGGCAAGGATGGAGCGGCAGGAGGAGACACCGATCGGCGCGTTGTTGTCAAGTGCCGCGGCGCCATCGCCCGTCGTGCCCATCGCGCCCCGAGGCCGCGTCGGGCTGTCCATCGCCCGCGTCCTGGTCGCCTGGCTCGTGCTCCTCGGCGCTGCAACGAGTTGTGCCCAGCCGGTGGCCACGCAGGTCACCGGTCGGGTGGTGACCGTCATCGACGGTGACACGTTCGACGTCAGGCTCACGGAGGGCCGCCGGGTGCGCATCCGCGTCTTCGGCATCGACGCGCCGGAGCGTGGCGAGCCGTTCTCGGACGTCGCGCGCCGCCGTGCGCGCGCAATCCTCTTTGACAAGGTCGTCCAGCTCACGATCGTCGACACCGACCGTTACGGCCGGACCGTCGCGAGGGTGCGCGTCGAAGGCCAGGACTTCGCCGAGGCGATGGTGGGCGCAGGACTCGCCAGGCATTACCGGCGCTACAGCAACGACGTGCGGCTCGACGCGCTCGAGGCCGAGGCGCGCGCCGCGCGGCGGGGCTTGTGGCAGCAGGTGCGCGAGCCGAGACCGCGATCGGCGCCGGCGCCGCGATCCCAGCCGCGCCAGCTGCTCCCCACGGGGTCAGGTCTCCTGCACGGCAACGTGCGGAGCCGGGTGTACCACCTGTCCACCTGCCGGAACGCAAACTGTCCGAATTGCACGGCGAGGTTCCGGACGGCGGCGGAGGCGCAGGCAGCGGGGTACAGAGCGGCGCACGATTGTTACGGGCGATGAGCGGCCAAACGTCACGACGTGTCGCAGGAGAGAAGAACCTGCGTGTGTCTATCTACCGCATTCGCCGCGTTCTGCAGCGAGCGGCTGCTTCTGTTGCTCCTTTGTGGGAGCAAGCTGGCTATTCCACTCCGTCACACCAGGCCGTCGACGTCCTCCTCAACGCGCGCTTCCGTCGCCGTCTCGCGACTGTCGACTGCGAGGCCCGACGCATCGCGCTGCGCGCAGACGCGGCCGTATGGCCGCCACGGCTGCTACATGAGGTTCTCGTGCACGAGCTCGCTCACCTGGCCGTGCATGCACGCCATGCCAACCAGGTACGCGCTCATGGACCGGAGTGGCAGGCACTGATGGACCTCGCCGGACTGGCGACGTCCGCCACTATGCAGGGGGCATGTGGCTTCGACGCCGCCACACAGCGCGTTGAGGCCTCAGCGCTCCCGCAGCTGTCGGAGTATAGTGCCGCACGTATCGATCCACGGACACGATGACCGGTTACGTTGCCAATACGGACCACGACTGGTTCGACTTCCTGCGCCGGCGGCCTGAACCGTGGGATGAGGTCAACTTCTGGAATCCGTCCGATCGCAGCGGCTTTCGTGGGCTCCCTGGCGCCCCCTTCTTCTTCCGTTTGAAGGCTCCGCGCAACGCGATCGGCGGCTTCGGTCTCGTAGCGATGTATACGGCGCTGCCGGAGTGGCTGGCGTGGGAGTGTTTCGGCGAGGCCAACGGAGCGCCGACGCTGCGCCACCTGACGGCGCGCCTGACGCGACTGCGCGGCGCAAATCAGATCAAAGTCGCCAGCGATGGCGGTCCGCCGCAGATCGGCTGCATCCTGCTCAGCCAGCCTGTGTTCTTTCCTGAGGACCTGTGGGTGCGACAGCCCGCCGACTGGTCGGCTCCCATCGTGCGGTACAAGAGCTACTCATTACTCGAGGGCGAGGGCGCCCGACTCTGGCGAGAATGCCTGGAGCGCGCGGCACTGCTGGATGCTTCCCTCGCCGGCATTGCAACCGGGGTTGCAGAGCCGGAGCAGTCGACGCGGCTCTTCGATGGGTACGGGAGCCCTACGCTGATTCGGCCGCGCCTCGGCCAGGGCGCCTTCCGTGTCGCCGTCACGGACGCATACCAGCGCGCCTGCGCCGCAACGGGTGAGCACTCCCTGCCCGTACTCGAAGCGGCGCACATACAGCCGTATGCGCAGTACGGCCGCCACGAGGTACGCAACGGCCTGCTCCTGCGCTCCGACCTGCATCGGCTCTTCGACACCGGATATGTCACTGTCACCCCCGATCATTCAATCGAGGTCAGCCGACGCTTGAGAGAGGACTACCAGAACGGCCGCACCTACTATCCGCTACACGGACAACGGATCACGGTGCCCGAGCGTATCGACTTGCAACCCGACCCGTCGTTGCTGGCCTGGCACAACGAGGAGGTGTTTCGCGGGTGAGTGCACCGACGAACCTGTCGGCGGCGTGGGTGACCTGTCACTAACCTGAGCCCGACGAGAGGAGACGCTGGCGAACGCCAGACACCTCCTCCCTTCCTCCAATCCTCGTCCTCCGTTCCTTCTCTCCTCCGTTCCTCCTGTCCTCTTCCTCCGTTCCTTCCCTCCTCCGTTCCTCCAGTCCTCCCTAGACCGGCGTCACCGCTTCCGTATCAACCTCCCCGGTCCGAATCCGCTGCACCGAGTCGAGCGGCAGCACGAAGATCTTGCCGTCGCCGACGTCGCCCGTGCGCGCCGCGAGGCTGATGGCCTCCACCGTCGGCTCGACGAACGAGTCCGACACGGCAATCTCGAGGCGCGCCTTCTCCTGCAGCGCCATCTTGACGGTGGTGCCGCGGTAGTTCTCGACGTGCTCCGTCTCGCCACCGTGGCCCTGCACGCGGCTGATCGTGACGCCACGCACCTGGGCGCGGAAGAGCGCCTCGAGCACGCCGTTGAGCCTGTCCGGCCTGACAATCGCGATGATCAGTTTCATGCCCGGCCCCCTTCCGCCGAGGCGGTCGCGACGACCTGGGAGAACGCAGCCGCGGCATCCGGACCCACGAGGATCGCGCCGTCGCCTTCGGCATAGGCCTCTTCGCCGTGGTCGCAGACGTCGAGCCCGCGGCCCTCGTCGCGCACCGAGACGCGCAGCGGCGCCACGAGTGCCACCAGCTTGAGGATGACGAACGTCGCCCCGACGCTGTACGCAAGCACCACGACGATGCCGATGATCTGGACGACGACCTGCCAGGCGTTGCCGGTCAGCAGACCGTTGGCCCCGCCGCTCCAGGCCGGATCAGCGAAGACGCCGGTGAGGACCGCGCCGACCATGCCGCCGACGCCGTGCGCCGCCACGACGTCGAGCGAGTCGTCGAGCCGCGTGCGCGCGCGGTAGAGGAGCGCTGCGTAGCTGGGGCCGGCCGCCAGTGCGCCGAGCGCGAGCGCCGACATCGGCCCGATGAAGCCGGCCGCGGGCGTAATGGCCACCAGACCGACGACGATGGCCGTCGCCGCGCCGACTGCCGTGCTGCGGCCCGTGCGATACAGGTCGAGCAGCGTCCAGACGACGAGCGTGGCCGCTGGCGCGAGCAGCGTGTTGGCAAACGCGAGGCCGGCAATCTCGTTCGCGCCGAGCGCGCTGCCCGCGTTGAAACCGAACCAGCCGAACCACAGCAGGCCGGCGCCGAGCAGCGTGAACGGCACGTTGTGCGGCAGGAACGCCTGGCGCCCGTGATCGCGCCGCGGCCCGACGACGACAGCCGCGGTCAGGGCCGCCGCGGCCGCGTTGACGTGGACGACCGTGCCGCCGGCGAAGTCGAGCGCGCCGTGCGTGGCCAGCCAGCCGCTGCCCCACACCCAGTGCACGACGGGCGCGTACACCGCCAGCACCCAGACGCCGAGGAACAGCAGGTAGGCGGGGAAGTGCATGCGCTCGACGATGGCGCCGGAGATGAGCGCCACCGTGATGATGGCGAACGTTCCCTGGAAGGCCATGAAGAGCACGTGCGGAATGGTGCCCTGCGCCTCCAGCGTGACGCCGCGCAGCAGCGCGTAGTCGAGGCCGCCGATCCACGGCAGGCCCGGGGCGAACGCGATCGAGTAGCCGAGCAGCGCCCACGCCACGCCGGCAAAGCCGAGCGCGACGAAGCTCATCATCATGGTGTTGAGGGCGTTCTTGGACCGGACCAGCCCGCCGTAGAAGAACGCGAGGGCGGGGGTCATCAGGAGTACGAGGGCGGTGGACATCAGGATCCACGCCACGTCTGCGTTGTTCATCGTGCCTCCGGGCAGTGCGAGAGCGTCAATTCCGGCGGATGCGCCGGACGGCCCCGCACAGGAGCAAGATCGATGCTCAGCCGGGGCCTGCCGCCGCCGCGTGTCCGCAAGTCACGCAGCCACGACAGTTACGAGGAGCGTGGCGGGAGCGGGTGGAGGTCAGATCCTTCAGGACTGTCGGACTGGTGCCTCGATCCGACATTTTTGGTGGAACCAGGCTTGAAGCGCCGCAGATCGATCCGCAGCTTCCCAATCTTGTAGGAGAGGATCCGCTCGGTCGTGTCGAGCAGCCGCGCGGCCCGCGCGATGTTGCCGCGCGTCGTCTTCAGCGCGTCCTGGATGAGATCGAGCTCGAGCGCCGCCGTCGCTGCCGCGAGCGACGTGCGGGGCAGGGTGCCCGAGACCTCCGCCGTCTGCAGCGTCGGCGGCAGGTCGTGGCCGTGGATGACGCCGCCCTCGCAGACGAGCACGGCACGCTCGATGCAGTTCTCCAGCTCCCGGACGTTCCCGGGCCAGTGGTAACTCATCAGCATGTCGATGGCCGTCGTCGCGATGCGGCGCACGTCGCGCCCGTGCTCGGCGGCGTACTTCTCGACGAAGTGATCGGCCAGCTGCAGGATGTCCGGCTTGCGGTCGCGCAGCGGCGGCAGGAACAGCGAGAACACGTTGAGCCGGTAATAGAGGTCGTCGCGGAAGGCGCGCTCGCGCACGGCGGCCTCGAGGTCGCGGTTGGTGGCCGCGATGAGCCGCACGTTGACGCGGATGGTCTGCTGGCCGCCGAGCCGCTCGAACTCGCGCTCCTGCAGCACGCGCAGCAGCTTGACCTGCGTGGCCAGCGACAGTTCGCCGACCTCGTCGAGGAACAGCGTGCCGCCGTGGGCCTGCTCGAAGCGGCCCTTCTTGAGCGTCCGCGCGTCGGTGAAGGCCCCGGCCTCGTGGCCGAACAGCTCCGACTCCACGAGCCCTTCCGGCAGTGCGCCGCAGTTGACCTTGATGAACGGCTTGGACGCTCGCGCCGAGTGGTAGTGGATGGCGTGCGCGATGAGCTCCTTGCCGCACCCCGACTCGCCCCGGATGAGCACGGTGGTCGTGCTCCGTGCGACCTGGGCAATCTGGGCGTAGAGCGCCTGCATCGGCCGGCTGTTGCCGATGATGTGCCGGAAGTCGTAACGCTCGCGCAGTTCCTGGCGCAGTTGCGCGTTTTCGTCGGTGAGCCGCGCGCGCTCGGCCTGCATGAGCCGAAATACGCGGACGGTCTGCCCGAGCAGGGAGGCGATGACGCCGAGAAAGCGCGAGAGCGCCTCGACGTCCTGACCGCTCCGGTGGGGCAGCGTCAGCCCGATGGCCCCGACGGTCTGGCGGCCCGACTGGATCGGGACGCACACGAACGTCGCGTCGGCGGAGCCGGCGCGCGTGGCCACGCCAGTGCGGTTGAGGAACAGCGGTTCCTGGCTGACGCGCGGCACGACGATGGGCCGCCCGGTCTGCACGACCCGGCCGATGATGCCTTCGCCGAGTCTGTAGCGCAGCCGCCGCGCGGTCTGCCACGGCACACCGGTGGCGGCGGCCACGCCCAGCGGCGCGTCCGAGTCGGCCCCGTCCTGCAGCGCGATGATGCCGGAGTGAGGCTCGAGGGCGACGTCGAGACGCTCGAGCAGCAACGCCATCGCGGCGTTCTGGTTGGCCGCGGCCGCCATCGCCGGCGCGAGTTCGTGCAGCACCTGGAGGTACGGAGGGCCGACGGCGACACGCGTGTTGACTCTAGGCATGCTGAGCCATTCCTGGGTCGACAATTTTGTCTTATGCCTCCTGCAGATCCAACTTTTTTGTGGGCCAGCCGCGATCCGCGACATTTGGCTCGGAAAAAAATCGGTGCCGCACGACGGCCCGCCATCACCGCGACTGCATCGAGTAGATCAAGCCGACGAGCACCGTGTGCTGCGTGCGCCGGAACTCGTCACTGCGATACGCGAACACGGCGGCATCCGACCAGTCGCGCCGGTACTCGATCCGTGCCGACAATCCGCCGACGAGCGTGTGCTCGCTCGTGAGCGTCACCTCGCGCAGCGTCTGCGTCGTGCCCGTCGCAAAGCCCTGCGCGTCCTCGAACCACTCGATGCGCGGGGTCAGGTGCCACGCAGGGACCACCTGGATACGGGCGTACGCGGCGACGCCGTGCCAGGCGACCCGCTCGCCCAGGATCTCGTCGCGGCCGATGTCGACGTTGCCCATGAGCGACACGCGCGGGTGCACGTCCCAGGTCGCCACCGTGTCGAACAGGTGCCGCCAGCCGGGCAGGCCGTTGGCCTGCTCCGGGCCGCCGAGCCACGTCTGGCTGATGGAGAGGCCCTCGAACGGCGTGACGGCAAGCTGCGCGCCGACCGTCTTGGCGCGGTTGTTCTCGGTCGCGTTGTTCCACCCGTTCAGCAGGAACCCCGTCGCGGTGACGCGATCGGTGATCGGCACGGCCGCGCGCACGCCGACGTGGTAGTACGGACCCGCCCACGCAAAGAGCAGGGAGCGCGAGTAGTTCCAGTTGGGCGCCGATTCGATCAACTCGGCGCCGGCCGGCGTCACGAACTTGCCGACGTCCACCTGGATGCCGCGCCCGACGGGCGCCAGGTAGCTGACGTAGCCCTGCTGCAGGTACTTCAGCCGTCCCTCGTCTGGATCCGCGCTGCCCACCCACGTCGCCGTCGGACCGAACCCGAGATCGGCCCTGAACCCCAGGCGCCTCGTCTCCGTGGGCACCTGTTCGAAGGCGAACTCCAGGTAGGAGAGGCTGAACTGGTTGTCCTTCTCGTCGAAGTTCCGGAAGGCGTTGGTCCCGGAATCCGGGCGATTGCCGTTGTACTCGTAGTACGTGTCGGCGGTCGCGTAGACGGTCGTGGGTCCGAGCAGGCGCTCGATCGCCGAAACGCGCGGATTGGGCGCCTGGGGCGGAGGGACGTCCTGGCCTGCCGGCGCCTCGGCGTCCGGCACAGCCTCGTCGACAGGCGTCGCCGCCGTCGACGCGGCAGCGGCGACCGGCTCAACCAGCCGCGCGGCTGTTTGCGCGGCAGCCGCCGCCGGGAGAGACGTGAGCAGGCCGACGATCAGGCAGCGGATGGCGAGCGAGGCGCGAGGGGCAGTGGGGGTCATGCCCGCGGCCCACTACCAATCGATGTGCCAGCCGGCGGCGCGCACGCCTCCTGTGGCAGCTAAGCGCCGCGGGCGCGCCGAGTTACGAACGGACGCGCTCGAAGGGACGCTGCGCCGATTCCGACATTCTTGTGACTTCTGAAGAGCGTTACGCCAAGCGTGTCGGACCGGATATCGCGAAACGCGGGCTGAAGGACGGCCCGGGGGGGCGGGCAAGGACGGCCCGGGGGGCCGTCCCTACCTAGGGCTGGACGACGATTT
>JBIQIB010000005.1:46507-53895 GCA_044508265.1 Acidobacteriota bacterium
GGGCGGGCAAGGACGGCCCGGGGGGCCGTCCCTACCTAGGGCTGGACGACGATTTCGATCTGGGAGAAGCCGCGCTGGCCGGCGGCGTTGGTGACCTCGACGGTCACGAACTTCCGCCCGGGCGAGCCGTACTGGTGCGTCGTGGTCGACCCGGTCGTGAAGCGCGTCGAGCCGTCGCCGAAGTTCCAGTAGTACCCCGTGATGTTGCCGGCCGTGCTCGTGGCGGTAGCCGTGAACTGCACCGGCGCGTTCAGCGCGGGCGTCGCCGTCGGCGACGCGACGAGGTTCACCGTGATCGCCCGCTCTTCGACGACAACAGTCGTCGACGCCCGCGCCGTGACGCCGCCCGTGTCGGTGACCGTCACCTCCACGCGGTACGTGCCGGCGCGCCGGTAGACGTGCGACACCTGGCGCGTGCCCGTCAGCGAGCCGAGCGGCTGCACGTCGCCGTCCCCGAAGTTGATGGTCGCCTCGCGGATCGGATCGCCATTGGCGCCCACCTGGACGCCGATGTTGAAGACCGCGTTCTCGCCCTCGCCGATGGCCGTGGCCGGGCCGTTGATGGTGATGAGCGGCTCCGACGTGACCTGGATCGTCAGTGTCTGCGACACCGCTCCTACCGTTGCCGTCACCGTCGTCTCGCGCGTCGCTGTCAGCGTCGTCCGTGCTTCGCCGAACTGATCGGTGACGACGGAGGCGTCGCGCAGCGCCCCGGCATCCGCCGCGAACGTCACCGGCACACCCGACAGCCGTCGGTTCTCGTCGTCGGTGACGACGGCAAGGATGTCGGTGGTGCCGCCGCCTGGCGGCAGCGCGCCGCGGCTGGCGGAAAGCGCGATGCGCGTGGCCGCCGACGCCCCGACCCGCACCTCCAGCCCCTCGGCCGAGGCGCCGCCCGTAAAGGCGCTGACGCGGGCGATACCCGAGACGCCGCCGGCCAGCAGCCGCACCGTCGCACGTCCGCCTTGCGTCCGCGCCTCTGCCGGCTCCAGCGAGCCGAGCGTCGTCACGAAGTTCACCTGCGTGCCGTTCTGCACGGGGATCCCGCCAGGCTCGAGCACGTTGGCCGTGATCTCGACGCTGCCGTTGAGCGGCACCACGGTGCTGCTGGCGAACAGCACGACCTCGGAATCGGTGGGCGCTGTGAGTGGAGCCTTGTCACAGGCCGTCAGGAGCAGCACCGGCCAGAGCCACGCGAGCACACGGACGGGAACGCGACGGTCGAGGCGCAGTGCTAGCATACGAACGGTAAGGATACCCGAAAGGTTGGAGTGCCAGCGTAAGGACGAGCGAGGCTACGCGATGGCCGCCCTGCTGGTCGCCATCGCCATCATGATGCTGCTGCTGGGCGTCGCGATGCCCGTGTGGACCCAGCAGGCGAAGCGCGAGCGTGAAGAAGAGCTGCTGTTCCGTCTGAAGCAGTACGCGCATGCGATCGCGCTCTACCAGCGGCGCGTCCCGGGCGCCCATCCGCCCAGCATCGACCTCCTGGTCGAGGAACGCTACCTGCGCCGCAAGTACAAGGATCCGATGACCGGCGAAGACTTCGCCGTGCTCCGCGTGGGCCAGCTGTCGGCGGGCATGACGACGCCGCTGCCCGGGATGCCGGTGCCCCAGCCGGGCGACTCGAACAGCTCGCGCGACGACGAAGGGGGAATCGGCGCGCCCGGATCGTCCGGTATCGGCGGGAGCGGCCCGGGCCGGCGGGCTGGCAGCCAGGTCGCGGCGGGTCCCATCCGGGGCGTCGTCAGCACGAGCACGGAGACGTCACTGCGGGAGTGGAAGGGGCGCACGCGCTACGACCAGTGGGAGGTCACCCCGGAAGACATCGTGCCGCGCTTCATGCCGACCATCCCGGATCCCACGCAGCAGGGTCCTGGCCGTCCGCCCGGCGGGCTCAATCGCCTGCCGGGCGGCGGGCCGGGCTCGACGATGCCACCCGGAGGGTCCAGGCCAGGCGGCACAGGACCGGGCCGCATCATGCAGGGCCGTCCGGGCGGCTGACGGCCTCGGCCGCCCGCCGATGCAGACGCTCGCTCGCGAGCAGCGCGAGCACCATCCCGATACCAAGGCCGGCGGGCATCCACGCGATGATCCGCCCCTCGGCCACGGGCAGTGCCTGCCCCATGATCCACGGGAAGGCGATGGCGCCGATGCTCCCGATCGACGAGACGACGGCGACGGCCGTCGCGGGCCGCTCGCGCACGCGCGCCGTGACGAGCGCGAACATCGAGGGATACAGCGGGCCCACGCCCAGGCCGAGCACGGCAATGGCCGCCGTCGTCAGGCCGGCGTGTGCGTGTCCGATCCCGAGCAGCATTCCGCCGACGCCCACTGTGACGGCCGTGGCGGTCAGCACGGTGCCGGGGCCTGTCGCGAGCGCCGCCAGGGTGGCGACGATACGGCCCACCAGATAGGCGAACCAGAAGAGCGACGTGAGCAGCGCGCCGCGGGCTGCCGTCTCGCGCAGCGTCAGCTGGACGTAGCTGGCCACCCAGCCGCCGAAGCCGGCCTCGACTCCCGCGTAGAGCATCACGACGACGCTCATGAGCAGCAGGGCCGGCGGGGGACGCCAACGCCCGGCGGGCTGGGCGCTGGCCGCGGCGGGCCCCTCCGGGTCATCCGTCCGAGGAGCAGGGCGGCCAGGCGGCACGAGCCACAGCGCGAATGGCACCATCGTGAGGGCTACGACGCCGGCTCCCAGCAGGACGGTCTCGGCCCGTCCGCCGCGATCGAGCAGGAGGCTCGCCACGAAGGGCCCCGCGACGGAGCCGCCGGCGTACCAGACGTTGCACAGGTTCAGGATGAATCCCGGCCTGGAAGGCATCAACCGCGACGCCATCGTGTTGATGCCGATCGACGCCATGCCGTAGCCGACGCCCATCACGAGCCCGCCGGCGATGAGGCCCATGAAAGCCGGCGTCATCGGCAGCACCAGGACGCCCGCGCCGAACACGGCCAGGCTCGTCGCGATGGGGAAGCGGACGCCCAGCCTGTCAACGAGGAGGCCGGCCGTGATCTGTCCGGTGAGCATGCCGCCGAACACGGCGCTCAGCACTACGCCGAGGTCGGGCAGCGGACGGCCGACGTCACGGGCAAGGCCGGGCAGGGACGGTCCGAGCGTCGCGACGGTGCCGCCGACGATGACGAATGCGGCACAGAGGAGAACCGCGAGCGCTGCGGGATGGGCGGGCATCCTCGCAATCAGTGGGCGGTCGTGTCGGACGCGGTCGAGGCGCTGGCGACGGGCGTGGCCGGCGTCGCGAAGACCTCGCGATGCAGCGCCGTCATGTAGGCCGAACGGCGCCCGACGCCCTCGCTCATGCTGTCGTAGGAGAAGAGCAGGACGCCTTCGAAGCCGGCTTCACGCGTGGCGACCACGCGCCTGGCCGCCTCGGCGGCCGTGATGCGATAGACGCCGATGCCGGGCCACACGCGTCCCGCCGGATACTCGGCGAGCGCCGTGAGCTGTCGCGTGAACGTCGCCGCGCTGGTCGTGTACATCATCGGACAGACCGCGTCGACGAGACCGGCGCGCAGCCACAGCGGCCAGTCCTGCATCTTGCGACCCACGGCGTCTGCGCCATCCGGCCACACGGCCGTCGTGATGCGCGCGGCCGGAAGCTCGGCCCGCACGGCGGCACGCAGCCGCCCGACGAGATGCGTCAGCCGCTCCTGACGGAACGACAGCCACCGCTGCGGATACCTGCTGGTGTAGACGAGCGGGTCGCGCGTGGCGCGCTGGTCCGTGGCCGCCAGTTCGTCGGCCGGCACCACACCGGTGAGCGACGCCCGGAATGCTGCCAGCGCCTCGCGGCTGTAGTCGAACTCCGCGCCGGGATAGCGGATGTAGTCGAGGTGTACGCCATCCAGCGGATACGTGCGGACGATGTGGCGGACGACCGACTCGATGTAGGCCTGCGCCTCGTCGGGGATGGGCGAGACGTACAGGCCCTCGACCGTCTGGGCGTTGCGGCGCGTCCACTGGGCGATGGCCGCCACGTAGGACGGCACGCTGGGCGCGACGTTGACGAGGCGCGGCGCCAGCTCGCGCGGCACCATGATCCACTCGGGATGCCGGCGGATCACGTGCGTCGCCTCGTCGGGCAGCGCCGTTGCGCCGGCCACGAGGTTGACGTTGATCCACGCGTGCACCTCGAGGCCGCGCGCAGCGGCCCGCTCCACGAGGTCGGCGAGGGGATCGTAGGCCGCCGGCTGTCCGGCCAGCAGGCGCGCGCGCGGCTCGGGACCGCCGGCGTAGAACGCGTCGCCACGGCCGCGCACCTGCACGAACAGCGCCGACATGCCGTGCCGCGCCGCGTCGTCGACGACCTGCGCGACCCGTTGCGGCGACGTCATCCAGCTGCGCGTCACCCAGACGCCGCGCATCTCGCCGATCACGGGCGGGGCCGTGACTGGTTCCGGTCCCGGCACGGGCGCCTGGGCGCTCGCGGTCGGTTCGGCCAGCGGCCGCCCGGCGAACAGCAGGGCCGTGATCAGGACGCACAACGCCGGGGAGAGGAGCGCAGAAGGGAAGGTCATTGCAGGGGACGGCCTGCGGCGCAGGAGAGCGACGCACACCGCGTCCGCAGTATACTGCGCCCCGCACGATGCCCGGCTCCTCCCAGCCCCTCTACGTCATAGGAATCGACGCGGGCGGCACCAAGACCGAAGCCCTGCTGGCCGATGGCGAGGGGCGGATCCTGGCGCGCGCCCGGCGCGGCGGCGCGAACCTCACGGCGCATGGCGAACTGGCCGTCGAGAAGACGCTCCACGACCTGATCGAAGAGACGCTCGGCGAACGCGATATCCGGGTAGCCGCCATCTGCCTCGGTATCGCGGGGTCCGACCGCGAGGAAGACTCGACGGTCATTCGCGGCATCATGCGCAGGATCGGCGCGCGCGCGCGGATTGTCGTCACCAACGACGCGCTCATCGCGCTCGTGGCGGGCGCGGGGATGCGGCCCGGCGTGGTGATCATTGCAGGGACGGGGTCGATCGCGTACGGTGTGAACGCGCGCAACGAGGCGGCGCGCGCCGGCGGGTGGGGCTACATCCTGGCCGACGAAGGCAGCGGCTACTGGCTCGGGCGCCAGGCGCTGCGTGCCGTGGTGCGTGCGGCCGACGGCCGCGGGCCCGCGACGGCGCTCACGCCGCTCGTGCTCGAGTTCTTCGGCGTGTCGCGTCCGCAGGCGCTCGTCCGCGAGGTCTACCGGCATTACCTGAAGCCGAGCGACATCGCGCGGTGCGCGCGGGCCGTGGAGCAGGCCAGGGCCGCCGGCGACCCGGTGGCCATCGAGATCGCCGCGTTGGCGGCAGACGAGTTGCTCACGTCGGCGACGTCGGTCATCCGTCAGCTGTCGCTCACGAACGAGACGTTTCCGGTGGTGCTTGCCGGCGGGGCCTTCCTCGCCGTGCCGTGGCTGCAGACGACGCTCGCCACCAGGCTGCCCGAGGTCGCTCCCGGGTGCCATGTATCCCTGCTTGCGGAAGACCCCGCCCTCGGCGCCGTGCAGTTGGCACTCGCCGAGGCCCGGGGCGGAGCGGCGCTTCCGGTGTACCGAAATTCGTGATTGTCTCCCTGTGCTCAGACGCTGCCGCCATCAGTGAACTGGCGGCTTCCCGTGTTGCCGACCTGCTGCGCGCGCGGCCGACGGCCGTCCTCGGCCTGCCCACCGGCCGCACCCCCATCCAGATGTACGCGGAGCTCGTGCGGATGCACAAGGAGGAAGGGCTCGACTTCTCGCAGGCGACCTCGTTCAACCTGGACGAGTTCGTGGGCATCGGCCCAGACCATCCCGGCAGCTATCACGCCTACATGGCGGAACACCTGTTCAATCACGTGAACCTGCCGGCGCAGCGCGCACACCTGCTCGACGGGCTCGCCTCCGACCTCGACGCCGAGTGCGACCGCTACGAGGTGAGCATCGTCGACGCCGGCGGGCTCGACCTGCAGATCCTCGGCATCGGCGCCAACGGCCACATCGGTTTCAACGAGCCGGCCGACGGCCTGTCGGCGCGCACGCACCGGGTGGCGCTGCTGCCCGAGTCACGCGAGGGGAATGCCGTGTTCTTCGGCGGACGCGTGGCCGACGTCCCGCGCGAGGCGCTCTCGATGGGCATGGGCACCATTCTCAAGGCGCGGCGCATCCTGCTCCTCGCCACGGGGGCGGGGAAGCGCGACGCCATCGAGGCCGCGGTGCGCGGGCCGGTGACCACGCGCGTGCCGGCGTCGTTCCTGCAGCTGCATCCGTCCGTCGAGATCCTCTGCGACAACGACGCGGCGGCCGGTCTGCGCTGACGGCCGGTCTGCGCTGATCTACAGGGACGTGGGGCGCGGGCGGCGCGCGCCTACTTGTTGTCCGGATCCGGCAGGCCGAGCAGCTCGCGCAGCCGCGGGGCGACGTCCTCGCCCACGGCCTCGCGGATCGAGTCGTTCGACTTGCGCAGCCGGACGAGCGCCTTCGACAGCGACAGCCCCGTCTTGTGCATCACGATCGCGGCCTTCACGTCGTTGCGGGCGGCCTTCAGCAGCTTGCCGGCCGCCTCGGTGTCGAGTCCGGTCGCCATCGAGATGATCCGCCGGCCCCGATCCTTCAGCTTCTCGTTGGTGGTCTGCAGGTCGACCATGAGGTTGCCGTAGGTCTTGCCGGTGCGCACCATCGCGACGGTGGTGAGCATGTTCAGCACCATCTTCGTGGCGGTGCCGGCCTTGAGCCGGGTCGAACCGGCCAGCACCTCGGGGCCGACGTCGGGCGCGATCAGCAGGTCAACGAAGTTCTGGAGTTCGTTGCCGGGCCAGCACGTCACGAAGATGATGCGCAGCCCCGCCTTCCTGGCGCGCGTGAGGGCGCCACGGACGAACGGCGTCACGCCGCTCGCGGAGATGCCGATGACCACGTCGCGCTTCTGCGGCCGCAGCCGGGCGATGGCACGCGAGCCCTCTTCGTAGTCGTCCTCGACGCCTTCCTTGGGGACGAACACGGCGTCCTTGCCCCCGGCCATGATCGCCCGCACGCGCGTCGGCGGCACGCCGAAGGTGGGCGGCATCTCGGCCGCCTCGACGATCCCCAGCCGCCCGCTGGTGCCGGCGCCGACGAAGATGATGCGGCCGCCCTTCCGGAGCGACTCCACGATCATCTGGACGCCGTTGGCGATGCGCTCGCGCTCGCGGTGGACCGCCGTCACCACCTTCCGGTCCTCGTTGACCATCAGGTCGATGATGTCGGCGATGGGAGCCTTGTCGAGGTCGATGCTGTTCGGGTTGATGGCTTCGGAGGGCAGTGCCTCCCACTTGGACGACCTGGACATGGACTCGCTCCCGAGCGCATGGGGCGCGCGGCAGCCTCGGAGCGTAGCGCGGTGGTCCGGTGGTGTCAACGCGCGCG
>JBIQIB010000005.1:53995-59691 GCA_044508265.1 Acidobacteriota bacterium
GGCGCGCGGCAGCCTCGGAGCGTAGCGCGGTGGTCCGGTGGTGTCAACGCGCGCGGCCGCGCATCGCCGGCGGCGCAGCAGGTACTATTGCGCGCGTGACGACACCGCCCGAAACCATGCCGTCCGTCGACCAGGCCCATGACCTGGGCCGGCGGCTCGAGCACGAGATCGCACGCACGATCGTCGGCCAGCGGCAGGTGATCCGCGAGATCCTCATCACCTTCTTCGCCGGAGGGCATTGCCTGCTGCGCGGCGTGCCCGGCCTGGCCAAGACCCTCATCATCAAGACGCTGGCGCGCTCGATCGAGCTGTCGTTCAACCGCATCCAGTTCACGCCCGACCTGATGCCGTCCGACATCGTCGGCGCGGAGGTGATGGAGGAGGAGCGCACGACGGGACGCCGCGAGATCCGCTTCATGCGCGGGCCGGTCTTCGCGCACATCCTGCTCGCCGACGAGATCAACAGGACGCCGCCACGCACGCAGGCCGCGCTGCTCGAGGCGATGCAGGAACGGCAGGTGACCGTCGGCGGGGTGCGGTACGAACTGCCGGCGCCGCAGTTCGTCCTGGCGACGCAGAACCCCATCGAGCAGGAAGGCACGTACGCGCTGCCCGAGGCCCAGCTGGATCGGTTCCTGCTCAACGTCGTCATCGGCTATCCGTCGGCGGACGAAGAGCGCGCGATGCTCCAGCAGACCACGTCGGCGCTGCCGGCGGAGGCCACCGTGGTGGCGTCAGGCGACGACATCCTTGCCGTGCATCGGCTCGTGCGCGACGTGCCCGTCGCCTCGAACGTCGTGGACTACGCCACCCGGCTCGTGCGGGCGACGCGGCCCGGAGAGGCCGACGCGGTGGACGTCGTCCGCGACTACGTGCGATGGGGAGCCGGGCCGCGGGCCGGACAGGCGCTGCTCCTGTGCGGCAAGGCGCGCGCGCTGCTCGACGGCCGCGCGACGGTGTCGATCGACGACATCCGCGCGCTGGCGCCGCCCGTCCTGCGGCATCGCGTCCTGCTGAACTTCCAGGCCGAAGCGGAAGGGCTCACGGCCGACGCCATCGTGGACCGGCTCCTCGCCGCGGTTCCAGCCGCCGCCCGCTGACCCCCGCATGCCGCACCTCGACCCGGCGCTGCTCGCCCGCATTGCCGACCTCGAGCTCGCGGCACGCCTGATTGTCGAAGGCGCACGGCTGGGTGCGCACCGCAGCGCCTACGTCGGGACTGGCGCCGAGTTCCAGCAGATGCGCGCCTACCTGCCGGGCGACGACGTCAAGCACCTCGACTGGAAGCACTACGCGCGCACCGATCGGCTGTTCACGCGCGTCCATCGCCAGACCTCGGAATGGCCGGTGATGATCGCCCTCGACACCAGTGGATCGATGGGGTTCGGCGGGCCTGACGGCATCACGAAGCTGCGCATGGCGACCCTGCTCGCGGCAGCCCTCGCCTACGTGCTGATTGATCGGGACGACGCCGCCGGCCTGGTGACGCACGCCGAGACGATCGGCACGATGCTGCCAGCGCGCACCGGCCGGCCGCACCTGCTGCGCATCCTCGGCACGCTGCAGCGCACGACGACACATGGCCTGACGGACCTGGCCGCTGCCGTACGGCGGACCGCACTCCGCCTCGGGCGCCGCGGCATGATCGTGCTCGTCTCCGACCTCTACGACGAGGCGGGCTGGCACCGCGCGATGCGTGAGGTGCGCCAGATGGGCCACGAGGTCGCGCTGCTGCACGTGCTCGCCCCTGGCGAGCTGACGCTGGAGGCCAGCGGCGACCTGGAGTTCGTCGACCTCGAGACGGGCGGGCGTGTCGTCGCGCAGGCGACGGCGATCAAGCCGGACTACGACAGGGCGATGGCGGGCTTCGTGGCACGGCAGCGTGCCGTGGCCGCGCGCGAGGGGATGACGTACGTGGAGGCCTTCACCGACAGGCCCCCGGATGCCGTGCTGCGGACCCTGGCGCAGGCGCGCCTGCGTCAGGGAGGTCCACTCTGGTGACCTGGGCGGCACCGCTTGCGTGGCTGCTGGCCATCGGCGTGCTGGGGCCGCTCGCGGCACACCTGCTGTCGCGGCGCACGCCAACGACGCACGCGTTCCCCACGTTGCGGTTCGTGCGGGCCGCTGCGACGTCGGCCCGCCGTCTGCGCACGCTGCACGACCCGTGGCTGCTGGCGCTCAGGATGGCCGTCGTGCTGACGATCGCGGGCGCCGCTGCGGGGCCGACGCTGGCGACGTCGTGGCGTGAACGTCAGTGGGAGGCGCCGCTCCACACGGCGTATGTCCATGCGCCGTCGGCGCTCGCGACGCACGCGCCAGGCACGCCGGCCCCGCGCGACGCGCGTGCCGCCGCCGCACGCACCGGGGGAGGCGGCACACGCGCGTGGCACTACGAAGGCCGGCCGCTGCGTCAGTCGCTCGCCATGGCCACCGAGGATCTCCTGCGCCTGCGATCGGCGCGCCGCCTGATCGTCGTCCAGTGGAGCGGCGATGTCCGTGAGCTGTCTCCGGCAGACCTGCGCGCTGTCCCGAGCGACATCGGCGTGCGGCTCGAGCCCGCGTCGACGCCGGCGAGAACCGCCGAAGAACCCGCCCCGTCTGTTGCCATCGAGCATGCTCCGGCCGACGCTGCTGCCGCCGCGGTCCTCGAGCAGATCACGACGCGTGACGCCAGCCTGCCCATCACCGTCGTCTGGCCGGCGGCACCGTCCCGAGACGAGCTGGTGGCGGAGATGCGTCCGGCGACTGGCGTCGCCGACGGCATCCTGTGGCGCATGCAGGTCGATCCCCGGCTGCAGGATGCCGCACGTCGGTCTCGCCGGGATGCGCGAACGGCTGAAGCCCGCCGGCTGGCGCCCGCGCGCGCACATCCCCTCGCCATCGGCAGCGACGGCGACGTGCTGCTGTGGGGCGGCGTCTGGCGGGAAGCGTTGCTGCTGGTGCTCGACGCGCATCCGCGCGATCCCGTGTCCCTCTGGACCGTGCGCGCTGCGGAGGACGCCGCGCGGGCAGCCATCGGCTGGCCGCGCGAGTCGCGTCGCTGGACGTCCGAAGAGCTCGCCGCCCATGAGCGTGCGCCAGGCACTCCGCCGGCCGCAGACCTGCCCGAAGGCCTCGACACGCGCTGGTGGTGGCTCGCCGCGCTCGTCCTCCTGCTTGCCGAGCAGATCATCCGCCGCCGGCCCGGTCTCGCGAGTCATGACGTCTGACGAACCTGCATCCGACACGCACGACGCCGGCAGCGCGCACCGCGCGCTGCGACACTGGCGCGCCCGTGGCTGGTGGCGCTGGCGTGCGCTTGCTGTCGTCGAGGCAGGCGTCTGGGGCCTTGCCGCGGGCGTCGCGGCGGTGGCGCTCGGCGGACGCGCTCCCGTTGCTCTGGCCGCGGCAGTCGGCGTGGCGGCCTGGCGCGCCTGGGCGGACGCGGCGGCTCGCGACGTCCGGACGATGCTGCGTGCGAGCGAGGCGCGCTGGCCGGCGCTCGGCAACGCCCTCATGGCCTGGCACGAGGTGGACCGCGGCACGCTCATGGCATCGCCGGTGTTTCGCGACCGGCTGGCGCAGCAGGCGCGCTCCGCCCTGGTGCCAGGTCGCTGGCCCGCACCGCGCAGCCCCCGTGCGTGGGGCGCCGCGCTGGTGACGCTCGCACTGTCCCTGACGCTGTTGCTCGTCATGCCGCAAAGCCGTGGCGTCCCCGACGTTGTGCGGCCGGGGCTGCGCACCGACGAGGCACGATCCCTCGCGGTCAGCGTAAGCGTGCGCTATCGCATTACGCCGCCCGCGTACACACGACACCCCGCGGTCGAGACGAGCGACGCGACAGCGGTGGAAGCGCTCGTCGGCAGCCGCCTCGACGTCGAACTCGACGGCCTGCCTGACGGCGCGCGCGCGCAGTTCGCCGGCGCTGCGCTGTCGCTCGACTCGAGTGACGCCGGCCGTGGCACGGCGTCCACGACCGTGCGTGAGACGGGCCTCCTGACCGTCACGCACGCCGACGGCAGCCCGTTGATCGTGACGGCGGTCCAGGCCGTGCCCGACCGGCCGCCGCTCGTGCGCATCCCCACCCCGGGGCAGGACCTCCGCATCACCGACGTCACGCGCCGCATTCCCATCGAGGTCGACGCGAGCGACGACCTCGGGCTGGCGAGCCTGCGCGTGCGCTACACCCACGTCACCGGCAGCGGCGAGACGTTCGAGTTCGTGGACGGCGAGTTGCCGGTGGCGGTGAGCCGATCGACAGACGCGTGGCGCGCCCGCGGCACCCTCGACCTGGCCGCGCTTCAACTCGCGCCGGGCGACAGCGTCGTCTACTGGGCGATCGCGAGGGACGGTCGCTCGGACGCCGCCGGCCTTTCCGAGTCTGAGCGGTACCTCGTCGAGGTGCCGCGGCCGGGCCAGCTGGCCGCCGGCGACTTCAGCCTGCCCGAGGCCGAACAGCGCTATGCGCTGAGCCAGCGGATGGTCATCCAGCTCACCGAGCAACTGCGTGAACGGCGCGGAGAACTGCCCGACGACGAATACACGCGCGAGGCGCAGGGGCTTGCCGCGCAGCAGCGGCGCGTCCGCGCGGAGTTCGTCTTCCTCATGGGCGGCGAGGTCGTGGACGAGGTCGAAGAGGCGGCGCACTCGCATGACGTCGAGGCCGGACGGCTCGACAACAGCGGTCAACGGGAGTTGCTCGAGGCCGTGCGCCAGATGGCGCAGGCGGAGCAGCGGCTCACCGATGCGGACCTCGACGCCGCGCTGCCGTTCGAGTACCGCGCGCTCGAGGCCCTCCAGGCGGCGTTCGGCAAGGCGCGGTACTTCATGCGGACGCTGCCGGTCAGGGTAGCCATAGACCCGGACAGACGGGGCACGGGTGACCTGGCGCTTGCCGGCGCCTCGACGTGGGCACGTACGCCGCTGCCGCCCAACGCTGCCGCGCGTGGACGTCATGCGCTCGGCGCGCTGCTCGCGCTCACACCTGCGACCGCCGCCGTTGACGTCGCCCGCGTCGCGGACGATCTGCTGGCGCTCGACGCCGACACCGTCGAATGGCTGACGGCGGTGCAGGCGCTCACCGCCGCGTATGGCGCCGAGGTCGCCGACGCCGAGCGTCAGCGCGCGATAGACGCCGCGGCCGCCGCCCTCCGCGACAGGCTGGCGGCGGGCAGTCCGCAGGTCGTCCCGCTCGCGCTCCCGGTCGGACGCGACGAGGCTGCACTGGCGTCGGCCGGAGGGCCACGATGAACGCGTCGGTGACACAGCTGCTCAGGGGCGTTGTCCTGCTTGGCGTCGCCGCCGCGGTGCTCGACCCTGGCTGTTCCACGCGGGAGCCGGCGCCCGTCCGCCTCGTCGTCGGTTCTTCCGTCGCCGCGAGCGAGGCGGATGCTCTCGAACGAGCGGTGCGGGACGCGGGCTTCGACATGGATCGCGATGCCGGGCCGGGCGCGATCCAGGTTGCCGCCGGCTCGCCACGCGAGATCGTCGCCGCGGCCCGCGCCTCGACGCTGGCGCTGGCCGTCCGTCCCAGGCCGCGTCCGCACATCGTCGGGCTCGGCGCGCCCGCAGCGCCCGTCGCGGGACTTGCCCTCACGCTGCAGGTGTCCGTCGCCGACGTGCCAGTCGAGCAGGACGACCTCGTCGTACGCGTGCGCGACGCCCTCGCTGGCCGCCTCGTCGGCAGCGCGCCTGTGCCCGCGCCTGCGACCCCGTCG
>JBIQIB010000005.1:59791-62575 GCA_044508265.1 Acidobacteriota bacterium
CACAATCGTGGCGGGCCTCGATGCGTTGACGTCTGCTGACGTATCCGACCTGGTACGCCGCGTTCGCGACGAGGGACAGTCGGTGGTGTTGCTGGCCGACGGGCCGTTGCCAGCGGGCAGGCTCGGGGCGCTCTGGCCGCAGCAGGCAGGGCCCGTGCGGACGCGCGCCACGCCGGCCATGCTCTCCATTGGCGCGCACGGAATGGCGGCGCGCGAATGGCTTGCCCCTGGCGCCATGGCAACGGATGCCACGCCGCTGGCGTATCTTGCGGCATCCCCGGCAGTGCCCGTCGTATGGGGCCGCGCGTTCGGCGCCGGCCATGTCGTCCTGATGGCGGCGCTCGACACGTGGCGGTGGCGTGGCGACGATGACGGCGCGCACGACGCCGCCTGGCAGGCGCTGGTGTCGTCGCTGGCGGCACTGCCGAAGCAGGAGGGGCTGCACGTCTGGCGCGTGTCGAACGGCCTGAATGACGAGGTGCATCTCGCGCACGCGGCCGGCGTGGATCAGCGCGACACGCCGCACTGGACGACGCAGTGGGTGGCGGACGCGGGGGAGGGCGACGTCGAAGGCGCCGGTCCACAGCAGGTTCGTGCCACCATGGTGCGCACCGAGACCGGCTGGCGAGGCGTGATGACCGTGCCGGCGGGCACGACGCCGGTAGACGTGACGCCGCAGGCATCCGATACGTCAGCGTTTACTGACGGGCGGCTGCGGGTCGCGAGTGCCGCAACGACGCCGGTCGGATGGGACGACGTCGAGCGCGTCGTCTCGGCGAACGGGGGCACGGTGGTGTCGGGTGAAGCGCTTGTGGCGGCGCTGCGGAACGCGGCCGCGGAACGTGACGTCGCCGGCCCGCGCTGGTTCGCCACGCGACAGTGGTGGTACGCCGCGTGGATCGTCGCCGCGCTGGGAGGCGAGTGGTGGCTGCGGCGTCTCGCGAGGCGCCGCTAGCGGTCTGGCACGCGCCAGAGCGGACAGAGGAGGGGGAGGAGCATGCGTCACGGTCGGCGGCAGTTCATCAAGTCGGTGGGAGCGGGAGCGGCCGGCCTCGGCATGGCCGACTGGTGGATGCCGCCCCTCACGGCGCAATCCGCCGCCGACAGGACCGCGCGCTACCGCGAGTGGGGCTCGGCGGGCATCACACTGGCGCGGTCGCTGGGCTGCACGTACGCCGACGTCCGGTTCGGCCGGAAACGCTCGCAGGCGCTGAACGTGCGCAACGGACAGCTTACACAACAGGGCGGCTTCAGCTACGGCGGCTTCGGCGCGGCGCCCGGCGGCGGCATCTCCGACACGTCCGGCTTCGGCGTGCGCGTCGTCCACTCCGGCGTCTGGGGCTTTGCAAGCAGCCCGGTCACGACGCCGGACGAGGTGCGTCGTGTCGTCCGGCTGGCGACGGACATCGCGCGGGCAAGCGCCATGGCGAAGCGGTTCGACGTCAAGCTGGCACCGACGCCCGCCTGGGACGACTTCTACGAGACGCCGCACGAACGCGACCCGTTCACCGTGCCGCTCGAGGAGAAGCTGGCGCTGCTGACGGAAGCGACCTCGGCGATCCAGAAGCACGCGCAGGTCATCTTCGCCAACGCGTACGCCAGCTTCTCGCACGACTGGAAGTTCCTCGTCACCAGCGAGGGCTCGTTCATCGAACAGAGCCTCTACTACTGCTCGTGCGGATGCGCGGCGACGGCGCGCAGCAGCAAGGGGCAGGTCAAGACGCGCGTGTACACGCCGGGAGCCTCGACGGCGGGCTACGAGTTCCTCGTCAACGCCGACCTCTCCGGGCACGCCGAGCGCGTCGCGGCAGAGGCCGTGGAGCATTCGATGGCCGAGCCGGTGCGGGCAGGACTGAAGGACCTGGTGCTGAAGCCGTCCCACCTCGCGCTCACGATCCACGAGATCATCGCGCACCCGACCGAGCTCGACCGCATCGTGGGCTACGAGGCCAACTACGCCGGTACGAGCTTCGTGTCGCTCGAGGACCTCGGCGCGCTGAAGTACGGCAGCCGGCTGCTGAACGTCACGGCCGACCGCACGCATCCCGGCGCGGCCGGCACGGTCGGCTACGATGACGACGGCGTGAAGACGCAGAAGTGGCCAATCATCCGCGAGGGCATCCTGGTGGGCCTGCAGACGAACCGCGAGACCGCCCACTACATCGGCGAGTCGGAGAGCCGCGGCTGCACCTTCGCGAACCACTGGCGCAACTACCCGTTCCTGCGGATGCCCAACATCCAGCTCGAGGCCGGGCCGCCAGGCTCGCCGACGCTCGACGACATGATTGCCGACGTCAAGGACGGCGTCCTCGTGGACGGCGCAGGCAGCTTCAGCATCGACCAGCAGCGCTACAACGGCCAGTTCGGCGGCAACGCGTTCTGGGAGATCAGGAACGGCAAGGTGACGCGCATGGTGACCGACTTCACCTACAACGCGATCACCACGGACTTCTGGCAGAACCTCGATGCCGTCGGGCCGCCGGAGACCTGGGAGCACCACGGCATGGACGGCGACGCGAAGGGGCAGCCGGTGCAGTCGAACTACCCGTCGCACGGATCGGCGCCGTGCCTGATCCGCAAGGTCATGGTCGGCGCCGCGTTCACGTGACGAGGTAGGGACGGCCCCCCGGGCCGTCCCCCCGGGCCGTCCCCCGGGCAGTTCTCCTCGGGCCGTACCAGGGAGGACCTCCCGGGACGAGGGCGACGACTGCAGGAGATTGAAGACGCGAGGCGCGCGTCCAGATGAAACGTGAAGGACGGCTCGGAGAGCCGTCCCTACCGAGG
>JBIQIB010000005.1:62675-75152 GCA_044508265.1 Acidobacteriota bacterium
GGCGCGCGTCCAGATGAAACGTGAAGGACGGCTCGGAGAGCCGTCCCTACCGAGGGCGAGAAGAGGACGATGAGCTACTCACGTGACGAAGTGAAGGCAATCACCGACCGAATCCTGAACATGGCCAGCGCCGACGCCGTCGAGGTGGAGTTCTCCGGCGGCGAGCGATCGGCCACGCGCTACGCGAACTCGAGCATCACCGCCAATTTGATCGAGCACGACCAGCAGGTGCAGATCACCGTGCACTACGGGCAGAAGAGCGCCAGCACGGTCACGCACCAGTTCGACGATGCCTCGCTGAAGACGGCCATCGAGGAGGCGCAGACGCTCGCGAAGCGCAAGCCGGACAACCCCGAGGCCATGCCGCTCGTGAAGCCGCCGCAGGACTACGCGCCCGTCGAGGCCGTCATCGACAGGACCGTCGCCTTCGGCCCCGGCGAACGCGCCGCGATGGTGAAGCAGAGCCTGGACATCTGCGAGAAGAAGGGCGTCGTCGGCGCCGGCTACATCCCGAAGGTGCACTGGACGCAGGCGACCGCCAACAGCGAGGGGCTGTTTGCGTACTTCCAGTACGCCGAGGCGAGCTTCATCCTCACGTGCCGCACGCCGGACGGCACCGGCTCGGGCTGGGCAGGGCAGACCGGCCTCAAGGACGTCGCGCTGATCGATCCTGTGCAGATCACCGAGACGGCCTCGGACAAGGCGCTGAAGTCGCAGAAGCCGCGCGCGATCGAGCCGGGCGACTACACCGTCATCCTCGAGCCGCGGCCCGCCGCGCGCTTCCTCTCGCTGCTCATGGGCGCCTTCGACGCCCGTGCCGCAGAGGAGGGGCGCAGCTTCATGTCGAGCCCCGACGAACGCGGCCGGACGAAGCTCGGCGAGAAGCTGTTCGGCGACAACGTGACCATCCGGAGCCAGATCAACCATCCCGTGCTGCGGCAGACGCCGATCGGCCAGGACGGCCTTGCCGCGCGCGACGTGACGTGGGTGGAGAAGGGCGTGGTCAGGAACCTGTATGACAGCCGGTACTGGGCGCACAAGCAGGGCCGGCAGCCCACGGGCACGCCTGCGGGCCTCAGCCTCGTGATGGACGGCGGCACGACGTCGGTGGACGACATGATCAGGTCGACGAAGCGCGGCCTGCTCGTGTCGTTCTTCTGGTACATGCGCCCCGTCGAGCCCATGTCCATCCTGTACACCGGCATGACCCGCGACGGCCTGTTCCTCATCGAGAACGGCGAGGTGACGCAGCCCGTGCAGAACTTCCGGTGGAACGAGACCCCGGTGGTCGGGTTCAACAACATCAGCGCGCTCGGGCCGCCGGTGCCGATGCACACGGGCGAGGCCTACGACCAGCCCGGCACGGCCATGGTGCCTGCGATGAAGATCGAGGACTTCACGATGACCTCGATCTCGCCGGCCGTCTGAGCGGAGGACGTGAGCCATGGCATGGAATCGACGTGACTTCCTCAAGGGTGCGGGCGCGACGACGGTGGCGCTGGCCGCCAGCGACCTGGTCGCCGACCTCATCGCGCAGTCGAACGGACGTGCGCTCGCCTCGAAATTCAAGGGGCTGTCGGACGTGGCGCTGGGCGAAGCGAAGCGCCTCGGCGCCTCCTATTGCGACATCCGCTTCACCCGCAACGTGAACGACTCGATCAGCGTCCGCGACCGCATCGTCATCGACGGCGGCTTCGGGTTCGGCGGGGGCGGCGGGCGGAACGAGAGCGCCGGCTTCGGCGTGCGGGTGCTGCACAGCGGCGTCTGGGGATTTGCCAGCAGCCCGCTGGTGACCGAGGACGAGATCCGCCGCATCGCGGCACAGGCGGTCGACGTGGCCCGCGCCAGCGCGATAGCGAAGCGCTTCGACGTCCGGCTCTCGCCCACGCCGGCCTACCAGACATACTGGGCCACGCCGACGGAGGTCGACCCGTTCTCGGTGCCGCTCGACGACAAGATCGCGTTCCTGCTGCAGATCAACGAACGGCTGCTGGCGACCAGGGGCGTCATCCGCGTGCAGTCGCGCATCGCCCAGGACTACGAGTGGAAGTACTTCGCCTCGAGCGAGGGCTCCTACATCGAGCAGGAGTTCTGGCGCGTCTCGCCCGGCTACACGGCAACGGCCCGTGCGGGCGGCAAGGTGAAGAGCCGCACGTTCACCGTCCCGGCGCGCACCGGCGGGTGGGAGATCGTGACGAGCGGCCGGATGCTGGAGAACGCCGACAGGATCGCCGCCGAAGCCGTCGAGCACGCGATGGCGCCGCCCGTCCAGGCCGGGCTCAAGGATCTGGTGATGACGCCGTCGCACTCGATGCTGACGATCCACGAGATCATCGGCCACCCCACCGAGCTCGATCGCATCCTTGGTTATGAGGCGAATTACGCGGGGACGAGCTTCATCAAGGTGGAGGACGTCGGCCGCCTGAAGTACGGCAGTCCGCTGTTCAACGTGACGGCCGACCGCACGATCGACGGCGGCCTGTGCACCGTCGGCTACGACGACGACGGGGTGAAGACCACGTCGTGGCCGATCGTCCGCGAGGGCGTCCTGGTGGGCCTGCAGACCAACCGCGAGACGGCGCACTTCATCGGCGAGCGCGAGAGCCGTGGCTGCACCTTCGCGACATCGTGGCGGAACTACCCGTTCCTGCGGATGCCGAACGTCCATGTCGAGCCGGGCGGAGACGACGCGCCGAGCGCCGACGAGATCATCGCCGACACGAAGGACGGTCTGCTCATCGACGGCCGCGGCAGCTACTCGATCGACCAGCAGCGTTACAACGGACAGTTCGGCGGCGACGCGTTCTGGGAGATCAAGAACGGCAAGGTGACGCGGATGGTGTCGGACGTCACCTATAACGCCATCACGACCGACTTCTTCGCGAACCTCGACGCGATCTCGAACAAGGGCTCGTGGGAGATGTTCGGCACGACCGGCGACGCAAAGGGACAGCCGGTGCAGATCAACCACATCTCGCACGGCGCGCCGTACATGCGCATCCGGCGGATCATGGTGGGCGCCGCGTACCTGTGACGGCAGCGCCCTCGTCGTGGGCCCGGATCGACGCCTACCTCGACCACCTGCGCGTGGTGCGGCGGCTGTCGCCGCGGTCGGTCGAGAGCTACGGCCGCGACCTGCTGGCGCTGGCGCGCTTCGCCGAGGGCCTGGGACAGCCAGCCGAGGCCCTGACGACCCACGACCTCGAGGCCTTCGTCCGTCAGCTGATGGCGGAAGGCTACGCCCCGCGCAGCGTGGCGCGCGTGGTCGCGGGCGTCCGCGGCTTCTATCGCCACCTGCTCGTCGAACGGGCCATCGCCGCCGACCCGGCCGACGACCTGCGCCCGCCGCGTGCCTGGCGGGAATTGCCGCGCTACCTGTCGCTCGAGGAGGTCGATCGCCTGCTCGAGGCCCCCGATGTCTCGACCCCGCGCGGCCTTCGGGACCGCGCGCTGATCGAGCTGCTGTATGCGACGGGCCTGCGGGTCTCCGAGCTGGTGAGCCTCAAGCCCGGCGACCTTCACCTCGACGTGGGATACCTGACGTGCATCGGGAAGGGCGACAAGCAGCGGGTGGTGCCTGTGGGTGATCAGGCGCGGGACTGGGTCGCGCGGTACCTGCGCGAGGGGCGGCCCGCGCTGTTGAAGGGCGTCGCTTCGGGCTGGCTCTTTCCGTCGGGCAGGGGAGCCGCGCCGCTGACGCGCGTGGGGTTCTGGAAGCTGCTGAAGCGTTACGCCGTCAAGGCTGCCGTGACCACCGACGTGTCACCGCATACCCTCCGGCACTCCTTTGCGACGCACCTGCTCGACAGGGGAGCCGACCTGCGCGCCATTCAGCTCATGCTTGGTCACGCAGACCTCTCGACCACGCAAATTTATACCCACGTGCTGGAGGCGCGACTCAAGCAGCTCTACGACGCCCATCACCCGCGGTCGTGACCCCGCGTGACGCGCTGCGCGACGGCGGGTCAGCTGTCCGCGCTGGATGCGCCGGGGGCGGCGCCGGTCACGGCATCACCACCACGGGCGTTGGCGTTGGCGCCGTTCGAGGGTGGGTGCTCGTTGACCACGAGGCCGGACCACAGCGGCGCGCCACGGTTCAGCGTCGCGCGCGCGACGATGTGCGCCGACAGCGGCGCGGTCGCCATCAGGAACCCGCCGAGGCTCATGAGACGCACGACGGACGAAAGGTCGGGAAGCTGGAACGCCGCGCCGAGCAGCAGGCACGTGAGGCCGAGCGTGGAGGCCTTGGCCGACGCCTGCATCCGCATCACGGCGTCGGGCAGCTTCAGCACGCCGGTCGCGGCCAGCAGCGTGAACACCGAGCCGACGAGCATCAGGATGGCCGTCGCCCACTGAATCACTGCTGCTCCTCCTTCTGGACGTACCACGCGTACGCGACGGTCCCGAGGAAGCCCACCAGCGCGATCATGATCGCCACGTCGAGACTGCCAGCCTGTCCGCTGCTCGCCGCGCTGACGACGATGATGCCCACCGTGACGATGGCGAGCAGGTCCATGGCCACGATCCTGTCGGCCAGCGTGGGCCCGAGGTACAGGCGCACGAAGCAGATCAGCAGCGACAGCCCGAGGATGCCCAGCACCAGTTGAAACACGACGTCCAGCATGTCTTTCTCTCCCGTGCCTCAGGCCAGGACGCGCATCACGCGGCGCTCGAACTCCTCCTTGATGGAGTCGCGCGCTGCCTCGGCGGACGTCACGTGCATGACGTGCACGTAGAGCACCTTCCCCGAGTCTGAGATGTCCACCGCCAGCGTGCCGGGCGTCAGGCTGATGAGCGTCGTGAGCACGAGGATCTCGAAGTCGGTCTCGACGTCCAGCGGCACGGCGACGATCCCCGGACGAAGGTCGCGCACGGGCCGTATGACGTCCACGGCCATTCGCGCGTTGGCCATGAGGAACTCGCGGATGATGAACACGACGAGCGACAGGACGGCGGCGGTCTTGTCGTGGTACGTCCGCGGTACGACGCCGCCGAACGCCAGGACGGCGAGGATGACGTAGCCCACGACGAAGCCCAGCGCCAGGTTGCCGAACGAGAACCCGCTCAGGGCCGTCCAGACGATGGCCAGCATCACGTTGCCGAGCAGCACGTCAGCTTCCTCCTCCCAGGACCGCCGAGATGTAGGCGTCTGGCGCGATGAGCGACTCGGCGGCGCGCGTCGCGAACACCGTCATCGGCTCCGCAGCCACGCTCATCGCGATCGTCACGGCCGACAGCCCGATGATGGGCAGCATCATCGGCCAGATCGGGCCGGCCTTGTCGGCGTCGGGCGGGGCGTCCTTCCAGAAGCCGGCTTCCCACAACCGCGCCATCGACAGCAGGCTGAGGATGCCGACGACGAGCGCGATGGCGCCCGACCACCACGCCTCGGCGGCAAAGGCCGCCTGGACGATCGCGAGCTTCGCCACGAATCCCGACAGCGGCGGCATGCCCGCGAGCGCGAAGATCGGGATCATCGCGAGGAGCGACACGGCAGGGTAGTCGCGGTAGAGCGAGCCCAGCATCCCGAAATCCGACGTCCGGCGCATCCGCAGGAAGATGCCGCTCACCAGGTACAGGTTCGTGATGGCGGCAATGTGGTGGACGACGTACAGCAGCGACCCGGCCAGCGCCGCCCCCGTCATGATCCCGAGTCCCATGGTCGTGTAGCCGATGTGGCCCACCAGGTTGAACGCGAGCACGCGGCGGAAGTCGCGCTGCGTCAGCGCGCAGACCACGCCGACGACCATCGTCACGAGCGACAGCGCGAGGATGAGCGTGTACACGCCCGGGGGCACCTGCCGGAAGAGCAGCGTGAACACCCGGATCATCGAGTACACGCCGACCTTCGTCAGCAGGCCCGCGAACACCGCGCCGACGGCAGCGGGCGGCGCGTGATACGACACCGGCAGCCAGAAGAACCAGGGGAACAGCGCGGCCTTCACGCCGAACGCGGTCAGGAAGAGCATCGCCAGCGGCAGTTGCAGCGGCGGCGGCCCGTTCATGGCCCACTGGCGCGACAGGTCGGCCATGTTGAGCGATCCCGACTGGCCGTAGAGGAGCCCGAGCGCGGTGAGCAGGAACGTCGAGGCGATGAGGTTCAGGGTGACGTACATCAGCGCCGCCTGCACCTGCTCGCGCGTGCGGTGCAGCGCCATCAGCACGAACGAGGCGACGAGCATGACCTCGAACCAGACGTACAGGTTGAAGAGGTCGCCCGTGAGGAACGCGCCGCACACGCCCATCATCAGCACCAGCAGCAGGGCGTGATAGCCACCCGCCTCGCGGCGCGGATCGACGCCCGCGAAGCCATAGCCGGTCACCGCGACGCCGACGACGCCCACGGCCACGACGAGCGACGCCGACAGCGTGTCGCCGACGAGCGTGATGCCGAAGGGCGCGGGCCAGTTCCCGACGTGCAGCACCTGGATGCCTGCGGCCTGGACCTGGCGGAACAGCTCCACGCCGCAGGCCAGCAGGACGATGCTGCCGCACAGCGCGACCCAGCGCCGGACGCGCGGGTGCGGCACCAGCAGGAGGATGGCAGCGGTGCACATCGGCACCGCGATGGGCAGCACGAGACGCATCTAGCGCGAGCCTCGCAGTTCGTCGGCGCCGCTCGAGCGGTGGACCTGGTGGGCGAGGACCAGCGCAAAGGCCAGCACGCCGAAGCCGATCACGATGGCGGTGAGGACCAGCGCCTGCGGCACCGGGTCGGCATACGGCACGTCGATGGTCATCGCGTCGCCCGGGATGACGGGCGCCTGCGAGCGGGTGAGCCCGCCGGCCGAGAAGATCAGGACGTTCGACCCGTTGGTGAGGAAGCCGAGACCGATGATGAGCTGCGCGAGCCTGCGGCGCAGCAGGAGGTAGATGCCAGCGGCGTAGAGCGTGCCGGCGACGATGGCGAGCATCAGCTGCACGGGGTCAGTCCTCTGCCAGGTGGAAGGTCATGGTGAGCACGACGCCGATCACGATCATGCACACGCCCAGATCGAAGATGAACGGCGACCCGACGGCAAGGCCATGGCCCGGCCCTGGCCCGATCTCGGTCCAGAGGGCCGTCAGGAACGGCCTGCCGTAGAGCGCGGGCAGGAGCGCGCTGCCCAGCATCACGAGCATCCCGAGGCCGAGCAGCCGCGAGGGCTCGACGATCAGCGCCCGCCGCGCCGCCGCCGGGCCGTCGGCCATCATCAGCAGCACGAAGGCGATCGAGACGACGAGTCCGGCGACGAAGCCGCCTCCGGGGTAGTTGTGCCCGCGCCCGAGCAGCAGCACCGCGAAGAGCAGCAGCAGGGGCATGAACAGGCGCGTGGCCGTGCGCAGGATGTCCGAGTTCATCGTTGCCGCCGTTCTGCCGCCGCGATGTACAGCAGCGCGCGCACGCCGACGGCTGCCGTCACGAGCACGGTGGTCTCGCCCAGCGTGTCGAGCGCGCGGAAGTCCACGAGAATGACGTTGACGATGTTGCGGCCGTGGGCCGCCAGCGGCGCCATCTCGGCGAAGTAGTCGCGCAGCCGCGGGCTCGTGTCCATCGTGCCGGTCTGCAGGGTGAGCGCGGCGACGATCAGGCCGAAGGCGGCCGCGACGAGCCCGTCACGCAGCTTGATGCGCTTCGGCGATCGGTAGTCGACGCGCGGGAACTGCCAGAACACGAACACGAGGATCACGGCCGTGAGCGTCTCGACCGCAAACTGCGTCATCGCCAGGTCGGGCGCGCCGTAGAGGATGAAGGTGAGCGCCACCCCGTACCCGGAGGTGCCGAGCGCCAGCACGGCGGCCATGGTGTGACGGGCGCGCACGGCCGCGAGTGCGCCGCCGATGATGAGCGCGGCGACCAGCACCTCGTAGACGCGCCAGTCGTCGAATCCCTCCCGGACAATCGGGCTGTGACTCAGGTACAGCGTGCTGCCCACGAGCACGCCGGTCGAGACCATGGAGACGAGGATGTAGGCGGCCAGTGTGCCGCCCTGGAACGCCGGGGCCAGACGGTTGCTGGCGGCGTCGAGGACGGTGAGCGTCGTCGTGTAGATGGCTTCGCCGGCGAGCGCGGCGAGCCGTGGCAGGCGCCTGATCTGGTGCCGGCCCAGATAGAGCGCCAGCGCGGCGGCCACAGTGAGCGCGCTGAGCGCGAGCGTGAGCGTGAAGCCGTGCCAGAGCGTGAGGGAGAGCTCCACGGCGTCGCCGCCAACGCCTCGCGCGGCCGCCAGCAGCAGCGGCGTGATCGGCGTGCCGAGCGTCCCGAAGGCGAGTCCGGCGAGCGCGAGCACGAGGGCGGGTCCCCAGAGACCAGGTGAAGCCTCGTGGACGTCGCCCTCGAGCGTCCGCCGGCCGTCGAAGGGCAGCCAGCCGACGAGCAGCGCCGCGGCACCGAGCATCGCGCTCGACGCGACCACCAGGGTCGTCAGGAGGCCCGGATAGGTCGTGCCGACGCGCACGGCCTCGTATTCCAGCTCCTTGGCGAAGAACCCGAGGAAGAGGGGCAGGCCGACCATCGACGCCGCACCGAGCGTGGCCACCGCCGACGTGACGGGCAGCGCACGCCGCAGCCCGCCGAGCTCACGGATGTCGCGCGTGCCTGTCTCGTGATCGACGATGCCGGCGCAGAGGAACAGCGTCCCCTTGTAGCAGGCGTGGGCGACCAGGTAGACGATGGCCGCGGCGATCGTCGCCTCGGTGCCGACGCCGAGCAGCAACATGATCGTGCCGAGCGCCGACAGGGTCGTGTAGGCCAGGATGGCCTTGAGGTCCGTCTCGTGCAGCGCCCGCCAGGCGCCGAGCACCATCGTCGTGCCGCCGGCGACCGACACCAGCAGCGTCCACAGCTCGCTGCCGCCGACCACCGGCGTCATCCTGGCGACGAGGTAGATGCCGGCCTTCACCATGGTGGCCGAGTGCAGGTACGCGCTGACGGGCGTCGGCGCCGCCATCGCGTTGGGCAGCCAGAACATGAAGGGGAACTGCGCCGACTTGGTGAAGGCGGCGAGCAGGAGCAGTCCGACGATGGGCGCGTACAGCACGTGCGCGCCGACGACGGTGTGCTGCGCGGCCATCGCCGCGAGCGACGTGGTGCCGGTCACCTGCACGAGCAGCACGCCGGCCGCGAGCAGCGCCAGACCGCCCGTGCCCGTCACGATGAGTGCCTGGATGGCCGCGTACCGTGACTCGGCCTTCTCGTGGTCGAACCCGATCAGCAGGAACGACGTGAACCCGGTCAGCTCCCAGAATGCGAACAACAGGAAGACGTTGTCGCTGCACACGACGCCGAGCATGGCGGCCATGAAGGCGAAGAGCGTGGCCTGGAACCGTCCGGCATAGCGGTGGCCGTCGAAGTAGTGCGCGCCGTAGACGACGATGCCCGCGCCGATGACGGTGATCAGCAGCGCAAACAGGACGCTGAGCCCGTCCAGCCTGAACGAGAGGTCGAGCCCGAGCGACGGCACCCAGCTGACGACGCTCGGCACCGGCCTGCCTGCCGTGACGTCGGGCAGCGTCGTCAGGAGGTAGGCCGCGGCGGCGGCGGGCCAGAGGGCGAGCAGCGAGGCGACGCGCGAGCCCTGCCGGCCGAGCCAGGCGGCCACGGGCATGAGCGCAAGCGTGACGAGAATCAGGACGGCCATGAGTACTGGGAGGTGGATGCGCCGCCCGGGCACACCCGGCCGTCATTATGTCCCGAGACGGACACCGCTGCGCGACGCCGGCTCATGTCCGGGCGGTCAGCAGGAGGTAGACGGCGACGGCCGCGAACAGGATGTTGGGCGCCCAGGCCGCCAGGGCGGGGGAGAGGAGGCCGGCCGTGCCGATGGCGGCAAAGAGGCTCTGCATCACCCAGTAGGCGATGGCGAGCACGATGCCGAGGCCGATGCCGAACAGCGTGCCCTTGCGGCCGGTCGTGACGCCGAAGGGAATCGCGATGAGCGTCATGATCACCGTGATCAACGGGAAGGCGATCTTCCGGTGCAGCGCGACCCTGAGGCCCGTCGTGTCGTAGCCCGCCTGCTGCAGCTCGCCGATGTGCTCGCGCAGCTCGTCCAGCTTCAGGCGCTCGGCCTGGGCGGCTCTCGGCTCTTCGACGCCGAAGTAGTCGGGCCGTTCGAGTGTCAGCTCGCGCGTGGCGTAGAGGCGGAAGTCCGCGACGGTGTTGCGCGCTTCGAAGGTACGCGCCCATCCCTGCGAGGCGTCCCAGAGGTCGCCCTCGCGCCACGTCACGAGGCGCCCGTACGTCCGCTGTGAGAGGTTCCAGCCCGTCTCGTCGAAGTCGTACACCTGCAGCTCGTCGAGCCGCTGCGCCGCGGGATCGAACCGCCCGTAGTGGTACAGGCGATCGTCGCTGCCGGCCATCCACTGGCGGCTCGAGATGTCGAAGGTGCGCGGTGTGCCGCTGCGGATGTAGCTGCGCAGCATCTGGGCCTGCCTGTTGGCCGGGGCCAGCACGCTCTGTTCCATGCCGAAGAGCAGCAGGCTCCACAGGACGGCGCAGAGGAGCAGGGGTACGCCTGCGCGGTACAGCGACACGCCGCAGGCCTCGAGCACGGTCAGCTCGCTCGTGCGGGTGAGCAGGCCGATGGTGACGAGGCCGCCGACGAGCGTCGCCAGCGCCGTCACGTAGTACATGAACTGCGGCGTCGAGTACGCGAAGAAGCGCATCATCGTCGAGCCGCTGACCTGGTTCTTGAAGAGGTACTCGCTGTAGTCGGTGAACAGCCCGATGTAGAAGAGCGCGAGCATCCCGACGAAGGCCACGGCGAACACGCGCAGGTAGGTCTGGCCGATGTAGCGGTCGAGCAGCGTGACGGAGGGGAGCAGGCCGCGGGGCAGACGGATGACGATCACGACCCGGTTCGGGGGCGTGGGTCGCATACCGCGGGCAGGCGCAGGTGTCCTGGCGGGACCGCCCGCCGGGGCCGCCGGCGCGGGCGCAGATCCCGCACCCGCGTCGGCCGACGCCGTCGTCGCGCCGTCTGCAGCGACCGTGGCACCGGGCCACCAGCGCGCAAGCCAGCCGGGGACGGGCACCGTGAACGCGAGGTCCGGCAGCTCGCGTCCCTGCGCCCGGAAGACGAGCAGCGCGATCCCGGCGGCGCCCAGCAGGATATTGGGCATCCACATGGCCAGTTCCGGCGGCAGCCGCTGTCCCTTTGCCAGCGCCTCGCTGACGTACATCACGAAGTAGTACACGAGCACCACCGCAATCGCGACGACGAAGCTGGAACTCTTGCCGTCCTTGCGGTGCGTCACGCCGAGGCCCAGCGCCAACAGCCCGAACACGAGACAGGCCACCGGGATGGAGTACTTCCGGTGGATGGCCATGATGGGGTTGTGCGGCGAGAGCCCCTGTTCCCGCATCTCGCGCGCCTTCGTGCGCAGCTGCGGGATCGTCATCTCGTTGTCGCCCGGCGTCAGGCCCTGCCTCGGGAAGACGGCTTCGGGGTCGAGCTGCACGGTCAGCGAGGTGAACTGCTGCAGCTCGTACTGCTGCGGGTTGTCGGGCCGTGATCGGTGGACGACGCCGTCCTCGAGCACCAGGTCCACGCGACGCGCCTCCGGCTCGAGGACGAAGTGCCCGCGTGCAGCCGTCAGGAGCTGCGGCTCGCTCGGGTTCCGCGAGTCGGCCAGGAACACCTGCTGCCAGCCCCGGGTCTCGGGCGGGATGTCGCGGACGTACAGGACGAGGTTGGGGAAGTCGTCGAAGAAGACCCGCGGCCGGATGTCGCTCTCGGCCTTGGCCTGGATGATCGAGTAGGTGATGTCGCGGTAGCTGCGGTTGCCGTACGGGAGGGCCTCGATCATGACCCAGGCCGTGGCGGCCGTCGCGACGATGGCCAGCGCCAGCACCGGGCGGCCCATGCGGTACAGGCTCACGCCGCACGCCTGCATGGCCACGGCCTCACGGTCGCCCGAAAGGCGGCCGAGGGCCATGAGCAGGCCGACGAGCAGCGACACGGGGATGGTGATTGCGACCGCCATGGGCAGCAGCGTCAGCAGGATGCGGCCGATGGTGGGCAGGCCGACGCCCTTGGCGAGGAGTTCTTCAGCGACCTCCATGATCTGAGGGATCTGGAGGACGAAGGTGAGGATCAGCAGGGTCAGCGCGAACGGCGCGAGCGTTTCCCGGATGACGTAGCGGTCGAGCGAGCGGAGCATGCGGCGCGATCTCGACGGTACCACGATCGGCGGGTCGGCAAGTCGGCTTGTCGGCGAGTCAGCAAGTCGGCGAGTCAGCTTGTCGGCGGGTCCGCACGTCGGCGGGTCAGCTTGACGGCGGGTCGGGACGTCGGCGGGTCGGCGGGGCGGCTTGCCAGCTCGTAGGCGCACGTCGCTTGCCGGCTTGCCGGCGAGTCAGCTCGTCCGCGGGGTCGGTGGCCCAGCGTGTCAGCTCACCGGATGGTCAGCAAGTTGCGGACGGCAGTACCGCTTCGCTTGTCGGTCTGTCAGCACGTCGGCGAGTCAGCTTGTCGGCTTGCCAGCTCGTCGGCG
>JBIQIB010000075.1:0-21781 GCA_044508265.1 Acidobacteriota bacterium
CTCGGCGCCGTCGCGGCGCTGGGCGCGTGGCTGCTGCAGAGCGACCCGTGGCTCGGCCTCATCCTAGGCCTCGCGATGGTCATCAACATGTTCATCGCGGCGACGGCCGGCACCCTGGTGCCCCTGGGCCTCCGCGCCATGAAGGTCGACCCGGCGCTGGCGTCGTCGGTGTTCATCACGACGCTCACCGACGTGTTCGGCTTCCTCGCCTTCCTGGGCCTGGCCACCGTGTTCCTGAGTTACCTCGCGTAGCGTGGCACTGACCACTTTCAGGAGTCGTGCCAGTCGAGGCTCCGCGAGAACCGCGCGTCTGCTGCTAGAATCATCCGGGTCGCATGCCGCTCTACACCGGCGACGCCCTCGTGCTGCGCACGTACGCGCTCGGGGAGTCCGATCGCATCGTCGTGCTGTTGACGCGGGACCGTGGCAAGAAGCGTGGGGTGGCGCGTGGCGCACGCCGATCGCGCCGGCGGTTTGCCGGTGCGCTCGAGCCGCTCACCCTCGTGCGCGCCGCCTACACGGAGCGCGAACAGCGGGACCTGGTGCAGTTGACCTACGCCGAGGCCGTGCGGTCGCCGCTGTCGGCCCCGGGCGAGGCCTGCACCTACGCGAGCTACTTCGCGGAGCTGCTCGACGAGTGGGCGTCGGACAACGATCCCCAGGAGCGGCTGTTCCGGCTCGGCCTGGCGGTACTCGAGGCACTCGTCGCCGGCGGGTCGGCCGGGACGCTGGCCCGGTACTTCGAGTACTGGCTGTTGCGGCTGGAAGGCGTCTATCCGTCGGTGACGGCGTGTCCGCGGTGCGGCGCCGCGTTTACTGCCGGGGCCGTGCTCGAAAGCCGATCGCACTGGTACCTGTGTACGGCGTGTGCGTCGGGGCAGGGCGGCGTGAGGGTCTCGCCCGAGGCACTGGGGTTCCTGACGGTGTGTGCCGGACGGGGCCCGTCACAGCTTGGCGACGTGGAGCCGCACCCTCGGGTGCTGGCCGAACTCCAGGCGGCGCATCGTCTGCTCCTCGTCTGGCATCTGGACCGCGAGCCGCGTTCGGCGCGCGTACTGCGTGAAATGAACCCGTGACCTTTCAGGATCTGATCTTCAAGCTGTCGCAGTACTGGGCCGCGCAGGGATGCCTGCTCCAGCAGCCCCTCGACGTCGAGGTCGGGGCCGGCACCATGCATCCGGAGACGTTCCTCCGGGTGCTGGGGCCGACGCACTGGAACGTGGCGTACGTGCAGCCGTCCCGCCGTCCGGCGGACGGGCGGTTCGGGGAGAACCCGAACAGGCTGTTCAAGCATCACCAGTTCCAGGTGATCCTCAAGCCTGCGCCAGACGAGGTGCAGTACCTCTACCTGCAGTCGCTCGAGGCCTGCGGCATCGACACCCGCGCGCACGACATCCGTTTCGAGGAGGACAACTGGGAGTCGCCGACGCTCGGCGCCTGGGGCATCGGCTGGCAGGTGCTGTTTGACGGCCTCGAGATCACCCAGTTCACCTACTTCCAGCAGGCGGGCGGCGTGGAGCTGTCGCCGATTGCCGCCGAGCTCACCTACGGGCTCGAGCGCATCGCGATGGTGCTGCAGAAGGTGACCAGCGTCTACGACCTCGAGTGGGCGCCCGGCGTGTCGTACGGCGAGGTGCGGCACCGCGACGAGGTCGAGCAGTCGACCTACGCGTTCGGCCGCGTGGGCCTCGACGACGGCGCGTTCGGCGCGTTCAACCGCGACCTGTTCGACAGGCATTACACGATGGCCCGGCAGCTCGTCGACGACGGCCTGGTGCTGCCGGCGCTGGAGCAGTGCCTCAAGTGCTCGCACCTGTTCAACACGCTCGACGCGAGCGGCGGCATCGGTGTGACCGAGCGCATGGCCTACATCCTGCGGGTGCGTGAACTGGCCGTCGCCATCGCCCGGCTCTACGTGGAGGGCGCGCAGCCGGCGCCGGTTGCCGGCGCCTGACGCGCGGCTCGAGAGGACAACGCACGCGTGGATCGTGAACTCCTGTTGGAAATCGGCTGCGAGGAACTGCCCGCCGGGTGGCTGCCCGGCCTGACCGACCAGCTCGCCGAACGGCTCGCCGCGCAGCTGGCGGCGTTCCGTCTGCCCATCGACAGCGCCGTCGAGACGTACGCCACGCCGCGGCGCCTCGCCGCGCGCGTCGCGAAAGTGGCCGAACGGCAGACCGACCTCGAGGACGAGATCACGGGGCCGTCGGTGGCGGCCGCGTTCGCGGCGGACGGCACGCCGACGCCGGCGGCAGTCGGATTCGCGCGCAAGCACGGGCTCGACGTGGGCGACCTCTCGCGGGTGACGACGCCAAAGGGCGAGCACGTCGCGCTGGTGCGCCGCGATCGCGGGCGCGCGGCCGTGGACGTCCTGCCCGACGTGCTCGGCGCCACGCTGCGCAGCCTCGCGTTCCCGAAGCAGATGCGCTGGGACGCCCTGCTCGACGACGGCAAGGGCGAGCTGACGTTCGGCCGTCCCATCCGCTGGCTGCTGTTCCTCTTCGGCGGACGCGTCGTGCCCTTCACCATCCGCCGTTCGAACGTCTCCCACAGCGCGGCCGTCAACGACGTGCGGTCGGGCGCCCTCAGCTACGGCCACCGGTTCCTGGCGCTCAGCGGACGCGCTGGCCGGTCCATCAAGGTGCGCAACTTCGCCGACTACCGCACGCGCCTGGCCGAGCACTTCGTGGTGCTCGAGCACCAGGAGCGGCACGAGCGGATCGTCCGGGAGCTCGACGCCCACGCGCGCCGGCTCGGCGGGCGCGTGTCCGCGCAGCCGTCGCTGATGCACGAAGTGGCCGACCTGGTCGAGTACCCGTCGGTCATCGCCGGCGTGTACCCCGCAGAGTTCCTCGAGCTGCCGGAGGAGGTGCTGACGACGACGATGATCCACCACCAGCACTACTTTCCGGTGGTGGACGCCGACCAGAAGCTGATGCCGGCGTTCCTCGCGGTGACCAACATCGAGGTGGAACAGCCGCAGAAGATCGCGACCAACGCCGAGCGGGTGCTGACGGCGCGGCTGCGCGATGCGCGGTTCTTCTGGGACACCGACCGCCGCCAGCCGCTCGCGTCGCGTCTGCCGCGGCTCGACACGGTGCTGTTTCACAAGCGGCTCGGCTCGTACAAGGCCAAGGCCGAACGGCTCGACGGGCTGGCCGGCTGGATTGCGGCGGAGGCCTTCGGGCGGGCCGACGCACGCGACGACGCGGCGCGTGCCGGGCGGCTCGCGAAGGCGGATCTCACCACCGACATGGTGCGCGAGCTCACCGAGCTGCAGGGCGTGATGGGCGGCGTGTACGCACGGGCCGAGGGGCTGCCGGCCCCGGTGGCCACGGCGATCTACCACCAGTACCAGCCGATCGGCGTGGACGCCCAGGCCGGGCCGTCGGCCGAGCAGCTGGGCGAGGCCGGACCGGTGTGGGCGGCGCTTTCCGTCGCCGACAAGCTCGACTCGGTCGTCGGGCTGTTCCTGGCAGGGGAGGTGCCGACGGGCACGCGTGATCCGTTCGCGCTCCGCCGGCAGGCGCAGGGCCTCGTGAAGGTGCTGGTGGACCTGCCCGACGTGACGGGTGTGGACGCGGCGGTGGACCTGGGCGGCCTCGTCGAGCAGGCCCTGTCGCGCTACGCGGCGCAGCCCGACACGGCGGCGCTCTCGCTGTCGGCCGAGGGCCGCGCTGCGCTCGAGAGCTTCTTCGTGGAGCGCCTGCGCTACCTGTTCGAGCGGCGCGGGTACGCGCCCGACGAGATCAACGCGGTGCTGCCCGAAGGGACGCCGCTGGCCGGCGTGGTGCCGCTGGATCTCAGGCGGCGTCTCGAAGCGCTCCGCGAGGTGCGCGCCAGCGACGACTTCACCGCGCTGGCCGTGCTCTTCAAGCGCGCCACCAACATCGTCAAGGACGTGCCGCGCGCCCCGGCAAGCGGCTATGATGGGGCGGCGCTGCGGGCCGGGCTGGTGGAGCCGGCCGAGCAGGCGCTGGCCGATGCGCTGGCCGCGCGGCAGGCTGCCATCGCCGCCGCGGCTGCCGAGGGCCGGTATCGTGAGGCGCTCGGCGAGATCGCCGCGCTGCGCCCGACCGTCGATCGTTTCTTCGCCGAGGTGTTCGTGATGGTGGACGACCCGGCGCTGCGTCAGGCTCGCCTGACACTGCTTGCGGCACTGCGCGATGCCGTCCTCGACATCGCCGACCTGTCGCAGATTGCGGGAACGCCGGCCTAGCGTTTCCCGCCTTACCCACGCCTCGAAGGAGTCATAGCGTTCATGGCCAAGAAAGCAGCACGCGCCCCGAAGCGCTCAGTGACGGCCGCGCGTTCCGCGCGCCCCGCAAAGTCCGCCCGTTCCTCACGTCCCGCCCGCGCCGCCAAGGCCCCGGCGCGCAAGGCCTCCGGCCGCGCGGCCGCGACGTCCGCGGCGCGCAAGACCGCCAAGCGCGCGACGTCGAAGAAGACCGCTGCCGCGGCACGCGGGCGCGCCGACAAGTACGTCTACTCGTGGGGAGCCGGCAAGGCCGACGGCAACGGCTCCATGAAGGCGCTGCTCGGCGGCAAGGGCGCGAACCTTGCCGAGATGGCGCGCATCGGCCTGCCGGTGCCCCCGGGCTTCACCATCACGACCGAGGTCTGCACCTACTACTACGCCCACGGACGCCGGTATCCCACCGCGCTGCAGGCGCAGATGCGCGCCGGCGTCGCGAAGATCGAGCGCGTCATGGGCTACAAGTTCGGCGACGCGAAGAAGTTCCCGCTGCTGCTCGCCGTCCGCTCGGGTGCCCGCGACTCCATGCCGGGCATGATGGACACCATCCTGAACCTCGGCCTGAACGACGAGACCGTGCTCGCCCTCGAGCAGGCGACCGACAACCCGCGCTTCGCGTGGGACTGCTACCGCCGGTTCATCCAGATGTACGGCGACGTCGTCCTCGGCGTGCAGAAGCGGCCGGGCGAGGACCACGAGCCGTTCGAGGCCGTCATCGAGGCCTACAAGGACGAGGTGTACGGCAACCACGAGGCCGACGACAGCACCCTGACGGCCGACGACCTCAAGGCGATCATCGAGCGCTTCAAGGAGCTCGTGCTCGACCGCACGGGCAAGGCGTTCCCTGTCGATCCGTGGGAGCAGCTCGAAGGGGCCGTCGGTGCGGTGTTCGGCTCGTGGATGAACGACCGCGCGGTGGTCTATCGCCGCAAGTACAACATCCCTGCCGAGTGGGGCACCGCCGTCAACGTGCAGGCGATGGTCTTCGGCAACACCGGTGAGGAGTCGGGCTCCGGCGTGGCGTTCACGCGCGACCCCGCGACCGGCGAGAAGGTGTTCTACGGCGAGTTCCTCATGAACGCCCAGGGCGAGGACGTCGTGGCCGGCGTGCGCACGCCCGACCCGGTCGCCCTGCTGGCGCAGAAGCAGCCGAAGTCGCTGAGGGAGCTCGAGCGCATCCGCAAGGTGCTCGAGGCGCACTTCAAGGACATGCAGGACTTCGAGTTCACCATCCAGGACGGCACCGTCTACATGCTGCAGACGCGCAACGGCAAGCGCACGGGCGTCGCGGCGGTGCGGATTGCCGTCGAGATGGTGAAGGAGGGGCTCATCGACTGGAAGACCGCCGTCACGCGCGTGCCGGCCGACCAGCTCGATCAGGTGCTCGCGCCCGTGTTCGACCGCGTCGCGGTGAGCAAGGCGGCCGTCATCGCCAAGGGCCTGCCCGCCGGGCCGGGTGCGGCGTCGGGCGAGGTGTTCTTCAACGCCGATCGCGCCGTCGAGGCCGCCGAGAAGGGCCGGAAGGTGCTGCTCGTCCGCGTGGAGACGTCGCCCGAGGACCTGCGCGGCATGATCGCCGCCGAGGGCATCCTCACGGCGCGTGGTGGCGTCAGCTCGCACGCCGCGCTCGTGGCGCGGCAGATGGGCAAGGTGTGCGTCTGCGGCGCCGCGGCCCTGCAGATCGACTACGCCAAGCGGACGCTGACCGTCGGCGGCAAGGTCTACAAGGAAGGCGACTGGCTGTCGATCGACGGCACGGCAGGCGAGGTCTACGCCGGCCGCATCGAGACGGGGGCGTCCGAGGTCATCCAGGGCCTGCTCGCCAACGACCCGGTGGCCAGGAAGAGCCGCACCTACAAGAACTTCGTCCAGCTGATGAAGTGGTGCGAGGACGCGACGCGCATGTCGGTGCGCACCAACGCCGACACGCCGGAGCAGACCCGCAACGCGATCGCCTTCGGCGCGAAGGGCATCGGCCTGACGCGTACCGAGCACATGTTCTTCGAGGGCGAGCGCATCGACGCGATGCGCGAGATGATCCTGGCCGAGACGGTGGAGGCCCGCGAGGCGGCGCTCGCGAAGCTGCTGCCGTACCAGCGCGAGGACTTCTTCGGCATCTTCAAGGCGCTCAAGGGCTTCCCGGCGACCATCCGGTTCCTCGATCCGCCGCTGCACGAGTTCCTGCCGCACACCAAGGAGCAGCAGAAGGACCTCGCGGCCAAGCTGGGCATCCCGGTCGAGAAGGTCCACCAGCGCGTCGAGGAACTGCACGAGTTCAACCCGATGCTCGGGTTCCGCGGCTGCCGGCTCGGCATCCGGTACCCGGAGATCACCGCCATGCAGGCGCGGGCGGTGTTCGAGGCGGCAGCCGACGCCAACAAGAAGGGGCTCAAGGCGAACCCCGAGATCATGATCCCGCTGGTGGGCTTCAAGAAGGAGCTCGACCTGCAGGTGGCCATCGTGCACGAGGTCGCCAAGCAGGTGGAGGCCGAGCGCAAGACGACGCTCAGCTACAGCGTGGGCACGATGATCGAGGTGCCCCGTGGGGCGATCACGGCTGACGAGATCGCCGAGACGGCGGAGTTCTTCAGCTTCGGCACCAACGACCTCACGCAGACCACGCTCGGGATGTCACGCGACGACTCGGGCACGTTCCTGTCGGCGTACGAGGAGGCCGAAATCGCCAAGCGGAACCCGTTTGCGACGATCGACCAGACGGGCGTGGGCGCGCTGATGCGCCTGGCCGTCGAGCGCGGCCGGCAGACGCGTCCCAACATCAAGCTGGGCATCTGCGGCGAGCATGGCGGCGAGCCCGACTCGGTGAAGTTCTGTCACGAGCTCGGTCTCGACTACGTGAGCTGCTCGCCGTTCCGCGTGCCTGTCGCCAGGCTCGCGGCGGCGCAGGCAGCGCTGGCGAAGTAGTCGGTAGGGACGGCTCTCTGAGCCGTCCTCACAAGCGGTAGGGACGGCTCCCCGAGCCGTCCTTCCCCCGCGGCTCGTGGCAGTTCCCTTTCACTCAGCCGCTCTCAAGGACCCATCGACACAAGGGACGGCTCAGAGAGCCGTCCCTACCTGTCAATACGTCGAGCGTCCGCCGGAGATGTCGAACACGCCGCCCGTGGCGAACGAGTTCTCGGCCGACGCCAGCCAGCAGACGAGCGACGCGATCTCCTCGACGTCCACGAAGCGCCCCCGCGGGATGCGGCTGCGCATGTAGGCCACGTGCTCCGGCGTCATCTGCGTCAGGATGTGCGTGTCGGCGGCCGCCGGCGTGACGCAGTTGACCGCGACGTCGTGCGCGGCCAGCTCCTTGCCCAGTGACTTGGTGAGCGCGATGACGCCCGCCTTCGACGCGCTGTAGGCGGACGCGTTGGGGTTGCCCTCCTTGCCCGCGACCGACGCGATGGCCACGATGCGCCCGTAGCCCTGGGCGATCATCGCGGGCACGAGCGCGCGGCAGCAGAGGAACGCGCCCGTCAGGTTGACGTCGAGGATCTCGCGCCAGGCGTCGGGCGGATACTCCCACGTCGGATGATTGGGCCCCGCGATGCCGGCGTTGGCGACCAGCACGTCCACGCGCCCCGCGGCGTCGAGCGTCTCCCGGGCCGCACGGTCCACGCCGTCCGGGTCGCGCACGTCCACGCGCACCGCGCTGACCGGGCCGAGCGCCGAGAGCTCCGCGCAGGCCGCCTCCGCGGCCGCGGCGTCGTGGTCCCACACCCACGCCGTCGCGCCCGAGCGCAGCAGCCGTTCCACGATGGCGCGTCCGATGCCCTGGGCCCCGCCCGTCACGACGGCCGTGCGTCCCGCGAAGTCGTAGTGATGCATGGCGCGCATTATGGCCGCAACCAGCAGCCGCACGACACGGCAGCCGGCGCCGCCGTCCGGGGCCGCGTGGCATCATTGAACGGATGCTGACCATCCGCATGCAGCCGCAGGGCGGCGCCACGTCGGCCGCGGACGCGATCGATCCGGCCTGGCTCGCGCGCGACTCGGGCGTGACCCTCTGGGCCGACCTCGCGGCGCCGACGCCCGACGAAGGCCGGCTGCTGCGCGACGTCTTTCACTTCCACGAGCTCGCCATCGAGGACGCGCTCGAGGAGACCCATCATCCGAAGGTGGACGACTACGGTGCCTACCTGCACGTGATCCTCCACGGCATCGACGCGGGTGCGCTCGCGGACGGCAGGTTCTCGACGCACGACATCGACTTCTTCGTGGGGCCGGGCTACCTGGTGACGGTGCATGCCGGGCGATCGCGCTCGGTGGCCCGCGTGCAGGACCTCTGCCTGCGCAACACGCACCTCCTGGCCGAGGGCCCCCTGGGGCTGACGCATCGGATCATCGACGCGATGGTGGACAACTACACGCCGGAGGTCGAGGCCCTCGAGGACCGGCTCGAACGCCTCGAGGACGAGGTCTTCCAGGTGGCCGACCAGCGCATCGTCCGCGACATCCTCGCGCTGAAGCGCGACGTCGGCCGCCTGCGGCGCGTGATCACGCCGCAGCGCGACGTCGTGGCGCGGCTGGCCCGGCGCGAGTACCCGGTGGTGACGGAAGCGATGGCGTACCGGTTTCGGGACGTGTACGACCACCTCGTGCGGATCGCCGACGAGGCCTCGGTCATGCACGACCGTGTGACGACGGTGCTCGACGCGCACCTGTCGTTCGTGTCGAACCGGATGAACGAGATCATGAAGGTGCTGACGATCTTTGCGACCATCTTCGGTCCGCTCACCGTGCTCACCGGGCTCTACGGGATGAACGTCCGGCTGCCGCTGCTGCCGGGACGGGCAGACGACCAGTTCTGGCTGATCCTGATCCTCATGGCCGGGACGACGGCCGGCATGCTGTGGTTCTTCCGGCGGCGGAGGTGGCTCTGATGGGGCGCATCGCGGTGCTGCCGACGGCGCTGGCCAACCAGATCGCCGCCGGCGAAGTAGTCGAGCGCCCCGCATCCGTCGTCAAGGAACTCGTCGAAAACGCCCTGGACGCCGGCGCAACCCGCGTCTCGGTGGCCATCGAGCACGGCGGCAAGACCCTCATCCGCGTCGAGGACGACGGGATCGGGATGAGCGCGGAAGACGCACGGCTCGCGATCGAGCGGCACGCGACGAGCAAGATTCGCGACGCCGGCGATCTCGAGGCGATCCGCACGCTCGGCTTCCGCGGCGAGGCGCTGCCGAGCATCGCGTCGGTCTCGCGATTCCGCCTGCGCACGCGGCCGCGGGGCGCCGTGGTTGGCACCGAGGTCGTCGTGGAAGCGGGCCGCCTCGTGAACACGGGCGACGTCGGCATGCCCGAGGGCACGCACATCGACGTGCGCGACCTGTTCGTCAACCTTCCGGCGCGTCGCAAGTTCCTCAAGTCGGACGGCGCAGAGTCGGCACAGGTGTCGCGCCTGCTGACGCAGCTGGCCCTCGGCGCGCCGGGCGTGGGCTTCACGCTGACCAGCGCCGGACGCCGGCTGCTGGCCTGTGCGCCGGCGGCCGACCAGGCGGAGCGCTTCTACCAGATCTACGGAGCGCGGCACGACCTCATCCCCGTCGCACGCGAAGGCGGGGGGCTGCGCGTCGAGGGCTACATCGCGCCGCTGGCGGAGAACGGCCCGCTGCGCGGCCCGCAGCACGTCTACGTCAACGGCCGGATCGTCCGCGACAAGACCATCGCCCACGCCATCCAGGCGGCGTATGCGGTCGCGACAGTCCGCGAGCGCAGCCCGGAGGTACATCTGTTCATCCGGATGCCCCACGACAGGGTGGACGTGAACGTGCATCCCACGAAGGCCGAGGTGCGGTTCCTCGAGCAGTCGCTCGTCCACGAGGTGATCCGCCGGGCGCTCGCCGACGCGCTCGGCGCGACGGCCCCGCCGGAGCTGCGGCTGCAGCCGCAGGCCGCGCCAGACGCCGAGCCGCGCACGTTCGCGCTTCCGGGCGTGTTCGCCCTGCAGGACCGCATCGTGCAGCAGGGGGGCAGCGTGATGCCTGGGCTGCCTGCGGCACTGCCGGATGCCGATGCCGCGGCCGACGCACGCTGGAGCGCCGCGCCGGGCGTTGCCGTCGACGTGCGGCCTGCCGGGCCTGCCGATCCCGCGGCGCCGATCACGCAGACGCCGGCAGCCGGCAACGACCTGCGCCCGATGATGCCGCTCGGGCAGTTCAGGAACACCTACATCATCGCCGTCGACCCGGACGGCATCGCGATCATCGACCAGCACGTCGCGCACGAGCGTGTGCTGTACGAGCAGATCTACGAGCGGCTCACCGCGGCCGCGCTCGACAGCCAGCGGCTGCTCACGCCGCTGCTGCTCGACATGGACCCGTCGCAGCGGGCCGCCCTTGCGGCGCACCGCGAGGATCTCGCCAGGCTGGGATTCGAGGTGGAGGAGTTCGGCGGCGACAGCGTGCGCGTGACGGCGATGCCGGCGCTGCTGTCGATGGCCGACGTCGAGCCCTCGCTGCGGGCGCTCTCGCAAGACCTCGAGGGCTTCGACCGCGGCAGCCGCGTGCACGACGCGCTCAAGCAGATGGCAGCCACGATGGCCTGCCATGCCGCGGTGAAGGCGAACGACCCGCTGACGCTCGACAAGATGCGCTACATCCTCGACGAGCTGCATCGCACCGCGTACTCCACCGTCTGCCCGCACGGCAGGCCGGTGGTGCTGCGGCTGACACGACGCGAGGTCGAGAAGAACTTCCAGCGGATCTGACGGCTCAGCTCTCGACCTGCAGGTTGTTGGTGATCGAGAACGTCCCCGGCACGCTGCGTGCCTCCGCCTCGGCCAGCTGCCTGTCCATCTTGCTGTTGACGATGCCTTCGAGCCTGACGTGGCCGCGGTCCACGATGATGTGGATCGACGGCACCGCGCTCAGGCCGTAGCGTTCGAGCCCGTCGTGACGGTAGATCGCCCGATAGAGGGCGAGTCGGATGCTGTCGTCCTGCGGCGACGCGGGCAGCACCTCGACCTCGTTCTGCACCTGCTCCACGCCCTCGATCTCCTTCACCCGCGCTTCGGCGTCCTCCTTCAGGCTGGGACGGCGGACCGCCCCGCGCAGGATGACCGTGCCTCCCTTCTGGACCTCGAACGAGAGGTGGTCGAAGACGCCGTAGTAGGGGAGCGTGATCAGCTCGCGGTAGATGCTCCAGCTGAGCCTGTCGTTCGGCGCGATCGCCTGCTGCGCGAGCGCCGTTCCCGACGGCGCCGCGACCGCGATGGCGAGGGCGGCGATGGCGGCCCGTAGCGCTCGGGCTGCCTTCGGACGACGTGACGGTCGGAAAGCGGGGTGGCTGCCGGTCGATGCCGGTTCGCGCGTGGTGTCCATACTCCTAGTGACGGACACGCGTCGGCGGAAGTTTACGCAACTCATCAGTGGCGGCCGCTGCCGTGCACACGAGCCGCCGCCGCGGCCCGCGTGTCGCCAACCGCTTACCGCTTCTGCCGACTGCTGGCGGCGTGGCCGACTAGGGATAGGCATACGGCGCCTGCAGGCCCAGAGGGATGCCGAGTCCCCAGTAGACGAGCAGGAAGAGCGTCCAGACCGACAGGAACGCCACCGAGTACGGCAGCATCATCGACGCGATCGTTCCGATGCCGGTCCCGCGGTGGTAGCGCTGGGCAAAGACCACGACGAGCGGGAAGTACGGCATGAGCGGCGTGATGATGTTGGTCGTCGAGTCGCCGACGCGGTAGGCCGCCTGGGTCAGCTCGGGCGAGAGTCCCACCTGCATCAGCATGGGCACGAAGATCGGCGCGAGGAGCGCCCACTTCGCCGACGCGGAACCGATGAGCAGGTTCACGCTCGCGGTCAGCAGGATGATGCCGACGATGGTGACCTGGCCGGGCATCTGCAGCGCCTGGAGCAGCGCCGCCCCCTTCAGCGCCACGAGCGCTCCGAGATTCGACTGGCCGAACGCCGCGGTGAACTGCGCGGCGAAGAACGCCAGCACGATGTAGTAGCCCATCGTGCTCATGGCGGCGCTCATGCCGGCGATCACGTCACGGTGGCTCTTCACCGTGCCGGCGACGAGCCCGTAGACGATGCCCGGCAGCAGGAAGAGGAAGAAGATCAGCGGGACGATCGACTGCATCAGCGGCGCGCTGAACGCCGAGATCTCGCCGGCGTCCGACCTGAGCGGCGAGTTCGTGGGCCAGGCCCAGACGGCCAGCGCGGCCAGGCCGAGGCCCATGCAGAGCAGCCCCATGCGCAAACCGCGCCGCTCGACGTCGGTCAGCGGCGCGAGCGTCGGCATCTCCGCCGTGTCGCCGTCGACGGCCACCGATGCCGCCAGCCGCGGCTCCACGATACGGTCGGTGAGGTACCAGGCGAGGCCCGTGATGAGCACGACGGACGCGCTCGTGAACGCCCAGTTGCAGAGCGGGTTGACGAGCCGTTCGGGGTCGATGATCTGCGCGCCGGCCTGCGTGAACCCCTGCAGCAGCGGGTCGATTCCCGACGGGACGAAGTTGGCCGCGAAGCCGCCCGACACACCGGCGAAGGCGGCGGCGATGCCGGCGAGCGGATGCCGCCCCGCCGTGTAGAAGATCACGCCGCCGAGCGGGATCACCAGCACGTAGCCCGCGTCGGTCGCCGTATGGCTGACGCACGCGACAATCACCAGCATCGGCGTCAGCAGCCGGCGCGGCGTGAGGCCGAGCATGCCCTTCAGCGCGGCGGCGATGAAGCCCGTGTGCTCGGCGACGCCCACGCCCAGCAGCGCGACGAGGACGATCCCGAGCGGCGGGAACGCCGTGAACGTGGCGACCATCGTCGACAGGAACCTGGCCAGCGCCGCCCCGGTGAGCAGGTTCTCCACGCGCAGCGGCGCCTGCGTGCGCGGGTCGATCTCGGTGAACGCGATGGTCGAGAGTGCCGCCGACAGCACCCACGTCAGCAGCAGCGCGTAGACGAACAGCATCGCCGGGTCGGGCAGCTTGTTCCCGGCGACCTCGATGCCCGTCAGGAGCCGATCGACGACGCCCGTGGCGCGCGCCGGTGCGGGCGTGGAGGGTCCTTCGGTGTGGGCCACGGCAGCAGTGTACGGCAGGGACGGGCGGCGCTCACCCGTCGCGCTTGCGCTTCCTGACCGAGTCCCACCAGTCGATGCGCCGCTTGATCTCGCGCTCGAAGCCGCGCTCGGTCGGCGTGTAGTACCGGCGGCCGCGCAGGGCCGGCGGCAGGCAGTCCATCGCGGCGACACCCTCCGGCGTGTCGTGGGCGTACTCGTACCCCTTGCCGTACGAGAGCGACTTCATGAGCTTCGTCGGCGCATTGCGCAGGTGCAGCGGCACCGGTTCGGCCTCGTCGCGCCGCGCATCCTCGGCCGCGGCGTTGTAGGCGGCATACACCGCGTTGCTCTTGGGGGCCGTGGCGAGGTACACGGCGGCCTGGGCCAGCGCGGTGTTGGCCTCGGGCATCCCGAGCATGTGCGCCGCGTCACGCGCGGCGATGGCCACCTGCAGCGCCTGCGGGTCGGCGTTGCCGACGTCCTCGGAGGCGAACCGCACCAGGCGGCGCGCAACGTACATGACGTCCTCTCCGGCCTCGAGCATGCGGGCAAGCCAGTACACGGCCGCGTCGGCGTCGCTGTTGCGCAGCGACTTGTGCAGCGCCGAGATGATGTTGAAGTGCTCCTCGCCCTGCTTGTCGTAGAGCAGTGCCCGGCGCTCGACGAGCGACGCGAGGCTCTCGAGCGTCAGCACCGCGCGTCGGCCGTCGGCCTCGGCCGGTGCCGCGATGCTCGCCGCGAGCTCGAGCAGGTTCAGGGCGCCGCGCGCGTCGCCGTTGGCGTGGCGGGCGATCGCCTCGAGCACCCCCGGCTCCGCCTCGATGCCGCGCGCGCCGAGTCCCGCGACCTCGTCGTGCAAGGCACGCGTGAGCACCTGCACGAGCGCCTCGGTCGTCAGCGGCTGCAGCACGAACACCTTCGACCGCGACAGCAGCGCGGCGTTCACCTCGAACGACGGGTTCTCCGTCGTCGCGCCGATGAGGACGATGTCGCCGGCCTCGACGTGGGGGAGGAAGGCGTCCTGCTGCGCGCGGTTGAAGCGGTGGATCTCGTCCACGAACACCACCGTGCGCAGGCCGCGATGCCTGCGCGACTCGGCGGCCTCCTGCATCACGGCCTTGACGTCCTTCACGCCCGACAGCACGGCGCTGAACGCGACGTACCGCGCCTGCGTGGCCGTGGCGATGAGGCGCGCGATGGTGGTCTTGCCGGTGCCCGGCGGCCCCCAGAGCAGGATCGACTGGAGGACGTCGCGGTCGATGGCCTCGCGCAGCGGACGGCCCGGGGCCAGAAGGTGCTCCTGCCCGACTACCTCATCGAGCGTCGTCGGACGCATGCGGTCGGCGAGCGGCGCGCGGGCGTCGGTCGCCGGCGGCGGCGTCTCTGGTGGATCGAAGAGGGACATGGCGGGTTCATGCGGGACGGCCCGGGGAGCCGTCCCTGGCGATAACCGACCCACGGCCGCTGCGGACCCGTCTGGCCTCGAACAGCAGGATGGCCGCGGCCGCGGCGGCGTTGAGCGAGTCGACGTCCGCCGCCAGGTCGATGCGCACGTGCGCGTCGGCCGCCTCGCGCACCGCGGGCGGCACGCCCGAACCTTCCGCGCCTATCGCGAGCGCGAGCGGCGCGTTCCAGTCGACCGTCCACCCGGATGCGTCGTGTGCGCGGGCATCGGCGGCGACGAGCCGCACCTGACGGCGGGCGAGCGCGTCGAGCACGGCGGCGTCGGACGCCGCCCGGTGCAGCGGCAGCCGCAGCGCGCTGCCCATCGACGCGCGCACGGCCTTCCACCCGAGCGGATCGGCCGTGCCTGGCAGCAGCACGACGCCCGTCGCGCCGGCGGCTTCGGCCGTCCGCACGATGCCGCCGACGTTGCCGGGATCCTGGATGCCCGCCAGCACCACGACGAGCGCGGGCGCCTGCTCGAGCGTCTCGTCGAGCGTCGCGGTCCGCACCGCCGCCAGCGCGACCACCCCCGTCGGCGTCCTGGCAGGGCTGACCGCGGTGGCGAGCTGTTCGGGTACGAGGTGCACGGGCAGGCCGCGGGCGGCTGCCTCGTCGCACAGGGTCGCCGTTTCGGCGCGCTCCACGGCGCCATGCGTGGCCACCACGAACTCGAGGCGGCACCGGCCGCCGTGTGCGGATGCCGGGCTGCGCAGGGCTTCGGCGAGCAGGTGCGGGCCGTCGAGCAGCACGTCGTCTGTCTCGCGCCGCGCCGCGGCACGCAGGCGTGCCACCAGAGGGTGGCGTCGGCTGGTGATGGCGGCTGCCGTCGACATGCCTGCCCATCCTCGCACAGCCGGACTCGCGCCGTTCGGGCCTCAGCCTTCTGCGCCGCCCGTCCTGCCGTCCGGCCGGGCTGCGTGGTAAGATGCCGGAGTCGCTGGCCCCAGACTGGCCACGTGCGCGCATGGTGCGCTCACGGGGGCCTCTTTTTTTTGCGGTGGTCGGCTGTGGATTGTCGTGAAAGCGCGTCTGCTCAAGAGGTTCGAAGACGAGATCGGTGAGCTGGAACGGGAGCTCAAGAGCGAGCTGCCGAAGGAGATCCAGCGTGCCCGCGAGCTGGGCGACCTCCGCGAGAACGCCGAGTACCAGGCGGCCAAGGAACGCCAGTCGTTCCTCCAGGCGCGAATCGGCATGCTGCGCAAGCGCATCAACGACATCGCGCTGATGAACCTGGACAAGATCCCCCGCGACAAGGCCGCGCTCGGTTCGACGGTGACGCTCATCGAGGAAGACGGGCAGCAGCTGGTCTACCAGCTCGTGATGCCGGAGGACGCCGACGCCGAGCGGGGACTCATCTCCACCGCCTCGCCCATCGGCCGCTCGCTGCTCGGCAAGGCCGAAGGCGACGAAGTGGTCGTGCCCACTCCCAATGGCCAGCGGGTCTTCGAACTCCTCAAGCTCGTCACGATCCACGACTAGTCCCGCCGGGACTGGCACGGCGGTCGACGCCGCCGCGGACGGCTCCACGTACGCCCCGCGGCTGCGGACGGCCGTCGTCTTCACCGGGACGGGGACGGCTGGCGCGTACCATGCGGGCGTCCTGAAGGCGCTGGCCGAGGCCGGCGTCAAGGTGGACCTCGTGGCCGGCCGCGGCATCGGCGTCGCCAGCGCGATGCTCGGCGCGCTCGACGCCGGCGCGCGCATGTGGCAGCCGTCCGGCGCCTGGCATCATCCACGGATCGCGCGGCTGTATCGCTGGCGGCTGCCATGGGCCGTGTGCGGCTACGCGCTGCTGGCCGCGGCGATCGTCCTGAGCCTGCCGCTGCTCGTCCAGGTCGTCGCCGCCCTGCTGTACCCGATCGCCTACACGGCGCTGCTCGTGGGCCTCGACGGCGAGGGACGGATGGCCGCGTGGTTCCTGCGCGTCATCGAGGCCACCTTCAGCCACACCCTCTTTGCGAACGTGATCCCGCGCGTGGCGGTGCTGTCGCTCATCGGCGCGCTGCTGTTCCTCGTGCTCGAGTACGGCGTGCGCCGCGTCACGCGCCACCGGCGCAGCATGCGCGGACGTCCCTGGTGGGTGGCGCTCGGGGCGCCGCTTGACGCCTCGGCCGCGTACGCGCATTTCGCCGGCGCCTTCTGGGCGACGCCGGGACAGGCGGGCCGGCGGGCGGGCGAGCGCGCCGACGCCAGCCAGCGCTTCGTCGAGATGCTCGCCGACGGCCTCGGGCAGCCCGGGTCCGCGGAGCTGATCGTCGCCGCCCACGACCTCGACACCCGCCGCGACGTCGTCTTCGCCGTGCTGCAGGAGCCCTGGCGCCGCCGCTTCTTCCAGACCGCCGGCACCAGCCGCGAGGGCGAGGTGGTGGACGCGCTGCACGAGGGCCGCGGGCTCCTGATGGACGCACTCGCCAGCGCGCTGACGGTGCCCCTCGTCTCGGAGCCGCACGCGCTCACCTTTCCTGTCGACAGCTACTGGCGTGGTGAGACGCACGTCCTGACCGATCGCCCCGACGGACTCGTCCGGCTGCTCGAGGAGGTGTCTGCCGCCGGCGCCGAACAGGTGGTCGTCGTCAGCGCCTCGGCCCCGGTGATGGCGCCGCACGGCCTCAGCAGCCGCCGGGCCGACCCTCGTGCCTGGCTGGGGCAGAACCTCGCGTCGCAGGAGAGCGCCGCGGTGCGCGACGCCATGACGGTGCTGTTCGATCGGTTCACCGGGCTCTACCTGATTCAGCCGGTGCACAACCCGATCGGTCCCCTCGATCTCGGCGGTGCCCGCGACGACCGGTCCGACCGCGACGCGACGCTCGCCGAACTGGTCCGCCTCGGCTACGAGGACGCGTATGCGCAGTTCATCGAGCCCGTGGTCGGCGGATCGGCCGAAGGCGTCGAGCGTCCCCCCGAACCCGTCGGCCCCGTCGTCGAGACCGACCTTCCCCTGACCTGACCGCGCCGATGAACGACTCCCGCCGCCTCCCCACCAGAGCCATCCATGTCGCCGAGGGCGCAGCGCCCGGCGCCCGGCCGCTCACGACGCCCATCTACGCCACGTCCACGTTCGTCTTCGACTCGACGGCGGATCTCGAGGCGCACCTCGGCGAAGGCGACGCCGGCGAGACGTACATGTACTCGCGCTACGCGAACCCGTCGCTGACGTCGCTCGAGGCCAAGCTGGCGTCCGTGGAAGAAGGCGAGGCCGCGCTGGTGTTCGGCTCGGGCATGGGCGCCATCTCGTCGGCGCTCGTCGGTCTGCTCTCGGCGGGCGACCACGTGGTGTGCAGCGCGTCGATTTACGGCGGCACGCTGCACCTGCTGCAGACGCTGCTCTCACGCTTCGGCGTGACGACGACGTTCGTGCATCACGAGGAGAGCCGCGATCCACGGGCGGCGTTCACGCCGCAGACGAAGGTGTTCTGGTTCGAGTCGCCGACCAACCCGACGCTCCGGTGCGTGGACATCGCGCGGGTGGCCGACGCCTGCCGGGCCGCCGGCGTGACGTCGGTCATCGACAACACGTTCGCCACGCCCTGCAACCAGCAGCCGCTCCGCCTCGGCGTCGACCTCGTCATGCACAGCCTGACGAAGTACGTCAACGGCCACAGCGACGTGACGGCAGGCGCCCTCGTCGGCGACCGCGCCCGGATCGACGCGATCCGACAGACGCGCAAGCTGCTCGGCACGATGCTGGATCCGGCCGCGGGCTTTGCCGTCAGCCGCGGCCTCAAGACGCTCGACGTGCGCATGACGCGCCACAACGCCAACGCCCTCGCCGTCGCCGAGGCGCTGCAGGACATGGCGGGCGTCGCGGCGGTGCACTATCCGGGACTGGCGTCGCATCCGGATCACGCGATTGCGGCCCGGCAGATGCGGGGGTTCGGCGGCATGGTGACCGTGGACCTGGCCGGGGGCTTCGAGGCCGCCGCGCGGGCCTACGACCGGCTGCAGGTCTTCCAGCGGGCCGCCAGCCTGGGCGGCGTGGAGAGCCTGTGCTCGCTGCCGGTGCTGACGTCGCAGGCGGGATGGAGCGACGAGCAGCTGGCGCAGGCCGGGGTCACGCGCGGGATGCTGCGCCTGTCGGTCGGACTGGAAGACCCCGCCGATCTCGTCGACGACCTGCGTCAGGCGCTGGCCTGACTATCCGACCTTCGTGCGCGGCCCCGCGACGACGGCGTCGCGGGCGTCGTCTTTCCGCGCGTCCTCTTTCCGTGGCTCGTCTTTCCGTGGCTCGTCACGGCGCTTGTCGTGGTCGTGCAGGAACTGGTCCACGAGGCCGGCAATCGTCCTGTTGATGCTCGCGGGCGCGACCTCGCCGTAGCGCCGCGTGAACGCGTCCACGGGGATCACGGCCTTGGCCATCGCGCGGTGGCCGCCGGCGCTGCCGATGTCGCCGAAGAAGCGGCGCACGAACTCCCCGGCGTTGCGCGAGTAGCCGATGTTGCGGATCGACAGGATGAGCTGGTCCTGCACGATGCCGGTGACGAAGGTCCAGCGGGTGTCCTCGAGCTGCAGGAAGAAGTCGGCCGCGTAGGTCACGAGGTCTTCGCGCGGCACCTCGCCGAGGCTGGCAAACAGCATCTCGTGCTCGACGACGCTGTCCTCGAGCGCGCGGACGATCACGCGCAGCCGCTCGCCGGTGAGGCCCGAGCCTTCCATCTTGCGGATGAGCGCGGCGTCAGCCAGCGGGTAGAGGTGCGTGAAGGCCGCGAGGTCCTGCCTGTTGGTGTTGCGGGCGAAGAACAGGGTGTCCGACTTGATGGCGTAAAGCATCGCCGTCGCCACGCGCTCCGACACGTTCATGTCCACGGCCTGGAGGTGCTCGGTGAGAATCGTGCACGTCGACCCGTAGTCGGAGCGGATGTCCTTGAACACCGCGTGGTAGCCCGTCTGCTCGGGGTGGTGGTCGATGACCAGCGCCACGTGGGGCAGGTGCCCGCCGAAGTAATGCGGTTGCACGTCCACCGTGGCGATGCGGTCGAAGGTCGAGAACTGCTCGGGCGACACCTGTTCGACGTGGATGTCGAGCATGTGGGCCATGCGGACGTTCTCCGGGCGGGTCACGCCCTGGACGGCGCCGATGATTGCGGTGGTCTTGGTACGGCGGAGCAGGTTGCGGAGCGCGAGGCCGCTGGCCATCGCGTCGGGGTCGGGCTCGTTGTGCAGCAGGATCAGGACCCGGTCGGCGTCGGCGAAGTACCGTTGGTACTGCTGGACGCGGGCACGCGTCACCGAACGCTCGAGCTCGGTGTGCAGCTGGGGCGCCACGAGCTCGGCCAGCGTCAGGCCGCTCACGTCTGGGTAGAGCGCGCGCACCTCATCGGCGCGCCGGGTCGTGGGTCCGGTCGACAGCAGATAGGTGAGCGTGCCGCCGGCGTCGCGTACCGCGTCCACGACGCGCCGCAGGCTGCGCCGGCCGGCATCCTCGATGATGACGCACGTGCTGGGCGTGAGATCGGCGCGCAGGAAGGCCTCGCACCGGGTGGCATTGGCCACCGTCACGCGCAGCCCCGCGTCGTTGAGGCGCCGCGCCAGCGTCCGGTTCTCGACGAGGAACTCGACGTCGAAGCCGGGGGTGAGCACCTGGTGCAGGGTGCGCATCACCAGCTCGTTCTGACAGACGGCCAGGCACTTCATCGTTCTTGTGGGTCGATCCCTCTGCAGCCCGCCCGCCGAGGGCCAAACGCCAAGTATACGCCTCGTGGCCGCGGTGTCCAACATTGGGATATGCTGGCCCCTTCCGAGGAGAGTGGGCCGTGTTCATGCGTGTCGTTGCCGCAGCCCTTGGTCTCGTCGCGGGCGCCGCCGTGCCTGCGTCGGCGCAGGTGTTCCGCTCGGGCGTCGAGATGGTGAGCCTCGGCGTCACCGTCGTCGATCGCCGCGGGGCCCTCGTGAAGGGCCTCACGCCCGACGACTTCGAGGTGCTCGAGGACGGGGTGCGGCAGGACGTGCGCCTGTTCGTCGGCGGCGAGACCGGCGAGCGCGAGCGCCCGCCCCTGCACATCGGGCTGCTGTTTGACAGCTCGGGCAGCATGGCCGACGACCTCAAGATGGCGCGCACGGCGGCCATCCGCCTCTGCAACGTGCTCGCGCGTGCCGAGGACATCACGCTCGTCGACTTCGATACCGAGGTGCGGGTCGCCAGGTTCGGGCAGAATGACTTTCCGCGCTTCGTCGAGCGCCTGCGCAACCGTCGTCCGGACGGCTGGACTGCTCTTTATGACGCGCTTGGCGTCTATCTGGACGGGACGGCCTTCCAGCAGGGCGAGAAGGTGGTGGTGGTCTACAGCGACGGGGGCGACACGCGCAGCGTGATGACGTTCAACGACGTGCTGACGGGGCTCAAGGCGTCGGACGTCACGGTCTACGTCGTGGGGTTCCTGCAGAATGCCGGGAGCCGGGGGCGCCTCGAGCAGCGGCGGCGCCTCACGCTGCTGGCCGAGACGACGGGCGGGATGGCGTTCTTTCCGTCCACGCAGGGCGAGATCGACGAGGCCTACGCGCACGTGCTCGACGAGGTGAACCTGCGCTACACGCTCGGCTACGTGTCGTCCAACACACGGGAGGACGGCAACTGGCGCAAGGTCGAGGTGCGGCTGACGCGGCCCGAGCACAAGAGCGCCAGGATCCGCGTGCGGAAGGGCTACTACTCGATCCTGCGTCAGGCCGGCGACGGCGGCGCGCCGCAGTAGCGCCTGCAAGCGCCGCTACACGGCACGCGGTGGTACGATCGGCGATCAGCCGTCCGCACCTCGCCGATGCCTTCCGTCCACGACCGCTTCACGCTCGTCTCCGACTTCGAACTTCGAGGTGATCAGCCCGCGGCCATCGACGAGCTCGTCGCCGGCCTCGAGCGCGGCGACCCGTGTCAGACGCTGCTCGGCGTCACCGGCTCGGGCAAGACCTTCACGATGGCGCACATGATTGCCCGGGTGAACCGCCCGGCGCTCGTGATGGCGCACAACAAGACGCTCGCGGCGCAGCTGTACCAGGAGTTCAAGCGGTTCTTCCCGCACAACGCGGTGGAGTACTTCGTCTCCTACTACGACTACTACCAGCCCGAGGCGTACGTCCCCTCGA
>JBIQIB010000224.1:0-2950 GCA_044508265.1 Acidobacteriota bacterium
AGATGGTCGCCACGCTGCAGCATCTCGTGGACTGCTGTGCGGGCGACCATCGTCCGGAATGTCCCATCCTGTCGGACCTCGAGGATCCGCACGACGACCTGCCCGTGGCGACGGTACGGCAGAATCCATCGCGCCGAAGCTCGCGGGGCTGACGGCCCCGCGGCGAAAGCGACGCCGATTCTCGCGAAAGCGGCGCACTGTTCGCCGCTGCGGCGCGGGGCTACAGTGCGGTCATGGATGACGAGCTGTACGACGTGCTGATCGTCGGTGGCGGACCTGCGGGGCTCCAGGCCGCCCTCACCCTGGCGCGTGCCCGCAAGCGCGTCGTCGTGGCCGATGGCGGTCCGCGGCGCAATGCGAGGGCCGTCCACATGAACAACTTCGTCAGTCGTGACGGCATCGCCCCCCGGGACTTCCGCCGCGCGGCGAGGGAGCAGCTGGCGAAGTACCCGAACGTGTCGTTCCACGACGAGCCGATCGCCAGCGTCAGCGGACACCGCGGAGACTTCCGGGCCGGCGCGATACGCGCGCGGCGGGTGCTGCTGGCGACGGGCGTCGTGGACGACCTGCCCGACATCGAGGGACTTCAGCCGCTGTGGGGCTACTCGGTGTTCCAGTGCCCGTACTGCCATGGCTGGGAGGCCGCCGGGCAGCGGTGGGGCTTCCACGCGCCCGATGCGACGCTCCCGCACCTCGTCCGGTTCGTGACGCAGCTGCGCGGCTGGTCGCCGGAGGTGACGCTCTTCACTGACAGGATCACCGATGACCTGCGCGAGACGCTGCTCACCGCCGGCGTCACGATCGAGAGCGCCGCGATCGCGCGTCTCCATGGTCACGGCGAACAACTGGAGGCCGTCGAGCTCAACGACGGCCGGCGCATCGCCTGTGACGCGCTCTTCATGCACCCGCCGCAGAAGCAGGTGCCGCTCGTGACGGCACTCGGCGTGGCGCTCGACGAGGAAGGGTTCGTGAAGGTCGATCCCATGACGCGCGAGACGTCGGTCCCTGGCGTCTACGCCGCCGGCGATCTCACCACGCGGGCGCAGGCGGCCATCCTCGCCGCCGCAACCGGGATGCAGGCTGCGGCAGGCATCAACGTCGAGCTCACGGCCGATCTGATTGCTGCCGGCGTGCCTGCCGCCACGCCGCCGGCGTCTCGCCATGCTCGCGGCGGAACATCCGAATGAAGTGCGTTGGATCGGCATAGCCGATGCGCTCGGCAATGACGTCGACGCGCTCGGAGGAATGCAGCAGGAGGCGTCGTGCCTCGGCCATGCGTCCGGAGACGATCCACTCGCCGGTGCTTCGCCCCGTCGCCTGCCGCAACGCGGTCGTCAGGTAGGCCGGGCTCCGCTTCACGGCAGCCGCCACGTCGCGCGGCGTGAGGGGACTGAGGCAGTTGCGCTCGATGAAGCGCAGCGCCTCGACGACGACGCCACGCCCGCCGACGTGGGCGTGCGCGTCACCAGTGGTCACACGTTCGATCTCGGCCAGGATGAGCGTCACGAGGCTCCGCTCGACGCTCTCGTGCGCGGCACCCGGCTCCAGGGAATGCAGCTCGCGGAACAGTGACGTCAGGAACGCGCGCCGGGCGCGAGGGATGTTGACGACAGCCGAGCCCCCGTTACGCACCCGCTCGGACGGCTCGAGGAGCGACGAGACGCCGGCCGCGGCAAAGCACGGCACGCAGAAGCCGAGCATCCACACGTCGGCCTGTTCACGTTCCAGCATGCGATGCGGGGCTCCGGGCGGCACGAGCAGCACGTCGCCGGCACGCAGCGTCCACTCGCCGTTCAGCTCGAGGCGCGTGCGGCCCCCGGTGAAGAAGGCGAGCGCGGCGTGTGCGTGGGTGACCGGCCGGCGCGGCGGGGCGGCGGAGGTGCGCGAACGCTGGTGGCCGACGACGATCATCCCGCCGGTCACGCGCGGGAGGGGTGTCGATTCGGTTGCATCCTTCACGTCGCCGCCAGGATACTCGGGGGAGCGGGATGCGCCCTCTCATGAAACGTGCTGCTCACTGGAACCGTGTGTACGGCACCAGGTCCGAACGGGACGTCAGCTGGTTCGAGCCCCTGCCTGCGATCTCGCTCGAGATGCTGGAACTCGCCGGCATGACCGAGGAGAGCTGCGTGCTCGACGTGGGCGGCGGCGACTCGCATCTCGTGGATGCGCTGGTCGCGCGCGGCCTCGACTGCCTGGCCGTTCTCGACATCTCCGGCGCCGCGCTCGCGCGTGCGAAGGCCAGGCTCGGAGCGCACGTGGAGACGCCGGTCTGGATCGAAGCGGATGTCGCGAGCGACTGGACGCTCGACCCGATGGACTTCTGGCACGACCGCGCCGTCTTCCACTTCCTGACCATGCCGGGCGAGCGCGCGCGGTACCGGCAGCGACTGTCTCGTACGCTCAAGCCGGGAGGGAGCGCCATCATCGCGACGTTCGCGCCCGACGGGCCGGAGTCGTGCAGCGGGCTGCCTGTGGCGCGCTACTCACCGGAGCAACTCGCCGACGAGCTCGGCCCCGCGTTCGAGCTGCGGAACACGCGCGCGCACGTGCACACGACACCGTGGGGCAGCACGCAGCCGTTTCAGTACTCCCGGTTCGTCTACGTCAGTTCCTGAGCCAGGCCGATGAGCAGACCTTCGGGCCCCCGGATGTAGCAGAGGCGATACGACTGCTCGTACTGCACCACGTCGCCGACGAGCTCCGCTCCCCGCTTCAGCAGGCGCGCGAGCGTCTCGTCGATGTCGTCGACAGCGAACATGACGCGCAGGTAGCCCAGCGCGTTGACGGGCGCGGTGCGGTGATCAGCGACGACAGGCGGCGCGATGAAGCGTGAGAGCTCGAGGCGGCTGTGGCCGTCCGGCGTCCGCATCATGGCTATCTCGACGCGCTGATCACCAAGGCCGGTGACCCGGCCCGCCCACTCGCCCTCGACGAGGCCCTGTCCCTC
>JBIQIB010000076.1:0-7963 GCA_044508265.1 Acidobacteriota bacterium
GCCGATCCGCCGATCCGCCGATCCGCCGATCCCCTACCGCAGCAGCGCGGCGAGCGCGGGGCGCATCTCGGCGCTCACGCGGGCCACGTCGAGCCCGGGGTTGCGCAGGGCCCGCAGGGTCAGGCCTTCGAGGATGGCCACGATGCCGTCTGCGCGGGCGTTGAGATCGGGTTCGGGGACGTTGCGGAACGCGGGCTGCGACCGCAGCACCTCGAGAAAGCGCTGCCGGGCGAGGGCGTCGGCTTCACGCACCTTGGCGGCGACGCGCGGGGTACGCGAGGCCTCGGCCAGCACCTCCATCCGGAGCAGCATCCGCTCGCGGCCCGCCGGGTGCGACAGGCTCTCCTGCACCAAATCCAGAATGGCGGCGGAGGCGTCTGAAGCCCGTGCGAGTTCGTCGAGAAACGCCAGCGAGCGCGCCAGGTCGCGCTCGACGATGGCCTCGACGATGGCTTCCTTGTTCTCGAAGTAGTGGTAGATATGGCCGACGCTCATGCCGGCGCGCCTCGCCAGTTCGGCCATGCTGGCGCCGTGGAACCCGCGATCACGGAAGCACGCCGCTGCGGCGCAGAGCACCTGATCGCGCCGGGCGACCGCACGGTCGTGATCCGATGTGGGCTGTCGAACGTCTACCATCGAGTGTGCTCGGTCTTCCCCAGCCGTCGGGCTGGCGGGAAATCGTTGACGACGACCAGAGCATAGCATAGAATGAACGTTCGTTCTAACGACGTCCATTCTTTCCTGTCCTTACCTCCTGCTGACAAACCTCACAATGTCTCGTTCCCTGCTTTCGTCATTGCTCCTGCTCGCGGCGGCGGCGACCGCCGCATGCGGCCGATCCGACGCTGCCGACACCACGGCCACGGCACCGCCTCCGGCGCCCGAAGTGGCGGTCGTCACCGTCGACTCGAAGCCCGTGACCCTCGTCACGGAACTGCCGGGGCGGACCGCCCCCTACGGGATCGCTGAAGTCCGGCCCCAGGTGAACGGCCTCATCCAGCGACGCCTCTTCACGGAAGGCAGCGACGTCAGGACCGGGACGGTGCTCTACCAGATCGACCCGGCCCCGTACCGGGCCGCGCTCGACGCCGCGAAGGCCTCGCTGGCGCGCTCCGAGGCCAACCTCGTCGCGGCGCGCCTGCGCGCCGAGCGCTACAAGGGCCTCGTCGCGATCAACGCCGTCAGCCAGCAGGACTACGACGACGCCGTCGCGGCGCTGGGGCAGGCCGAGGCCAGCATCGCGGCTGACAAGGCCGCCATCCGCATGGCCGAGATCAACCTCGGATACACCCAGCTGACGTCGCCCATCGCCGGCCGCATCGGCCGCTCGTCGGTGACGCCCGGGGCCCTCGTCACGGCCAACCAGGCCGAGCCGCTCGCTGTCGTGCAGCAGCTCGACCCCATCTACGTGGACCTGACGCAGTCGAGCGCGGAGCTGCTCCGCCTGCGCCGTGATCTCGCCGAGGGCCGGCTGAAGAGCGACAAGGGCCAGGCCGTCGTGCGCCTGCTGCTCGAAGACGGCACGCCGTACTCCAGCACCGGACGCCTGCAGTTCTCCGAAGTCTCGGTGGACGAGCGGACGGGCGCCGTGACGCTGCGCGCGGTCTTCCCGAACCCGGACGGCGTGCTGCTGCCCGGCATGTACGTGCGCGCCGTGATGGAGGAAGGCACGAAGGTGGACGGCCTCCTGGTGCCGCAGCAGGCCGTGACGCGCGACCCGAAGGGCGGCGCGACGACGATGGTCGTCAAGGCGGACGACACGGTGGAGATGCGGCAGATCGACGCCCCGCGCGCCGTGGGCGACCACTGGCTGGTGACCGGCGGCCTGACCGCCGGCGAACGGGTCATCGTCGAAGGCATCCAGAAGGTGCGGCCCGGCATGCAGGTACGCGTCGCGGCGTTCCAGCCTGCCCCGTCAGACGCCGGTAGCGGAGACCGCTGATGGCACGCTTTTTCATCGACCGACCCATCTTCGCGTGGGTCATCGCCATCGTCATCATGCTCGCGGGCGCGCTGTCGGTCACGACGCTGCCCGTCGCGCAGTACCCGGCCATCGCCCCGCCGGCGATCACCATCACGGCGACGTATCCCGGCGCGTCGGCGCAGACACTCGAGGACACCGTCACGCAGGTCATCGAGCAGCGGATGAAGGGGCTCGACTACCTGCAGTACGTGTCGGCCAACAGCGACAGCTCCGGCACGATGCAGATGACGCTGACGTTCGATCCCGCCGCGGACCCGGACATCGCGCAGGTGCAGGTGCAGAACAAGCTGCAGCTGGCGCTGCCGCTGCTGCCGCAGGAGGTGCAGCGGCAGGGCGTCCAGGTGTCCAAGTCGCGGTCGAACATCCTGCTGGTGATGGGCTTCGTGTCGACGGACGGGCGCATGACCGCGACCGACATCAGCGACTACGTCGGCGCGAACATCCAGGACCGCATCAGCCGCGTGCCGGGGGTGGGCAGCGTGATCGCGTTCGGGTCGCAGTATGCGATGCGCATCTGGCTCGACCCGACCAGGCTGCAGAACTACCGCATGACGCCGGGTGACGTGCGCGCGGCCATCGTCGCGCAGAACGCCCAGGTATCTGCCGGCCAGCTCGGCGCGGCGCCCGCCGTCGAGGGCCAGCGCCTCAACGCCACCATCACGGCGCAGACCCGGCTGCAGCGGCCCGAACAGTTCGAGCAGATCGTCCTGCGCACCGACGAGACCGGCGCCGTCGTCTACCTGAAGGACGTCGCGCGGGTCGAGCTCGGCAGCGAGAACTACGACATCTTCTCGCGCTTCAACGGCAACCCGTCCTCGGGCATCGCCGTGCAGCTCGCGACGGGCGCCAACGCGCTCCAGACCGCCGAGAACGTGCGTGCGGTCGTGAGCGAGCTCGAGCAGTACTTCCCGCCGGGCCTCGAGGCGGTGGTCGCCTTCGACACCACGCCGTTCGTCCGGCTGTCGATCGAGGAAGTGGTCAAGACGCTGATCGAGGCCATCGTGCTGGTCTTCCTCGTCATGTACCTCTTCCTGCAGAACTTCCGCGCCACGCTCATCCCGACGCTGGCGGTGCCTGTCGTGCTGCTCGGCACGTTCGGCGTGCTGGCGGCCTTCGGCTACAGCATCAACACGCTGACGATGTTCGCGATGGTGCTGGCGATCGGCCTGCTCGTCGACGACGCGATCGTCGTCGTGGAGAACGTCGAGCGGGTCATGCACGAAGACCAGCTGCCGCCGCGCGAGGCGACGCGCAAGAGCATGGACCAGATCACGGGCGCCCTCATCGGCATCGCGCTCGTGCTCTCGGCGGTGTTCGTCCCGATGGGCTTCTTCGGCGGCTCCACGGGTGTCATCTACCGCCAGTTCTCCGTGACCATCGTGTCGTCGATGGTGCTCTCTGTCGTCGTGGCGCTCGTGCTGACGCCGGCCCTCTGCGCGACCATCCTGAAGCCGATCGAGGCTGGTCACGGCCCGCGTCGAGGCTTCTTCGGCTGGTTCAACAGGAGCTTCGACAGCGGCAGCCGGATGTACCAGTCGGTGATCGGACGCCTCGTCGCGCGCACGCTGCCGACGATGGCCGTCTACGCCGTGCTGGTGGTGATCATGGGCGTGCTGTTCATGCGCCTGCCGACGGCCTTCCTCCCTGACGAAGACCAGGGCGTGATGTTCACGCAGGTGCAGCTGCCGGCGGGCAGCACGCAGGAGCAGACGCTCGAGGTCATGAAGAAGGTCGAGCGCCACTTCCTCGAGAACGAGAAGGACGCCGTGCAGTCGATGTTCGCGGTCACCGGCTTCAGCTTCGGCGGCCGCGGCCAGAACATGGGCATCGCGTTCGTCCGCCTGAAGCCCTGGGAGGAGCGCGAGGGCGACGCCCTCGGCGTGCAGGCCGTGGTCGGCCGCGCGATGGGCGCGTTCTCGCAGATCCGCGAGGCGATGGTGTTCGCCTTCGCGCCGCCGGCGGTGTCGGAGCTCGGCAACGCCACCGGCTTCACCGTGCAGCTCCAGGACCGGACGGGGCAGGGCCATGCCGCCCTGATGCAGGCCCGGAACCAGTTCCTGCAGCTTGCCGCGCAGGAGCCGCTGCTCGTCGGTGTGCGCCCGAACGGCCTCGAGGACACGCCGCAGTACGAGATCCGCGTGGACACGGAGCGCGCCGGCGCCCTCGGGCTGACCGTCGCCGACATCAACGACACGCTGTCGAGCGCGTGGGGCAGCGCCTACGTGAACGACTTCATCGACCGTGGCCGCGTGAAGCGCGTGTTCATGCAGGCGGACGCCCAGTACCGCATGCAGCCCGAGCACCTCGGGCTCTGGTACGCGCGCAACCGGCTCGGCGAGATGGTGCCGTTCTCGTCGTTCGCGACGACGGCGTGGACGTACGGGTCGCCGAGGCTCGAGCGCTTCAACGACGTGTCGTCGATCGAGCTGATGGGCGCTCCGGCGCCCGGGCGGAGCTCGGGTGAAGCGATGGAGGTCGTCGAGCGGCTGATGGCGCAACTGCCGACGGGGTTCGGTTACGAGTGGTCGGGGCTGTCGTATCAGGAGCGGTTGTCCGGCTCCCAGGCACCGGCGCTCTATGCGATCTCGATCCTTGTCGTCTTCCTGTCGCTTGCCGCGCTCTACGAGAGCTGGTCGGTGCCGTTCTCGGTGATGCTCGTGGTGCCGCTCGGCGTGCTCGGCGCCGTCATCGCGGCCGGCATGCGCGGCATGTCCAACGACGTGTACTTCCAGGTGGGGCTGCTCACGACGATCGGGCTCGCGTCGAAGAACGCGATCCTCATCGTCGAGTTCGCGAAGGACCTGCAGGAACGTGGTGTCGAGCTGGTGGCGGCGACGCTCCAGGCATCGCGGCAGCGTCTGCGTCCCATCCTGATGACGTCGCTCGCGTTCGGCCTGGGCGTGCTGCCGCTCGTCACGGCAAACGGCGCCGGGTCAGGCAGCCAGAACGCCATCGGCACCGGTGTACTCGGCGGCGTGATCGCGGCCACGTTCCTCGGCGTGCTGCTGATTCCCGTCTTCTTCGTGGTGGTTCGGCGTGCGTTCACGCGCAGGCCGCGTCGTGCACCCGAGACGGCCGTCGCGCCGCATGGCGACGCCGTGCCGGTCCAGGGAGGGCACTGATATGAGTGTCAGAGTTGCAACCGTCATCCTCGCGAGCGTGGTGACGGCGGCCGGCTGCCGCACCATGGCGCCGGACTACGAGCGGCCAGAGCCGCCGGTGCCCGCCGACTTCGCGCAGGCCGATGCCTCCGCGGATGGCCCGCAGGCGTCGGACATTCCCTGGCAGACGTTCATCGCCGACGGCAGCCTGCGCACGGTCGTGGACCAGGCGCTGGCGCACAATCGCGACCTGCGGCGGGCGGCGCTCAACATCGAGCGCGCCCGCGCGCTCTACCGCATCCAGCGCTCCAACCTGTTCCCCACGGTGAACGCCTCGGGCAGCGCCGTCCGCCAGCGGATCCCCGAAGGCCTGTTCGGCGGCGCCGGCGGTGCGTTCAACGCCGAGCAGTACACCGCCAACGTCGGCGTGAGCGGCTACGAGCTGGACGTCTTCGGACGACTGCGCAGCCTGAACGACCGGGCCGTCCAGACGTACCTGGCGACGGAGCAGGCACGTCGCGCGGTGCAGGTGGCGCTCGTCGCCGAAGTGACCCAGGCCTACCTGACCTACGGCGCCGACCTCGACAGGCTCGCGCTCGCGCGCGAGACCCTGGCGGCGCAGGAGACCTCGCTGAAGCTCACGCGCCAGCGGCTGGAGGCAGGCATTGCCTCGGCCCTCGACGCGCGGCAGGCCGAAACCACCGTCGAACGCGCGCGCGCCGACGTCGCCCAGTTCACGGCACGCGTGGAACAGGACCGCCTCGCGCTCGACCTCATCGTCGGGGCGCCCGTCGATCCGGCGATGCTCCCCTCGGGTGGCGCCGTGGCGGTGACGGCCGTCAACGACCTGCCGGCCGGGTTGTCGTCGCAGGTGCTCCTGCAGCGGCCCGACATCATGGCCGCAGAGCACCAGCTGCGCGCCACGTACGCGAACATCGGGGCGGCGCGGGCGAACTTCTTCCCGACCATCAGCCTCACCGGCTCGGCAGGCGTCGCCAGCCGCGCGCTCGACGGCCTGTTCACCGGGGCGGCCGGCGCCTGGTCGTTCGCGCCGCAGATCGTGATGCCCCTCTTCAACGCCGGGCGCAACAGGGCCACGCTCGAGGTGGCGGAGGTCGATCGCGAGCTGGCCGTTGCCGAGTACGAGCAGGCCATCCAGCGCGCGTTCAGGGAAGTGGCCGATGCGCTGGCGGTGCGCGCGACCATCGACGAGCAGCTCGCGGCCCGCGAGGCCGTCGTCAGGGCCGCCGAAGATGGGCTGCGTCTGGCGGATGCGCGCTTCCAGGGCGGCGTCGACAACTACCTTCCGGTGCTCGATGCGCAGCGCGCACTCTATCAGGCCCAGCAGGACCTGATCGCCGTCCGGCTGGCGCGCCATGCGAACGCCGTCAGCCTCTATCGCTCGCTCGGCGGTGGCGCCCCGCCGGACAACGCTGCCGATGCAGCCCCTGCCGCCGGGGGCGGCTCGACCTAGCGGCGTGCCTCCCCCGCGTATGGCTGAGGCATCCGTAAGCGGGTGCTGTTAGGATCGCGGGGAAGGAGATACGCGCATGAAGACATTCGGACTGGTACTCGGTGCGGCCGTCATGACCGCCGGGCTCGCGCTGCAGGCGCAGGAGCCCGTGAAGGTGTCGTTGAAGGACAACAAGGGCCAGGACGTCGGCACGGCGACGATCTCCCCGGCGAAGCAGGGCGAGGGCGTGACCATCGCGCTGTCGCTCAAGGGCCTCTCACCGGGCGAGCACGCCTTCCACATCCACGAGAACGCGAAGTGCGAGGGCGACTTCACGTCGGCCGGCGGCCACTTCAATCCGGGCAAGAAGCAGCACGGCCTCGACAACCCGCAGGGCCCGCACGCGGGTGACATGCCGAACATCACCGTCTCGGCCGATGGCACGGTCAAGACGACCGTCACCAACCCGCGCGTGACGCTCGGCAAGGGCGCCAACTCGGTCTTCGCCAACGGCGGCACCGCGCTGATGCTGCATGCCGCTGCCGACGACATGAAGTCGGATCCCGCTGGCAACGCCGGCGCGCGCGTCGCCTGCGGCGTGATCACCAACCAGCACGCCGGTCACTGATCGACGACAGGAGCGTCCGTCAGCCGGATGGACGCTCCTGCGCCGGGCCGTCAGTCCTTCCCGCCGTACGTACCCGCCGTCGCCCGCAGCAGCTTCAGCAGCACGTCAGTGTTCTCGTAGACGCCCGTGAACTGCCACGCGCCGGGACCCAGCGCAGACAGCGGCACGTCCGACGCCGTGTGTCCGGCGAACGTGTGGCCCGCGGAGGCGGTGTCTGCCGGACAGCCGTCCTGCGCCGGACACGGCGTGGCGCCGTTCTCGATGACTCCGGCCACCACGAACCCGTCTACCGAGCCGGGCTCGTTGCGGGCCGGGTTCGCCACGGCAATCGGCTGTCCGCCGAGGGCGCGCGTCGTCAGGACGGCGGCCTCGCTCTGCGTCGGCTCCGACAGCCAGTCTTCGTAGTAGTCGGGCGCGGCAGCAAACCCGAAGAGCAGCTTGCGTGACGGGTCGGGGTCGACGGGAAATCCCCGTTCGTCCACCTCGTAGTTCAGCGTGAGGTCGAGCGCCTGCTCGGCGCCGAAGCGGAACACCGCCGCGTAATCGCGTACGGCGCGGCCGATGGTCCGCGGCGCGTACCGCTCGTTGCCGACGCCGACGATGCCGAGACCGCCCGTTTCGTGGTCGGCCGTGACGATCACCAGCGTGTCGTTGTCGGGATCGTCGTCGCCGTTGGTGCGGGCAGCGAACTCGAGCGCGACGGCGACCGCACGATCGAGCTCGATCGTGTCCCAGACCATGCGCTCGGCATCCGCCGCGTGCGCGCGCTTGTCGACCGACGCGCCTTCCACCATCAG
>JBIQIB010000076.1:8063-14671 GCA_044508265.1 Acidobacteriota bacterium
CCGGCCGCGCCGTAGGCCTCGACGAGATTGCGGCCGTCAGCACGCGTGCCGCCCTGGCCGAGGGGGAGGAAGTGGTTCGCTCCGCCGCCCATGAGCACGGTCACCGCGTTGGTGTCGCGCTCGTCGAAGAACTGCGCGGCAATTCCGGCGCCCGCCGAACGGCTCGACGTGTGGACCGCGTTGGCCGCCGGTGTCGAGTCGGTGACGTCGGCCGTCGTGACGATGCCGACGTTGAACCCGCTGCCGCGGGTCCGGCGCAGGATTTCGCCGAAGTACTCGATGCGCGGGTTGTCGAAGGCATCCGCCGTGTTGTCGGGGAACACGCCCTCCTGGTTGTTGTTGTGCTTCTGGCCCGTGACGTACGACGACATCCCCGGCGAGGAGTCCGTGATGACGGAGTTGAGCGCGCTCGTCATGACCATGCCCGTCACGGGCAGCGTGTCCATGGCGAGGCGTCCCGCCGCCTTGCCGTTGTGGAGGCCGCGCGAGATGAGGCGCGCGGCGGTGCGGTGCGCCGCGCCCATGCCGTCGCCCAGAAAGAGGATGACGTTGCGGGCGCGCGGCGTGCCGGCGGCACGCGTGCCGGTCCACGCCTCCACGCGCAGGTGCGACTCGGCCGAGGCGCCATCGGCTTCGGCGCGGATGACGAGCGGGCCCGCCTCCTCCTGCGTGAAGCCTCGCCAGAGGAAGTTGGCCGACTCCGGCGGTGCGCCGGTGTCCGCGTCGGGCGCGTTCATCGACGTGACGTCGCGGCCGTTCACCCAGACGTGCAGGGAGGGCCGTCCGGCTCCGGGCTCGGCCGTGGCTTCGACGCGGATGTCCAGGCGCTGACCGGCGGCGAGCACGGCGCCGTCAGGCGGCATGATCCGGAGCCGAGGCGCTGCCGACGCCACGCCTGGGACGAGAAGAAGGCTCATCAGGAGGGGAAGGAAAGCGGTGCGCATGCCGTGCATCATACGGCCCGGCAGCGCGACGTATGATGCGGACATGGGACTTCGCCCCGCGGGAGCGACGACGCTGGTCCTGCCCGCCGGGCGTCCCCTCCGCGTGGCGGCCGCGGCGTGCGCGGCGCTGGTCGTGGCGGCGGGCCTGCCTGCGCGCGTGGCGGGCGCGCAGCAGGACGCGGCGGCAGCCGTCCCGGAACCGGTGCGGCAGGTGCTCGCGTCGGTGTTCGGCTTCAGCCACGCCGACATGGATGCCGTGGCGCGTGGCCGCCCCGTGGTGCGGGGCCTGACGGTGCATGACGACCGCGAGGTCTCGGCCGTGGGCGTCATCCGCGTCTACGCACCGCCTGCCTTCTACGCCGATCAGATGCGCGACATCGTCCGCTTCAAGCGGCACGAGGCCGTGCAGCAGATCGGCGTGTTCGGGCGTCCGGCGCGGGCTGCCGACATGGCGGGCCTGACGCTGGACGGCGACGACTTGCGGGCCCTCCGCAGGTGCTCGCCGGCGTCGTGCGACGTCAACCTGTCGGCCGAGGCCATCGCGGACGCCGGCAACGTGATCGCCTGGGGCACGCCATCGGCCGTCAACGACGCGCAGGCGTGGTATCGCGACACCCTCGCGCGCATGGTGCGCGAGTACCAGACCTCCGGCTCCCGCGCACTCATGACCTACGTCAGCGGCGATCGCCGTGTCTCCACGGCGGCCGAGTTCGACGCGCTCCTGTCGTCGCCGCCCGCGCTGCTCGACGCATTTCCCGGCGTCCGCGCGTATCTCGCGGCCTATCCTCGCGACCCCTCCCACGCCGTGGACGACGTCATCTACTGGTCGAAGGAGGAAGTGGGACCGAAGCTCGTCATCAGCGTCACGCACATGGCGATAGCGAAGCTGCCCGCGACGGCGGCGCCCGTCGCGTACGCGGCCGCGTCGCGGCAGCTGTACGGTTCCACGCTCTACGAAGCGTCGCTGGGACTGACGGTACTGATCGCCGATCCCGACGACGACGCGCGCATGTACCTCGTCTATGCCAACCGATCGCGCGTGGATGCGATAGGCGGGCTGTTCGGGCCCATCAAGCGTGCGGTGGTCCGGTCGCGGGCGCGCGCGACGCTCGGGCCGACGCTCGAACGTGCGAAGCGGGAGGTCGAGCGGCGGTACGCGGCGGCAGGCAGCCAGCCGTGAACGTCCTCCGGCCGGGCCGCGCAGCTCATTGGATCGCCCGCGTGCCGGGCCGCACTATGACGCGTTCCACCGTCGCGACCCGTACGCATGCGGAGTAGGATGCCCTCATGTCCCACGCCTGCGGCATGTGTCCCTGTCCCTGTCGGTGCTGCCGCACCTGCAGGAGGGGCTGCATGATGCCGGGGCGTTGGATGCACACGTAAGCATCGCGACAGCGTCCACCCACATCAGCCCACTCCCGCAAGGGACGTGGGCTTTTTTGTCGTCGAAAGGACCAAGCATGGCACCCTCCCAGACCCAGTCACCGGCCCGCCTCAACGGCGTGCCCGTCAGCCAGTGCCTCGACCTCGTGGCGGCCGTACGCGACAACCCTGACGCGGGGCAGACCCGCTGGCGCTCGTCCACCACGTGGAAGGGCGGCTTCTCGTGCGAATCGCGCATCCGCGACCACGTCGTGACGCTCGACGAGCCCGAGGCGCTCGGCGGCACCAACACCGCACCGAACATGGTCGAAGCCGTCCTCGCGGCGTACGGCTCGTGCCTCACCGTCGGCTACACGCTCAATGCGGCCATCCGCGGCATCGAGGTGCGCAGCCTGACCGTGGACGTCGAGGGACACATCGATCTCGCCGGGTTCTTCGGGCTGTCGAGTGACGTGCCCGCCGGTTTCTCGGGCATCACGGCCACGGTGCGGCTCGATGCCGACGCACCGGCCGAGCAACTCGACGAGCTGCATCGTCACGTCCTGGCGACGTCGCCCGTCGGCAGCATCCTCGAACGGCCGCTCGACGTCACGACGACGCTCGTCACGACGCCGGCGGCGTGAGCCTGCTGCGCGCGGGAGATCACGACGGCATTGCCGCGGGCGGCGGGACGGCAGGACAGCAGGTCACGGCGGCAGCTCGTGCAGTAGAGTGAAGCCGATGCGAGACATGCTTCGAGCCTTCACCGTCGTGTTCGCCTTCGTCTGCCTGTGCGGCACCGTGCGACAGGCGGCGGCCCAGCAGCTCGTCGCCTGCGGCTGGGACGAGGTCTTTGTCATCGACGCCGGCGAGCCCACGCGCAAGGTGTGGTCGTGGAAGGCCGCCGACCGCCCGGAGCTGCCCGAGGCGTACCGCGGCTTGTTCCGCACCACCGACGAGTGCAAGCCCGTGTCGCAGGGGCGCGTGCTGATCACCGCGTCGAGCGACGGCGCGGCCCTCGTCGACGTCGCGAGCGGGCGAGCGCTCTGGTGGGGTCGTTGCGGCAACACGCACTCGGCCGAGCTGCTGCCGAACGACCGCATCGTGCTCGCGTGCAGCGTGCGGCCGGAGACGGGCAACCGCCTGGCCGTGTTCGACGCCGGCGTCCCGGAGCGGGCGCTGTTCTCCACGGAGCTCGTCTCGGGGCACGGCGTCGTGTGGGACGAGGCGCGGCAGATCCTGTGGGCGCTGGGCCTGTCGGAGCTGCGCGCGTACACGCTCGTGGACTGGGAGACGTCGACGCCGTCGCTCGCGCTGAAGGCGACCTACCCGCTGCCCGACCACAGCGGCCACGAGCTCATCGCCGAGCCGGGGACGTCGCGCCTGGTCGTCAGCGCGCACGAGTCCGTCTGGGCGTTCGACAGGGATGCGGGCACCTTCGCGCCGCATCCGGACCTCGCCGGACGCCCCGACGTGAAGGGCATCAGCATCCACCCGGAGACGGGGCGCATCGCCTTCGTGCAGGCCGACACGCCGGAGTGGTGGTCGCGGCGCGTCCGGTTCCTGAAGCCTGAGGGCGAGGTCACGCTCCCCGACGAGCGCCTGTACAAGGTGCGCTGGGCCGGGGTCAGGTCTCCGTTCTGACGCTTTCCGGGGTCAGGTCTCCATTTCGCCGTTCGCGGGGTCAGGTCTCGATTCTGGCGCTCACGGGGTCAGGTCTCGACCCCGCTCTCACACAAAATTTACAAACTGCGACTTGACTGGTCGCATATCTGGCCCTAGGATGCCGAAGGCCAAGTTGAGACTCATCTCAACATCATTCTTCCGGTCATCCCCGAGGAGCCTTCGTGCCCGTTCGTGCCGTTTTCACAGGTGTCGTCTGCGCCGCCAGCCTGTCGCTCGTCGTTCCCGTTCCGCTGATCGCCCAGACCCCCGGCCCCGTCGGCCAGACACCCGCCGAGGCCTGTCAACCCGCCCAGGGTGACCCCGTGCCTCTCGAGGGCAGCGTCAGCGACGCCTCGGGCGGCGCCGTGGCCGCGGCGCGCGTGACGGTGGTGGCGTGCGGCGACCCTGTTGCTTCCACGCAGACGGATCCGCAGGGCCGCTATCGCGTCCTCGTGCGTCCCGGCACGTATGACGTCCTCGTCGAGCGCGCCGGTTTCGAGCTTGCGACCGCGCCCGTCGTCGTCGCGGCGGCGCAGGGTGCACGGCAGGACCACACGCTGCAGGTGGCCACGCTCGCCGAAGCCGTCACCGTCACGGCCGGCGGATTCGAGCAGCTCGTCCGCCAGGCCCCGGCCAGCGTCACGGTAATCGACAGCGAGACGCTGCGCACGCGCCGCGTCGGCAACCTTGCCGAAGCCCTCGCGGAAGTCGAAGGCGTCGACACCGGCCAGGACGTCGGCAAGACCGGCGGTCCCATCATCAGCCTGCGCGGCATGCCGAGCGACTACACGCTGATGCTCGTCGACGGACGCCGGCAGAACCCCGCGGGCAACGTCACGCCGAACGGCTTCACCGAAACCTCCACGAGCTTCATGCCGCCCGTCGGCGCCATCGAGCGCATCGAGGTGGTGCGCGGCCCGATGTCGACGCTCTACGGGTCGGACGCCATGGGCGGCGTCGTGAACGTCGTCACGCGCCCGGTGAGCCAGCGCTGGGGCGCGAGCCTGTCGGCCGACGGCACGCTGCAGGGCCAGCGCGACTACGGCGACACGGCCCAGGCCGGCGCGTACGTCTCCGGTCCCGTCGTGCCGGCGCGCGTCGGACTCGCCGTGCGCGGCAGCGCGCTGCACCGCCAGGCCGCGTCGCTCGAATACCGCGACGCCGACGACCAGGCCGTCCCCATCACGAGCTTCGGCATGAGCCCCACCGAAGCCGACATCCGCACCGCCGGCGCGCGCCTGAACGTCATCGCCCACCGCAACCACGACGTCTCCGTGGACGTCGATGGCGCCTGGCAGTCGTATCTCAACGACGACCGCCAGCTCGGCACCGTCGGCGTGCAGGGCGGGTATCAGGATCGCCTCAAGTTCGAGCGCCGGCAGGCACTCGTCTCCCACACCGCGCGGCTCGGCCGGACGGTGCTCGACTCGAGCCTGACGCGCAACACGACCGAGACCATCGGCCGCACCATCCCGCCAGGCACACCCGGCCGCGTCGCCGGCGATCCACGCACGCTCACCGCCAGCAACACGTTGATCGACACGAAGCTGATTGCGCCCCTGCGCGCCCACACGGTGTCGATCGGCGGCCAGTGGTGGGATGCGCACATGGTGGACGCCGTGGCACCTGCGCCGTACGACCACACGCAGACCGCGCTGTTCGCCGAGGACGAATGGCGGCTCCGGTCATGGGCGTCGCTGACACTCGGCATCAGGCACGACCACCACAGCACGTTCGGCGGCAACACCAGCCCGCGCGCCTATCTCGTCATCACCCCCGCGTCCGACTGGACGATCAAGGGCGGCGTGAGCCGCGGCTTCAAGACGCCGCGTCTGGATCAGCTCGCGGAAGGCATCACGGGGTTCGGCGGCCAGGGGACCATTCCGCTGATCGGCAGCCCGGGGTTGAAGCCCGAGACGAGCACCAGCGTCGAGGGCGGCGTCCACTACGCGCGCGGGCAGTTCGGCGCCGGCGTGACGGCGTTCAACAACACCTTCCAGGACAAGATCGCCCGTGGTCCGGGGCTCGAGAACTGCAGCTTCCGCCTCGCGCCGAATCGTCCCGGCTGCGCCGACTTCGGCAACTGGCCGAACGTGGACCTCTTCGGCCAGTCGATCAACGTGGACGAGGCCGTGACGCGTGGCGTCGAGAGCAGCGTGCGCATCGGCTTCCTCACGCGCTGGCACGCGTCGGCCAACTACACCTACACCGACAGCGAGCAGCGCAGCGGCGAGCAGGCCGGCCTGCCGCTGGTGAACACGCCGCGGCACATGGCCAACGTCAGCGTGCGCTACGCGGCAACCGACGCGCTCAACACGTGGGCGCGCGTCGAGGCGCGCGGCAGCCGCACCCGCGGCACCAGCGCGACGGCGATGGCCGCCACCGAGGCGCTCGGCGACTACAAGCCGTACGGCCTCGTGCACCTCGGTGCTGGTTACGCGCTGACGCGGCAGCTCACGCTCAACGCGACGATCTACAACGCGCTCGACACTGATTTCCTGGCGTACGAGCCGTACGTCTCCAACGGGCAGACGCTCTACGCGAGCGCGTACAACAACCTGCAGGAGCCCCGCAGGTTCTGGCTGTCGCTGAACGTCACGTTCTGAAATTGGTAGGGACGGTCCTCCGGACCGTCCT
>JBIQIB010000076.1:14771-16877 GCA_044508265.1 Acidobacteriota bacterium
CCCTACCGCATGGTAGGGACGGTCCTCCGGACCGCCCTTGCAGGTGGGGAGGACGGCGCGGAGCGCCATCCCTACCCAATCGACAGCGTCGAGAGGGCGATGCCAAGCCGGCGCTCGTCGTCGCCCACACCGAGCGACCGCGGACTGGTCGCCGCGGGCACGACCAACTCCACACGCGTCGACGCGGACACGCCGTCGAACGCGACCGTGTACTGCTGCTCGTGCGCGTCCGTCAGCCGCACGGCCCGCTCGCGCCCGCCCACACGCACCGTCAACTCGCGTCCCACATTCGGGCCGAAGGCCTGACAGGCGAGCGTCAGTTCGAACGCCTCGGGCAGCGGCGCGGGCAACTCCACAGCGGCATGGTCGTCGATCGTCCAGCGCCCGAACGGCTCCGGATCGCCGAATCCCGTGAGGCTGCTCGGCGACAGCCGCGCAACGCGGCACGCATAGGGCAGGGCGAGCGACGCATCCGCATCCACTTCCTTCCCTGACGGACGCGGCAGCACGCTCACCTCCAGCGTGGCCGGGACGAGCCCGAGCGTCTCGAACCAGACGATCTGCTCGTCGAGCAGGTCGAGCGTGATCGTGTACTCGCCAGGCTGATCGAGCACGATGGTCACCGGCACGGTCGCCGTGGCGCCCGGCTCGAGATCGCGGGGCAGGGACGTGCGGTGCACGTCGGCTGCCGCGTCAGGACGTGCAGCGGATCGGATCCGCGCGCCCACCTTCACCACGCCGATGTCGGGCGTGTTGTTCGCGAGCCACACCGCGCTGCCCGTGTTGTGCACCTCCACGTCGAAGACGAGCGCCTCGCCCGCCCGGACGTCGAACGCCTTCTGCTTGACGCCGAGCGTTCCCGCCAGCCCCGTCGCGAGACGACTGTCGGCCCTGTAGACGCCCTTCTGCAGCACGAACGTACTCCGGCCATGAAAGCTGTGCACGTTTGCCGTGACCCAGCGTTCCGGCAACACCTGCGACTCCCACGTCGTCCGGGCTTCGTCGAAGGTGAGCCAGGTCTCGAAGCCGGATTCCGCCGCGGCACGCATCCCGCTGAAGCCCGCTTCGTCGGCCATGGCCTTCACGTCTTCGAGGCGGATGTCGTTCTCGATGACGCCGTAGTGCTGCATCTCGTACTGCGACACGGGGCTGCGGGAGTGCAGCCGTCCCGGTTCCGAGAAGCCGGCCCGACCGCCGTCTTTCAGCACGCGATGGAACTCGGCGAGGATGCGCCCCGGGTTGGGCATGTGGTGCAGCGCGTCGAAGCAGATGATCCGGTCGATGCTTCCCGATTCGACGGGCAGCGTCTCGCCGTCGAACGTCAGGAAGCGGGGCGGCTCGACGTCGCCGGGCACCGGACGCTCCTCGAACAGCCGTCGCCCGAGGGCCAGCGCCGTCTCCGAAGCATCCACGCACGTGACGTGGCAGTGCAGCCGCGCCAGGATGTGCGACACCCAGCACGTGCCCGCTCCGAAGTCGAGGACGCGCATCGTCGGGCCGATGTCGAGCCCGGCCAGCAACAGTCCCAGACGGTACAGGAGCAGCGGCGTCTCGTTGAGCGAGATGAACGGCTTCTCGAGCAGTCGCTCCGGCTCCTCGACAGACTGGAAGTACGCCTCGGCGCGGCGGCAGTGCTCGGCAATCGAGGCACCGTCGATGACGTCTCTCGGATTGATCATGGGTCACATGCAAGACGGAGCAGCAGGCGCGGGCGACGCGACGTCACTCAGCGCCGGCGGGCGGCCAGTGCGGCACGCACCCGGGCCACCGTCGCGCCGGGATCCTCGACCTCGACGATGATCTCGTCGTAGGCCGCGCCTTCCCGGCACTGGACGACGACGGCCTGGTCGGGCCGCCGTACCGTCCAGAAGTCCGGGCGGAAGTCGGCCTGATAGTACGTCCCGGCGGTGTAGAACGCCGGGAGATGGGTGCCCGGAAACCGCAGGCCGGGAAAGCTCCTCGACGCCCGCTCGGGATCGTGCCGGATGTCCACGACATCGTCGAGCGGGATGCGAAGCGTCGACTTCAGCGCCCACAGCTTGTGCATGCCGCGCACGTCGATCTCGAGGGCGTCGTCGGTGACCGAGATGTCGACCATGGCGTGTG
>JBIQIB010000076.1:16977-21654 GCA_044508265.1 Acidobacteriota bacterium
CGCACGTCGATCTCGAGGGCGTCGTCGGTGACCGAGATGTCGACCATGGCGTGTGGACGGATGGTAGATCAGATCGGCGGTTCGGCGGGTCGGCACGTCAGCACGTCAGCACGTCAGCTTGTCGGCACGCGTGTTGACGTATAGTTCCCCAATGCCTCATCAGCAAACGGCGAAGCTCCGCCCGCGGCGGCTGCAGATGGCCCTCCTTGTCCGCGCGGCCGGCATCGCCGGCGTCGTGATCGCTGCGTTCTGGTGCGTCGCCGGGCTCCGGGCCTCGAGCGATCCCGAGACGGCCATCACCCGGAACGGCAGGCAGGCCACACGGGCGCTCGAGAGCAGCAGGCGCATCATGGCGGCCTGGCTGGCGCGGCGCGATGACGTGACCGGGCTCCTTCCACACCGAGGCGTCTTCAGGGGCAGCAAGCCTGACGACGGATGGGTCGTGGCCAATACCGCGGCCGACCTCTACCCGTTCATGGTGATGGCGGCACGCTTCACCGACACCGCCGCCTACCACGGCGCGATGCTCGACATCCTCCGGCAGGAGACGCTGCACACGACGCGCGTCGGGCGCCTCTCCGACGACGTCGAGGCGGGCGGCAGGGGCTTCCGGTATGACGACGCGGACATGGACCGCATCATCTTCGGGTCCAGCGAGTACATGAAGGACGGGCTGATCCCGCTGACCGAGCTGTGGGGCGACACGCCCTGGTACCACCGGATGGAAGGCATCGCCGCCGACATCATCGAGCACGCGCCGTACGAGACGCGACGCGGCAGGCTGCCGGCGGAGACGACCGAGATCAACGGCAACATGCTGCAGGTGCTGAGCCGCCTCTACTTCAAGACCGGCAACCAGGCGTACCTGGACCAGGTGCTGGCCATCGCCGACTTCTACTTCCTCGACATGCTGCCGACGACGGCGTACCTGCCCGCCGACAGGTGGAACGTCGAGACGCAGCAGCCCATCGCCACACGGTTCGTCCTCTCGGATCACGGCAACGAGATCGTCGGAGGGCTGTCGGAGGCGTTCGTGCTCGCCACGCACGTGCGACCCGACAAGGCCCGCGAGTACCGTCCTGCCTTCGTCCGCATGATCGACAGGCTGCTCGAGGTGGGCCGCAACGCCGACGGCGTCTGGCATCACGACATCGACATCATGACCGGCGCCCCGCTCGCCGACCGGCACGCGCACTGCTGGGGCTACATGTTCAACGGCGTCTACACGGCGTACCTGACGACAGGCGAGGCGCGCTTCAAGGAGGCCGTCGAACGGGCGCTGGCGACGGTCACGAGCACGCCGACGTACCTCTTCGATCCGCAGCCGCCTGTGGAGTGGTGGAGTGCCAACTCCTACTCGGACGCCATCGAGTCGGCCCTCGTCCTGCACAACCGGATGCCGACGCCGGGACTGCCTGACCGCATCGACGCAGCCGTCACGAAGATGCTCGACGTCGTCCGGCCCGACGGCATCGTCGAGGACTGGCATGGCGACGGCAACACCATCCGCACCGCGCTGATGTACGTGATGTGGAAGTCGCAGGGCGCGCGGCTCGAGCCCTGGCATCCCGGCGTGCACCTCGGCGCCGAACGGAGCGACTCCGGCGTCAGGCTCGGTATCGAGGCCGAAGCCGACTGGAGCGGCACGCTGCACTTCGACCATCCGCGGCATCGCGACATCCTGCACCTGCCGATCAACTACCCGCGTCTGAACGAATGGCCGGAGTGGTTCACGGTGGAGCACGACAGGCGCTACAGCGTCAGGATTGGCGACGACGAGAGTGTGCGCATCGGCGCCGAACTGGTGCAGGGGCTGCCTGTGACGCTGCGCGCAGGCGACACGATCACGATCGAGGTGACAGACGGCGGCGACGCGCCGTACGGACGCTGACGCCGCACCGGGACATCCCGGCACCGCGAGAAAGCATTGACGACCGATTGAGTCGGATTTAGACTCGTCGTTCGTGAGACATCTTCTCGAGACCTGCCCTCCCGGACGCCTCCACCTCGCTCTCCTTGCCACGGCGATCGCTCTCGGGCTCGTGACGCCCGCGGCCGCGGACCCCTCTGAAGGGATCCTGCTGCTCGCCCACGGCGGCAAACCGGAGTGGAACGCGCACGTCACGGAGCTCGCGCGCACCGTGGACGCACAGCAGCCGACGGCCGTCGCGTTCGGCATGGCCACCCGGGCCAACATCCAGGCCGCCGTCGACGCGCTCGTCGCCCGCGGCGTCTCCCGCATCGTCGCGGTGCCGCTCTTCGTGTCGTCGCACAGCTCGGTGGTGACCTCGACCGAGTACCTGCTCGGACTGCGGCAGGAGGCGCCGAAAGAGCTGGCAATCTTCGCGCGCATGAGCCACGGGCCTCACGGGCACGGCGCCCCGGTCGGCGGGCATGGCGCCACAGGCGGGCACGGCGCCGCGAGCGGACATGGCGCGGCCGGCGGGCATCACCAGGCGGCTTCGCCTGCTGACGACATCGGTACCACACCGGTGAAGAGCCCGGTGCCCATCCGCATGACGGCAGCCCTGAACGCCCACCCTGTCGTCGGCACCATCGCGGCCGATCGCGCCAGCGCGCTGAGCACGGCGCCTGCGGAGGAGGCGGTGATCCTCGTGGCGCACGGCCCGGTGTCCGACGAAGACAACGCACGCTGGCTCGCAGACATGGCCGTCACCGCGAAGCGCGTCTCGGCGAGCGCGCCGTATGCTGCCGTCGAGTACCTCACGGTGCGCGACGATGCGCCGGCGCCCGTGCGTGACGCGGCCGCCGCGGAGCTGCGGGGCCTGGTCGAGCGGCATACCGCCAGAGGGCGGCGCGTGCTGATCGTCCCGCTGCTGCTGTCGTTCGGCGGGATCGAGCAGGGCATCCGCACCCGCCTCGACGGCCTGACCTACACGATGGCGTCGCAGGGCCTCATGCCCGATGAACGTATCGCCGCCTGGGTACGTACAATGGCAGGGGAAGGCACCGGAGTCGAATGACCCTGATCCGCAGATATCTGAGGCCGTGCGCGCTCGCCTGGTTCGTCCTCCAGGCGGCGTCGCTGTCGGCTCTGATGCCTGCGGATTGCTGTGCGGCTCACGAGCCGCAGCCGCTGAAGCCGCTGTGCCACGACGTCCCGACGGCGCAGGCCCATCACGGCGCCACCGACACGCCTGCCGCGCACGACGGGGCGCATCAGCAGCCTGCCGTCCACGACGATCACGCCAGCGGTCACCGCGACGCACCCCGCGGGTCGGCGGCCGAGCGATGCGTCATCCGCGGCACGTGTGACGGGCCGCCGCTCTTCACGCTCTTCTCGCATCCGGGCGTGCTGCCCGGCGCTACCGCCGTCTTCCCGCACCTCGACGAGCTGCCGGATGCGGTCGCCGTCACGGAACAGCTCGTGACGCGCGCCCTCACGCCCGATCCTCCGCCTCCACGCGTCTGACCATCTCCCCGCGTACATCGTGAAGGCACCCGTGTGCCTTCCTCATGTGGGACATCCGCCCGGCGTGCCGGCCGATCGATCACGTCGATCCGGCGTGGCGCCGGCGGAGTGACGAGAGAGGTTCAGAATGACGTCCTGGAGAACACGCCTGTTTGCAGGCGTGGTGCTGGCGGCTGCGTTGCCCGCCGGCGCGCAGCAGACAGTAGGCGACGCGAGCGTCCGCGGCAGGGTCACCGATCAATCAGGCGCGGTGCTGGCCGGCGCCGAGGTCCTGGTGCGCCACGTGCCGACGCAGGTCACCCATCATGCGGTCGCCGACGACGAAGGCCGCTTCCGATTCCCCTACCTCCGCATCGGTCCGTCGGAGCTCGAGGTGCACTTCCCCGGGTTCGCCACGGCCCGGCAGGTGCTCGCGCTCGACGCGGGCAGCGCCTTCGACATTCCCGTCGTGCTCGAGCTGGAGGGCCTCACGAGCGACGTGACAGTGAGCACGGAGGCCCCCATGCTCGAGTCGGCCCGCAGCCAGATTGCCTCGACCATACCCGAGGCGGAACTGCGGAACCTGCCCCTGAACGGGCGGAACTTCCTCGACATCGCGCTACTGGCCCCCACCGTGGCGCATCCCAACATCAACAACACGCAGTTGTTTGCGGAGACGTCGGCGGTGCCGGGCGTCGGCCTCTCCATCAGCGGACAGCGCAACCTGTCCAACAGCTTCGTCGTGGACGGGCTTTCGGCGAGCGACGACGCCTCGGGGCTCAGCGGGATGCCGTACGCGATCGACGCGATCGAGCAGTTCCAGGTGGTCACGTCGGGCGGGCAGGCGGAGTTCGGGCGCGCGCTCGGCGGCTTCGTGAACGTCGTCACGCGCAGCGGCACGAACCAGCTTCGCGGCACGGCGTACGGCTACTTCCGCGACGATCGGTTCGACGCCGCGAACGCGCTGTCGGGGACGAAGCTGCCGATGTCTCAGCAACAGTACGGCGCGAGTCTCGGCGGTCCGCTGGTGTCGGGCCGGACCTTCTACTTCGCCAGTGCCGAGCGGCGCAACCTGCACCAGACGGGCATCACGACGATTCGCCCCGAGGACGCGGCGACGATCAACGCGCACCTCGCAGCGGTCGGGTATCCCGGGGCGCCGGTGTCCACCGGCCTGTACGACGCGCCCGTCGAGACGCTCAACCTGCTCGGCAAGGTCGATCACACGCTGAACAGCCGCGGCTATCTCAGCGTGCGCTACAGCC
>JBIQIB010000225.1:0-2903 GCA_044508265.1 Acidobacteriota bacterium
TGACGCAGGAGGCTCCGCACCTGCACTGAGATCGCGGAGGGCTCCGCGGAGTCTCTACGAGGTCGCGGAATGGGATCACGCGGAGACGCGGAGGGCGCGGAGTCTTCGTTAGGTCATTAGTCGCTCGGCATGAAGCATGAAGCATGAGGCATGAAGCATGAAGCATTACCATGTCCGCCATGCTTCCCAAGCGTGCCTCCACCACCTCGTCCGTCACACGGCGTCTCGTCCTCGTCGCGCTCGTCACGACGATGGGCGGCGTGGCTGATGCGGGAGCACAGATCAAGGACTACCAGGAGGTGGTCCCGGCGTCTGCGGTGACCGACGCGGGGCTCTTCGACGTCCACCGCCACGACGGACGGCTGCTGTTCGAGATCCCCGACGCGATGCTCGGGCGCGACATGATCATCATGAGCCGCTACGCCGCCGCCCAGCACGGGCTCGCCGACGGCGGCGCCATGATGGCCCCCAACATCGTCGTGCGCTGGGAGCGGCGTGACGACCACATCGTCGTGCGCGGCCTGTCGTATGCGACGACGGCGGCAGACGACTCGCCGCTGGCGCTCGCCGTCGCGCAGTCGAACTTCTCGCCCGTGCTGGCGAACCTGGCCATCCGCGCCCGCGGCGAGGCCTCCTCGGTCGTGGACGTCACCGACATGTATCTCGGCGACACGCCGACCTTCGCGCTGCCGCGCGCGCGCCGCACGCAGCTTGGCGTCCGCAGCCACGACCGCGATCGCACATGGCTCGAATGGGCGCGCAGCTTCCCGATCAACGTGGACGTGCGCGTCGTGCGGACGTACGTGGCCGACCAGGCGCCGTCCAACCCGCGCGGCGGTTCGCTGTCGTTCGAGGTCAACCACTCGATGGTGCTGCTGCCGGAGAAGCCGATGATGCCGCGGCTGGCCGACGAGCGCGTGACCTACATCACGTCACGCCAGACCGACTACTCGAGCCCGTTCCAGGGCGTCCGGCCCGTCGAGTACCTGCGCCGCTACCGCTTCGAGCCGTCCGACCCGGAGGCGTTCGCGAGGGGCGAGCTCGTCGAGCCGACGAACCCGTGGGTGTGGTACATCGACCCCGCCACGCCGAAGCAGTGGATCCCCTACTTCAGGGACGGCCTGCTCGAGTGGAACGAAGCGTTCGAGCTGGCCGGGTTCCGCAACGCCATCCAGGTACGTGAGGCGCCCACCGAGGCGGAAGACCCGGAGTTCAGCCTGCTCGACGCGCGGTACTCCGTCGTGCGCTATGTCGCCAGCCCGGTACGCTCGGCCAACTCCGGCGGCGACGTGGTCGATCCGCGATCGGGCGAAGTGATTCGCGCGCACACGAACATGTATCACGGCCTCACCGAGCGCCTGCGGTGGTGGCTCGTCTCGCAGGTGGCCACCGCCAACCCGAACTTCCGGACCAACGAGCTCTCGGACGCCGATCTCGGGGAAGCGTTGCGTTACGTGATCTCGCACGAGACCGCGCACTCGGTCGGCCTGCCGCACAACCAGATGGCGAACTTCACCTACCCGGTGGAGTCGCTGCGCGATCCGGACTTCGTCAGGAAGATGGGCCACTCGGCCTCGTCGGTCGGACGCACGCGCTACAACTACGTGGCGCAGCCCGGCGACGACGTGCCACCCGAACGGCGCATCGGCGTCTGGGACAAGTTCGCGGTGATGTGGGGCTACCGTCCGATTCCCGGCGCCGCCACGCCCGAGGAGGAGCTGCCGACGCTGCACAAGTGGATCGTCGAGCGTGCGCACGAGCCGTGGTTCCGCTCGGCGGAGGCACAGTTCGGCATGGACGTGGAGTGGGACCCGAAGCGGATGACGGAGGGCATTTCCGACGACCCCGTCGCCGCGGCCGAGTACGGGATGAGGAACCTGCGCGTGGCCGCGAAGGAGCTGATGTCGTGGGTGCTCGACGAGGGCGACGACTACTACGAGCTCGGCACCCACTACCTGCAGAACCTCACGCAGTGGAACCGCTATGCGGAGCACGCGGCCGCCGCCATCGGCGGATCGTGGACGCATCACAAGCGCTATGGCGAAGAGGGCTGGGTGTACACGCCCATCGAGGCCGACTACCAGCGCAAGGCGCTGCGCTTCCTCGACGAGCACGTGCTCCAGACGCCGACGTGGGCGCTCGAGATCGACCAGCTGCGGCGCATCGAGCACGCCGGCGCCGTCGAGCGCATCCGGGCGTACCAGGAGCTGGCCGTACAGCGGCTGCTCAACCACGCGCGCCTGGCGCGCATGATCGAGCACGAGGCCTTCCTCGGCGACGAGACGTACAAGCCGGCCGACATGCTCGACGACGTGCGCGAGATCGTCTGGCGGGAGGTACGAGAAGGGCGCGCCGCCGACACCTATCGCCGCAACCTCCAGCGCGCCTACCTGGCGCAGGCGCACCACCTGCTGCACGAGGCCACGTCGAAGCACTGGACACCGCCCGAGTCAGGCAACCTGCGCGTCAGCTCGGAGGACGACCCGCCGCTCAACGCCGACCTGCACATCGCGCAGTCGGACATCCGCCCGCTCGTGCGTGAACAGCTCCGCCTGCTGCACGGCGAGATCAGGAAGGCGCTCGACGCCGGCGTCGCCGATCGCATGACGCGCATCCACTACGAGGACGCGCTCGAGCGCATCGACAGGAGCCTGGCCCCTGCGCCGCCCGAGGCCCCGTCACGCTCGTCGCCCGCCGTGCGCGGCGAGCGGTAAGCGGCAAACGGTACGCGGAAAGCGGATTGCGGTCAGCGGCAAGCGGTCCGCGGCCCGCGGTGCGCGGGTCGGCCGGGACGTCAGTCCCGGCGAACCTCGTAGGGCAACGACAGATCCTTCGACAGCACGTCGAACACCTCGTACACGCCGAGCATCGGCAGGTCGCGCGTGGCGTCGTGTCCTTCTGCG
>JBIQIB010000077.1:0-2083 GCA_044508265.1 Acidobacteriota bacterium
CCAGGTCGTCGCGGTCGCGGACGTCGTACACGCGGGCGAGGAACCCCGCGGCTCACCACTATTCGGGGCGCCGCGCCCCCGGGTGGACGCCCCCATATAGCGGCTGTTGGCATTCGTACTGTTGGCCGTTTTGGCGCGGGCTGCGTCGGCCGAGGCAGACAGAGAAGGCGTGAGAACCCAGAGGCGGGGCGATCGTCTTCTTCTTGACCAAACCGTCTTCAGCTAGTCTGGCGGTCCTTGAACTTCGCGTGAAGCGCCTTCAGCTGGGGCAAGACGGCTCTGAAGCAGTACGCGAGGTCGGCAACGTTTCGAATCGATCGCGGAAACGCGATCTCGTACACACCCCATCGATTCGGCTCTGGTTCGCAAATCTGCCGCGTCTCGAAATCGCCCGTCGACCAGACGAGGCCCGCTCGGGAACCATCGGGTGCGACGACGAACCCGTCACCCGCCTTGCGCCCTTCGGGGTCCTCGTAATCTGTGATCGCGCCGTAGCACCAGCCGTCGGTCCTGGTCTCCTCGACCAGGGGAAAACCGTGATACACCGGCGCACCGGCCGGCCGCGCCAGAAAGGCCGGCAGCGTCGGATCGGCTGATGCGGCGTCGGGATCGAATCGCAGCGGCAGACCGTCAGGGGCCTTGGGTTCAGTCATCTCGACCTCGGTGCCGTCACACTGCGCGCCGCTTGGTACGAGCAGCGCCACTGTCATTCAGAGCCATCTGCAGATCGTAGTCGGCCTGCAGGTGCAACCAGAACCGCGCCGGCATCTTGAATCGCCGCTCGAGTCGAATCGCGGTGTCGGCTGTCACCGAACGCTTGCCGAGCACCAGCTCATTGAGGCGGTTGCGGCTGATGCCCAGTTCGTCGGCCACGACGCTCTGCTGCAGACCGAGCGGGCGCAGGAACTCCTCCAGCAGCATCTCGCCGGGATGAACGAGCGGGCCGAGCACCGCGGAATCGCGCGGCAGGCTCGCCGGCTCAGTGGTAGTCCTCGCACCGGACGTCGAAGGCATCGTGTCCCTCCCATCGGAACGTGATCCGATACTGATCGTTGACCCGTAGGGCGTGGCGCCCGGCCAGGTCGCCCTTGGGCGCGTGCAGGTCGTTTCCTGGTGGAATCTTCAGATCGTTGAGCGTCGCCACGAGGTCGAGCTGCTTCAGCTTGCGCTGGGCCGCCCGCCACGCGGTGTTCGGGATGCGTCGTGCCGCCTTGCTGTTGACGTTGCCGAACAGGTCCCGCGTGGTCTCGTCCGCGAAGGACCGAATCACGCTTCAACGATACACGATACCCGTGTATCGTGGCAACCTGCTTCGGGTGAGTGGTCAGGCCATCTTCCAACGTCTGTCGCCTGTGAGCGGCCGCCAGTTCGGGCAACAGCAGACTCCGCGACGTGCGCGACACTAGCGCGGCACGTATGCCGTCCGCGCCCTCACCTTCACACCCGGCCGCGACACGCGCAGGCTGATCGCGCGCGGCGTCCGCGTGCCATCCTCCGGCACCTGCGGCTGCCGGTACGCCATCCGGTAGTACTGCCGGCTGTCGCGCAGCATCTCCTCGACGCCTCGAACGAGGTCGTTGGAGTCCGCGACGAGCGTGCCCCCGGTACTGGTGCTGAGGCGTCCGAGCGTCCCGTAGTACCGGCCCAGCATCGCACTCGTAGCCTGCTGCGCCGCGGAGCTGACCGCCTCGACGGCCTCACGATCGCTCGTCGCCCGGACCGCCGGGACGGCAGCTTCCAGCCCCACAGGGTTGACGGCGTAGATGGCGACGTTCGCCGTTGCGGCCGCTGCGACGACGTCCTCGTACGCCTCCCACACGTCGTGGTAGTCGCCCGGTGCTGCTGGAGAGGCGGGCCCGAGCGGCTGGCCTTCGCTCACGAGGAGGATGCTTCGACGCTCCCTTGCGTCGTCGCCCGCCAGTCTGTCGGCGACGCCCTTCAGCACGCGCAGGGTGATGAGCGTCGTCACCTCCTGCACGGTCGCACCGAGGCCGGGGCCCTTCTGTCCGCGGATCAACCGCACCATGGCTCGGGCGGCGGTCCTGTCCGTCGTGAGCTGCAGCACGGTGTCGAACGGGCCGGT
>JBIQIB010000077.1:2183-16831 GCA_044508265.1 Acidobacteriota bacterium
CCGCAGGCTGCGGCGCAGCAGCGTGTAGAGCGCCCGTTCCTCCGCCGAGAGGCTGGCGGGCCGCCAGAGCCGCGCGGTGTCGGGTTCAGGCTCCGGGCAGCGGCGGTGTACCTGATAGATCGGCAGCGGCTTCGAGAGCGCCGACGCCAGATCCTGATGTCCGCCGAGCGCCGCGCGGATCTCGCCGAAGCTGAACGCCGCGAGCAGCGAGTTGGTCGTGTCCTCGCCGCACTGCGGCGACGCCTGCGGCGAGAACAGCGCAGGGAAGCGCTCCGCGCTCCGGCGCCGCCTGGGACGCGCGAAGTCGAAGACGTGCAGCCCCGGCGCGCCGCGGGAGGCGATGCTTGCGAGGTTCGCGGCGAGGGCCTCGTGCGTCGGCAGGTGATGCAGCGCGAAGATCGACGAGATCGCCGAGAACCGGCGCGTCCCGATGTAGTCGTGCAGCCTGAGCATGTCGCCGTGCACGAACGTGAGGCGGCCCTCGAGGCCGCGCTCGCGCGTCAGGGTGCGCGCGCGCTCGATCATCCCCTCCGACGCGTCGAGCCCGACGATCTCGATGTCGGGCCGTCGCTCGGCGAGGTGCATCAGCAGCCGGCCGGACCCGCACCCGAGATCGAGCAGGCTGCCGCCCTCCGGCAGGATGTGCGACAGCAGGACGGCGTTGAGGTGATAGACCGGGATGAGGACGCCGTGCGTGTCGCCCTCGCGGTCGAAGCTCTCGACCTGCTCGGGCGACGACATGACCAGCTCGGGCTCCGGCTCCCTGGCAATCCCGTTGCGTGCGAGACGTTCGGCGGCGAGGAAGGCGAGGATCCGGAGTGGGTTGAGCATGCGCGAGCGGCGCCACCAGCCGGCCGGCGAGCCGCGCTGCCTGTTCGGACGGGCGTTCCCGTCAGCATACGTCAGCTTGCGCCTTCGCATCGAGCGTCGTGTGACGCGAACGTCACACGTCGCCTGTCACGCGTGGGCCCGCCGTGTGTGATGGCACGGCGTCCGCCCGGGTCACCGCCGATGCGCGCGCTACTTCTGCCAGGTGGAGAGATCGTCCACGCGGACCGGCACGTCCTTGTGCTCGAGCAGCAGCTGGAACCGGCGCTGCTCCTCGGCGCGGAATTTCTCCTGGTCGGGATACAGCTCCTCGATGATCCCGGACGTGTCGAACCCGTCGGCGATGACCGACGTGTCCTTCCAGACGATCGTGAAGCGCATGTCCCAGCGATCGGTCTCGCCGGCGTGATAGCGCGGGAAGACCGCCTCCATCCGCAGGATCCGCCCGAGCGCCTGCTCGCGCAGCAGGATCGGATAGTGGTTGCGGCGGTACAGCTCCATGAACTCGTCGAAGTGACCCCACTTCACCTTGTAGTAGTACTCGACGACGTACGGCTGCCCGGCCTGGGGGCCCTGGGCGGCAGCGGGCTGGGCGAGGGCGTCGGCGGCGCTGCCGGCCAGCAGCACGCCGGCCAGGACGATGGTCGGAAGCCAGCGGGATGGGCTGAACATCGGCGTTCTCCTTTGTTTGGGTCGGCACCGTAGCACAGGGCGACCAGCCGGCGATCGGCGATCACTGGCATAGGAGCTCCGCGGCGTATGAGATCGAGGAAGTCGTGTATTCTCGCAGGCACACTCTGGAGGCAGCAGATGGAGCGGAAGACGGCAGCAGATTTCGACCAGGAACTGTTGATCCTGTTCGACGCGTACGTGCACGGCGACATCGACAGGCGCGGCTTCCTCGACAGGGCCGCGAAGTTCGCCGTCGGCGGGACGACCGCCGCGATGCTGCTCGAGGCGCTGAGCCCGCGGTTCGCGGAAGCCCAGCAGGTGGCGCCCGACGACTCACGGCTGGCGACATCCTGGGTGACATATCCGTCGCCCGACGGCTACGACACGACCCGAGGCTATCTCGTGCGCCCTGCCAAGGCGACAGGCAAGCTGCCCGGCGTCCTCGTCGTCCACGAGAACCGCGGCCTGAACCCGCACATCGAGGACGTGGCGCGCCGCGTCGCGCTCGAAGGCTACATGGCGTTCGCCCCTGACGCGCTCGCGCCGCTCGGCGGCTATCCCGGCGAGGAGGACGCGGCACGCGCGCAGTTCCAGAAGCTCGACCAGACGAAGACGCGCGCCGACATGGCCGCGGCCTTCCGGTACCTGAAGGGACGCGACGACTGCACCGGCCGCGTGGGCGTCGTCGGCTTCTGCTACGGCGGCGGCATCGCGCACCTGCTCGCGAGCCAGTTGCCCGACCTCGCCGCGGCCGTCCCCTTCTACGGCAACTCGCCGGCGCCCGACGCGGCAAAGGGCGTCAAGGCGCCGCTGCTCGTCCACCTCGCCGAGCACGACGAACGCATCAACGCGGCATGGCCGGCCTACGAGGCGGCGCTGAAATCGGCGGGCGCCGACGTCACCGCCCATCATTACCCCGGCACGCAGCACGGCTTCCACAACGACACGACGCCCCGCTACGACGCGAAGGCCGCGGCGCTCGCCTGGCAGCGCACGCTCGACTTCTTCAAGCGTCACCTCGCGGGCAGCGAGTAGGCTGGATCCGGACGTTCCCGCTGTAGGCTCTCGCCATGAAGCTCGCGCTCAGCACCGTCATGCTGCTCGGCCTGCTCGTGTCGCTGCCGCAACAGGCCGCCGACACGGAAGACTGGCTGCCGCTGTTCAACGGCCGCAACCTCGATGGCTGGACGCCCAAGATCACCGGGTTCCCCGTCGGCGAGAACGCGCTGAACACGTTCCGCGTCGAAGACGGCCTGCTGCAGGTGCGCTACGACCAGTACGACGCCTTCGACGAGCGGTTCGGGCACCTGTTCTACAAGGACAGCTTCTCGTACTACGTGATCGCGGTGGAGTACCGCTTCGTCGGCGAGCAGGTCGCCGGCGGCCCGGGATGGGCCGAGCGCAACAGCGGCATCATGGTGCACGGCCAGCCCGCGGCAACGATGCAGCGCGATCAGGATTTCCCCATCTCGATCGAGGTGCAGCTGCTCGGCGGCCTCGGCAAGGGCCCGCGCACGACGGCGAACCTGTGCACGCCGGGCACGCACGTCGAGATGAAGGGCACGCTGGTCACCGCCCACTGCGTCAACTCGTCGTCGCCCACGCTCGAGGGCGAGCAGTGGGTGCGCGCCGAGGTCCACGTCCACGGCGGCGAGGCCATCCGCCACGTCGTGAACGGACAGGACGTGCTCGAGTACCAGCGGCCGCAGATCGGCGGCGGCAACGTCATCCACTTCGACCCGGCCGTGAAGCAGGACGGCACCATCCTGACGAGCGGCTCCATCTCGCTGCAGTCCGAGAGCCACCCGGTGGACTTCCGCAAGGTCGAACTGCTCGACCTCACCGGGTGCCGCGACCCGAAGGCCACCAACTACAAGCGGTACGTCGTCCGCGACGCGCCCGGCGCCTGCCGGTACTGAGTACTGGCGGTCCGGCGGCGCGCGGCACGGCCGGGCCGGCCAGAGGGAAGGCGGCTTGGAAGGGCGGCGCGGACAAGGACGGCGCGGACAAGGGGACGGCCCGGGGGGCCGTCCCTACCTTTCACGGCAGGCGTGGCAGGAGGTAGCCGGCCAGCCCGCCGTGGACCGCTGTCGTCGGGTGCACGGCATCCCAGAAGAAGAACGCGTCGCCCACGTCCAGCGTCGGCACGTCGGGGCACGTCGTCGCATCCACGAAGAGGCACGCGGACGCCGGGAACGGATACGGCCAGCCGGCCACGAGCGTGTCAACGGCAGGCACGTCGAAGTTCATGCCCCCGGGGACGCCGGCAATGACCTCGTTGACGTCCACGGGCACGAGGCGCAGCTTCGGGCGACGGGCCGAGAGGTCTTCGAGCGCGTGCGCGAGCAGCACGTTGTGCGCGGTTGACAGGGCAGTCAGGCCTGCGCGCTGCTCGGGGGGCTGCGCCGAGACGAGCGGCACGGCGCCCAGGTCGCTGAGATTCAGCACCACGATCGTGTTCACGCCCGCCGCGTGCAGGCGCTCGATGGCCGCCACGATGTTGGCGACGACGTCCGGCGGCGATGCCGGCGGGGTGGGCGGCGTGGTGAGGTAGTCGTTCGATCCCGTCACGATCGCCGCAAGCGTGCGCTTCGGCACGGCGCCACGCTTCAGGGCCAGATAGAGCTCCACCTGCCCGCGCAGGCCCGGGACAAAGAAGCCTTCGGAACCGGGCGTCTGGCTGACGAACCCCGACGAGGACCCGCCGAACGAGAAGTCGACGCCGCCCTTGCGCGGCACCGAGCCCAGGCGCAGCACCGGCGTGAGCGGGTTGTTCCCGCCGCGGATGGCATTCCAGAGGTACTCGAACGCGACGGGCCCGTTCGAGAACCGGCCCTCGAAGTACGTGCGGTGCGGCGTCCGGGACGGCGGGACGGCCGGCTGGAATCCGAGCCCCTGGGTCATGGCAAACAGGTTGCCCGTGTCAGCCAGGCTGTCGCCGAACGTGACGAAGAGGTCGTACGGCGCGGCATGGGGCGGTCCGAGCTTCGGCGCCCCGGGAGGATGTGCAGCGTGCGCTGGTGGTGCGGCATGGGGCGGCGGCTGTGCGGCGGCGAGTCCCGGCAGGGCGATCGCGGCGACGAGGGCAGTGAGGCGCAGAAGAGCGTGGCGCATCGGTTCCACAATGTCTTACCCGGACGTCGGAATCTGAGGACGTGGATGGCGTGCTCCGGGTATCGACCGCGTCCACGTCCCTGGGATGAGGCTGCCGATGCACACGTCGTGCCGCGCGCCGTTGCGGCGCGTGACACGGCGCAGGGGAGCAGGAGTGCCCGCGCGATCTAGTCGCGCTCGTCGAGGAGGTAGGCGAGCAGGTCCGCCGTCTGTTGTGGCGACAGCGACGCCTCGAGCCCGTCGGGCATCATCGACCGCGTCTCGTTGCGCAGCGCGGCGATCTCGCGGCGAGGAATCGTCACGCGGCTGCCGAACGCCTGCACCAGCGTGATGGAGGCATCGGTTTCTTCGACGACAGCGCCGAAGACGCGCGACCCGTCGTGGCGCTCCACCTCGTACTGGAGGTAGGCCGGGTCCACCTTCCGGTTCGGGTCGAAGATGTCGATGAGCAGCCCCTCGCGTCCGTGCGTCCGGACGCCGAGCAGGTTCGGGCCGAGTTCCACGCCGGCGCCGTCGAGGCGATGGCAGGCCGCGCACGTCTCGGCGAACACCGCGCGTCCGCGGGCGGCATCGCCCGGGAGGTTCAGCGCCTCCGTGTATCTGTCCACGACCTGCTGCCGCGACGAGGTGTCGAACTCCAGCAGCTCGCGGGCAAGGCCCGCCACCCCCGGATCGGCGTGGGTGATGAGCGACTGTGCCTGCCCGGCCGAGAGGTCGGCGACGGCCACCGTCCCCGCGCGGACCCCTTCGAGCAGGCGCAACGCCGTGGACGGACGCGCGGTGAGCAGGCCCACGGCTTCCTGTCGCAGCCGCGGCGTCAAGGCCGGCCACCGATCGAGCAGCGCGTCGATCACGGCGGGATGCGGGCGCGACCGCAGCGCCGCAAACGCCACGACCTGCAGTTCCTGGGGCTCGCGAGGGGTGAGGACGTCGAGGAACACCTCGTGATCCACGCGCGGGTCCCGCGCCAGCAACTCGACGGCCGTGACCCGACGGGCCGTCTCGACGTCGGGAGCCTGCGCCAGCGTCCGGGCCAGATCGAGGACCGGCTCGAGGCGGCGATCAGCATCCACGCGCGCGACGTCCACGTCGCCGTGGACGAAGCCGGCAAACAGCTCGCGCGCCCACACGAGCCGCACGCGATCGCCAGCCGCCGACCCCAGGGCGTCGACCGCGGCCGCTACCTCGTCCGGTCGTCCACGTGCGCCGATTGTCCGCAGCACCTGGCCGATGAACGCTTCTTCACCTGCCGTCGGCTGCCCCCGCCCGGCGGCGGTCAGCCCCTCGAGGGTCGGCACGAGCGGGTGCACCAGCGAGGTGGCGGCCGCGGCGCGCATCCACCTGTCGTCGCCGTCGCGATGCACGAGGCGCACGAACGCGCCGAGCACGTCGTCGTCGAACGGCAGGGCGCCGATGGTGAACGCCAGCTGGTAGCGCACGCGTGGTGAGGGATCGTCCACGCGCGCGAGCACCGCGGTACGCAGCGTGCCGTCGTCCACGAAGCGCTCCGCGAGCCGGACCGCATGCTCCCTCACGCCCTCGTCAGCGTCGTCGAGCGCGCGCCGGACGTGCGCCGCGCTCAGCCGCCCGAGACCCTGGAGGACGTAGAGCGCGCGCACTCGCACGTGCGCGTCGGCCGCCTTTGCAGCCATTTCGAGGACGGCCGGGACGACGCCGATGTCCTGCCGCTCGTAGATGAGCCGTGCCGCCGTATCGCGCACCCAGCCGTTGGGATGAGCGAGGTAGGCCGCGAGCGCGTCTCCCGTGGCATCGGCGACGCCGGGCGTCACGGGACGCGCCGCGTCCTTCCGCACTACGCGATAGATGCGCCCGCGCGCGCTTCCGGCGCGGACGTCCTCGTCATTCAGGATCCCGTCCGGGATCGTCTTCGGGTCTTCGACGATGAACCGGTGCATGTCCACGACGTAGAGGGCGCCGTCGGGGCCATTGGCGAAGTTGACGGGGCGGAACCAGACGCTCGTCGAGCGCAGGAACTCGGTCTGCTGCTCGCGCGCGGGGCGGACGCCCTTCAGCGGGATGCCGTCGGGCACCAGCGCCTTGCGATGGACGAGGTTGTTCGCGGGCTCGGCGACCACCGCGGTGCCGTAGTACTCCGCCGGCAGCGCGTCGCCGCGGTAGATCGTGAGGCTGCACGCCGAGGTGAAGTACCCCGACGGACGCCCGCCGTACTCGACGAGGCCCCGCACCTTGCCCGACGCGCGCCATTGCGTCCGCTGGACGCGCCACGCCTCGTCGGGGCTGACGCGGAACACGGGCGCCGCCGGGCCATCTTCGGGGATGTCGAGCATGGGCCGCGGCAGGTCGGCTGACGCGTTGCGCGCGACGTAGCGCTGGTCGTACATCGCGAGCATCAGGTGATTGGCGTTGCTCGAGACGAACCGCCGGCCGAAGTCGTCGAACGTCACACCGAACTGTCCGCCGCCCGTCTCCGGGCGCAGTTCCTCGGTGCGCGGGTCGAACGAGAAGTCGCGTCCGCGCAGGTCGTGCCGCCGTGCGAGGCCGGGCGCCGAGACCTGACCCCCGTTGCGCGACGTCGCGCCGTAGATGCGGTTGTCGAGTCCCCAGGCGAACCCGTTGACGACCATGTCGGGCATCGGCTCGGGCACGGTGTTGCCGAAGCCCGTGTAGACGACGCGGCGGATGTCGGACTTTCCGTCGCCGTCGGTGTCCTTCAGGTACAGGATGTCTGGCGACGCGGCGACGAAGAGGCCGCCGGCGTAGCTGAACGCGCCGGACGGCCACGGCAGATCGTCGGCAAACACCGTCGCGCGCTCGAAGTACCCGTCGCCGTCGGCGTCCTCCAGCAGGCTGATGCGTCCCGGATAGCGTCCCCTGTCGTGCGGGTAGTCAATCATCTCGACGACATAGAGCCGTCCGTGCTCGTCGAAGGTGATGGCGACCGGGCTCTGGATGTGCGGCTCGCTGGCCACCAGTTCCAGGCGGAGCGCCGGGTCGGCGAGCTCCAGCGCCTCGAGCGGCGCGGGCGACGCCGGCGCGCCGGGAGCAGGCGCGGGATCCTGAGCGGCGGCCGACAGGAGCACCGCCGCACAGGCGGCGCCGGCAAGCATCAGGGCGCCAGTGAGCACGAACTGCCGGGTGGGGCGTCGGAGCATCCCACAGATCCTAATGCCTGCCGCCGTTGCGGCCTGCGACGGCTGATCGCGTCCGGCGAATCGTTTACCCTCCTGCGATGCGAAGTCCGGTATGCATCGTGACTCACGACGGCTGGTTTCGGCTCATGTTGACGCTGCTCGCGGCATGTCTGCCCGTCGTCGCGGGCTGCGCGCCAGAGCCGGATCCGCCGCAACCTGACGTGGTGCGCGTGATGACCTTCAACATGTGGGTCGGCGGCGAGGCGGGAGGGCAGCCGCTCGAGCAGAGCGCCCGGGTGGTCCAGGCGTCGGGGGCCGACATCGTCGGTCTGCAGGAGACGCGCGGGCGCGAGCGGGACGGGCAGCGGCCCGACGAGGGCGCGCGTCTCGCGTCGCTGCTTGGCTGGCACCACTTCGACCAGGGCGAGGGGCGGGCGATCGTGAGCCGCTGGCCGTTCGAGTCGGAGCAGGACGATGGCGCAGGCGTCGTGGTGCGGATGCCGTCCGGACGACAGCTGCACGTGTTCAACGTGCATCTGGCGCACGCCCCGTATCAGCCGTACCAGCTGCTGGGCATCCCGTATGAAGGGGCACCGTTTCTGACCACGGCCGACGAGTTGATAGCGGCGGCCGTCGAGGCTCGCGGCGCCCAGCTCGAGACCGTGCTCGCGCGCGTCCGGCCGCTCGTGGCCGCCGGCGAGGCCGTGGTGCTGACGGGCGACTTCAACGAGCCGTCGCACCTCGACTGGACCGAGGAGGCCGCCGCCGCGGGCGTGGTCCCGATGGCCGTCGCCTACCCGTCGTCACGCGCGGTATGGGATGCGGGGCTGCGTGACGCATTCCGCGCCGTGCATCCCGACGAAGTCGCACGCCCCGGATGGACCTGGACGCCGACGACGGCGCCCGACGACCCGAAGGACCGGCACGATCGTATCGACTTCGTGCATGCCGCCGGCGTGGAGATCGTCGAGGCGGAAGTCGTCGGCGAGAACCCGCCGGCGGCCGACGTCGTGGTGCGGCTGTGGCCGTCCGATCACCGTGCCGTCGTCGCGACGCTCGCCGTCCCGGCGCCCCGGTGACGGCCGGGCCGCGCGCCGCCTATAATCCGCGCATGTCGCCAAGCCTTCCTCCAGTCTCGCGCCGCGTGTTCCTCGGGACGGCCGCGGGTCTCGCCACCGCCGCCATCCATCGTCCGTCGTTTGCCAGCCAGGCAGCGCCGCCCAGCGACCAGATCGTGCTCGGCATGATCGGCGTCGGAGGGATGGGCGTGAACCGCCTCAACGGCTTCCTCAAGGAACCGGACGTCCGCATCGGCGCCATCTGCGACGTCGACCGCCGTCATGTGGACCGTGCGATCGGCATCGTCGAGGCCGCGGGCCAGGCGCGCCCCGACGCCTACGGTGACTTCCGCCGGCTGCTCGAGCGGCCGGACATCGACGCCGTCGTGGTGGTGACGCCGGACCACTGGCACGCGATTCCGACGGTGCGCGCGTTCGAGGCCGGCAAGGACGTGTTCGTCGAGAAGCCCCTGAGCTACAGCGTCGCGGAAGGCCGCGCCATGGCCGACGGCTCGCTGCGCTACCAGCGCGTGACGCAGATGGGCAACCACATCCACAACACGGGGCCGAACTACCGGCGCGTGGTGGAGCTCGTGCGATCGGGCAATCTCGGACGCATCACGCGGGTGCAGGCGTGGATCGTGTTCAACCCCGACGCCATCAGCAACGACGAGCCGCCGACGGTGCCGCCGGAGCTGGACTACGACTTCTGGCTGGGGCCGGCGCCGAAGCGCCCGTACCATCCGCTGCGGTCGCACTTCACGTACCGCCACTTCTGGGATTACTCGGGCGGCACCTTCATCGACTTCTGGTGCCACATCATCGACGTGGCGATGTGGGCGCTCGACCTGCCCGCGCCGCTCAGCGTCTCGGCGACCGGCGCGCGCTACCTCCTGGACGACATCACCGAGACGCCCGACACGATGGAGTCGCTCCTCGAGTTCCCCGACCTGATGCTGTCGTTCAGCATGCGGCAGAAGCCGCTCACGGGCTTCGAGCACATGGGCGGCATCGGGTGCGTCTTCGAAGGCTCCGAGGCGACGCTCGTGACCAACTACTCGCAGCACGAGGTCTACGTGAAGGGCAAGCGCGTCGAAGACTTCCCGCGGCCCGACCCGAGCATCCCCGACTCGCCGGGCCACCTGCGCGAGTTCCTCGACGCGATCAAGTCGCGCAACCTCGAGACGACCTGCAACCTGCGCTACGGCCACCGCCTCACCAAGCTGGGCCTGCTCGCGAACATCTCGCACCGGACCGGCCGGCGTCTCCACTGGGACGACGAGAAGGAGCGCGTGCGCGACGACCGCGAGGCGAACCGGCTGCTGCGCCGCGAGTTCCGCAAGCCGTACAAGCTCTGACCGACGGCGGTCGGACGAGCGCAGACACGACAAGGGCGCGCCTCCCTGGCGCGCCCTTGCTGCATCAGCGTCCTGACGAGGCGTTCGCGCGGTCGACGGGGTCGGGCAGCGATTCGAGGAAGGCGACGAGGTCGGCCAGCTCGTCGGGCGCCAGCATCCTGTCGAGGCCCGGCGGCATCATCGACACGCCGATGGGCTCGATAGCGGTCACCTCCGACCGCGGCAGGCGGACCGACGAGCCCGGCGCCTCGTGCACCACGACGCTGTCGCCACCCTGCTCGTCGAGGATGCCCGTATGCGTGCCGGTGGCCGTCTGCACGCGGTACGTGTCGTACTCGCGCGCGAAGCTCGCGCTCGGGAAGAGGATTGCCTCGATGATGTCGTGCCGCGATCGGATGTCGCCGATGGTCGTCAGGTCGGGGCCGAAACGCTCGCCGTTGCCGCCCACGGCATGGCACGTCGAGCAGAGGGACTTGCCGAAGAACAAACGGCGTCCGCTGTCGATGTCGCCGCGGCCGAGCGTGGCCTCCACTTCCTGGAGCCGTGCGAGCCGCGCGGCCTGCCTGTCGCGCAGCGTCTGGAGCAGCGCCTGACCTTCGGGGCCGCCCTGATCCGGGAAGCCTTCCACGAGCGCCCGGACGTCGTTCTCGGCCAGCGTGTCGAGGTGCTCGGCGTTGGCGCCGAGCGCCGCCGTCAGCGCGCGTCCCACGTCGGCGCTCGTGGCGCCGGTGAACGCGTCCACGAGCCGCGGCAGCAGGAACGCATCCGCCGACGCGACGTGGTCGCGCGCGAGCGTCACGAGCTGTGCGTCGGTCAGCGCCGCGCGTGTCAGGACGTGCGCGGCGAGCTGCCGTCGCGGCGGGTCGTTGGCGGGCGGCAGCTGCGCCGTGACCAGCGCGAACCAGTCGTCCGGCAGTGGACGTTCGCCGCTGACGAGCACGCCCATCGCGTCGAGGCGCAGCGGCAGGGGCGTCGCCGACGCATTCGCCAGCCGTGTCAGCGCCGGGTCGAGCGCGCGGAGACCGCGCGACTCGACGAGCTGCATCAGGCGGCGCTGCACCGTGGCGTCGCCGCGCTCGACCCACGATCCGATGCCGGCGATCCACGAGGCGGGGAAGTCTGCCTCGCGGCAGTTCTCCATGACCTGGATCATCCGGAGACGGTCGTCGGGTGATGCCCCCGGCGCGTTCAGCCGATCCAGCACCAGCGTCTGCACGCCGGACTGCGAACAGAAGGTGGCCAGCAGGCCGTCGACGTCGAGGTTGGTCGCGGCCGCTGCCGAATCGGCGTCGAGACGGGCCGTCAGGAACGCCGTCATCATGTCGGCCCACTCCGGCCGGTGCGACGCCACCCACACGCCCGTCTCCCAGAGCTCCGGCGCGTCGTCGGCGAGGAAGGCCGCCAGCTGCACCCGCGTCAGCGGCGACGGCCGCCGCTGGTCGAGCGCTATCAGCGCGACCTTGCGCACGGCCCCCGACGAGTGCTCGAGCGCACGGGTGAGCGCCGGCGCGGCGTCCAGGCCGATGAGCGCGTGCGTGATGGCATGCTCGACGAAGCGATCGGCGGGGCGCGCTGCCGCCGCGATGAGGGCCTCTGCGCTCGACGCCCGGCCGATCTGTCCGATCGCCGTCGCTGCCTGTCGACGGACGGCGGGTGCGTCGTCGGATTGCACCAGCCGCTCGAGCCGCGGCAGTGCCTCGGCCTCGCGTGCGAGGCCGCTGGCGCGCGCGGCTGCGACGCGCACCACGGCGCGAGGATCGTCGAGCGCCGCGTGCACCGCGGCCCGCGCCGCCGGCGTGTCGATGCGATGCAGGGCGAACACCGCGAGCGCGCCGGCCTCGTCGTCGGCCGCCGGGCCGATGGCGGACAGCGGCGCGACGGCCGGAGCGCCGAGCGCGACGAGCCGCTCGAGCGCTGCATCGCGTACGGCGGCACTCGGATCGGAGAGGGCCTTCGCCGCGGCGTCAGGTGACGCCGACGCCAGCGCCTGGATGCGCGCCCACGGCTGGCCGGCGTCAGGCGCGTCCAGCTTGCGGATCCTGTAGATGCCGCCTTCGACCTCGGGCTTGGCCACGCGCGACAGCGGGCATCCCTTGATGAACCAGCCGCCCGTCTCGATGACGAGCAGGCTGCCGTCGGCATCCTCCATGACGTCTGTCGGATGCGTGTCGCCGCTGGTGGACGTCATGAACGGCTCGTCCTCGGTGCTGTAGGTCGCGCCGTCGGTCGAGACGACGTGGCGCATCACGCGGCCCGTGTTGAACTGCGCCGAGAACAGGTTGCCGCGGTACGCGTCGCCGAACGCCGCGCCGCGATAGCGCATCAGCCCCGAGTGCGCGACGCGCGCGAGCCTCGTCATGGGCGGCATCAGCGGGCCGGTGAGCGGCAGCGCGTCGTCGGCGATCACCTGGTGCGGCTTGGGGTACACGCCGCCTTCGACCCAGTGCATCAGCGCATCGCGCAGCCCGTCGCGCGGGTCGATGAAGTACGTCATGGTCCCGATGGTGTCGCCCGTGGCCATGAAGGCGATCTCGACGGCGTTGTCGAAGCCGCCGCCCGAGATCCACTCCAGGCCGGTGCCGTCGGGACGCACGCGCCAGATGCGCGCGCCGGCGCCCTTCACGACGTCGCCTTCCTTCCGACGAATCGAGAACCCGCGCCGTGCGTCGGTGATGTAGAGCCATCCGTCGGGATGGAAGAACGGGCCGCCCATCGCGGCGCCGTTCACGTTCAGCGTCCAGCCGGTGAGCACGACCTCGCGCTCGTCGGCCACGCCGTCGCCCGTCGTGTCGCGCAGGCGGAGCAGGTCGGGCGCCGCCGCCACGAAGAGGTCGTCGCCGACGACGGCACCACCCATGGGGAAGGGCAGCCTGTCGGCGAAGATGTGGCTGGCGTCGTACACGCCGTCGCCGTCGCGGTCCTCGAGCAGCCGGATGTGATACGAGGGCTCCGCCAGCATCTCCTCGGTCGTCATCGTGTTCGGCTCGGTCGACTCGAAGACGTAGAGCCGGCCCTCGCCCGCGGGCGTCACGAACATCGGGTACGACAGCAGGTCGCTGCCGGCGACGCGTTCGATCACGAAGCCGTCGGGCACGTGCAGGTGCGTGGGCCGCGAGGGGCTGCTGCTCGCGCGCGCCTGCGAGGCGGCGGCATGCCAGCCGTGCGTCGGGCACAGCAGGCGCGTGGCTGTCGGTGTCGGGATGCGCGTCGCCGTCACGTCGGGGGCGTGGAGGGCGGCGAGCACGAGAGCGGTCAGGAGCAGTGTGCGCATCGGCAAGTGACGCAGCCCGGCGCGGCCGGGTTGCGGGAGCATGTGCGGGGAGGATACCGTGCCTCGACGGCCGCGTCATGTGTGCAACGCGAGCCTGTCCTGCATGGCGCGGGACGAAACAGGACGTGGAGGGTAGCCGGGACGTGGCAAAGACGTGGGGTGTGGCGATAGCGGGCCTGGGGCACTGGTACTCGGCCTACGGGCTGGCGCGATCGCTTCCGGAGTACGGCAGGGCGCGGCTCGTCGGCGTGGCGGCCACCGATCCCCGCCACGTCGAGGAGTTTTCGACCACCTTCGGCGTCTCCGGCACGACGGACTACGCGGCGCTGGTCGCCCGCGACGACGTGGACATCGTGCACGTGGCGACGCCGGTCGCCGAGAGTGCGGCCGTGACGCTGGCGGCCGCGAAAGCGGGCAAGCACCTCATTCTCGGCAAGCCGATGGCGATGACCCTCGACGAGGCCGACGCGATGGTCGAGGCCGTCGAGCAGGGCGGCGTCACGTGCGTGCCGTTCTCGGGTCTGATGCGGTTGCGCGGGCGCGAGCTGAAGGCCAGGCTGGACGCCGGCGTAATCGGCGACCTCGCCGTGCTGCATCAGACCAGCCGCTGGTCGATCGCCGAAGACTGGTACCGCTCGGGCACGCCCGGGTGGTTCGTCGATCCCGCGCAGGTGCCCGGCGGCGCGTTCATCGACGAGGGCATCTACTGGATCGACATGTTCCGGTACCTGACCGGCAGCGAGGTCGTGGAGGTGGACGCGCGGATGCGGAATCTCGTCCACCGCGACATCGCCGTCGAGGATTGGGGCATGGCGGCGTTCACGTTCGCCAACGGGGCGATCGCGACGCTCGAAGCGGCGTGGACCATCAACGCGCCGCGCGCGACCGGGCCGTCGCCGAAGCACAACAGCGTCGTGCGGCTCGAACTCGTCGGCACGCGCGGCGAGATCGTGGAGCAGTGGTTCCGCGACCCGGGCCGCGGCGTCCTTGCGGCGGGCGCCGGCAACTGGGTGTTCGAGCGGCAGGCCGACGCGGCGTTCGGTCCGGCGGTGCCGTTCCCGCTCGATTACCTGATCGACTGTCTCGAACGCGGCGAGCCGGCGGAGACGACCATCCGTGACGCGCGCGCGGCGCTGGAGATCGCCCTTGCCGCGTACGCGTCCGCGCGCCAGGGCCGCCCCATCAAGGTAGGGACGGCTCTCTGAGCCGTCCTTTCTGAGCTCGCTGAGCCGTC
>JBIQIB010000077.1:16931-21440 GCA_044508265.1 Acidobacteriota bacterium
TGGGTTGGGTTGCTGCCAGACGCTCATGCCGCCGTCGACGAGCAGCATCTGCCCGTGCACGTGCGACGCGCCGTCGCTCAGGAGGAACACCGCGGCGTCGCCACAGACCTCGGCGCCCGGCACTTCGCCGTTCGGCGTGTGCAGCTCCATCCACTCGCGGGCACGCGGGTCGTCGAGCGCCGGCGCTGTGAGGGGCGTGTACACGAGACCCGGTGCGACGCCGTTGACGCGGATGCCGAGCGGCGCCAGCGACACGCACAACGTGCGCACCATCATCTCGACGGCGCCCTTCGACGTGTCGTACGCCGCATGATTCGGTTCGGCGAGCCGGCCGTTGATCGAGCCGGTGAACACCACGCGGCCGCGCGTGCCGGCCTCGACCCACCGCCGGGCGATGGCCTGCGTGAGGAAGAACGGCGCCGTGACGTTCAGCTGCATCGTGCGCGCGAAGAGCGCCGCGTCGACGTCGAAGAAGCCGTGATGCGTCTCGAAGCAGCTGCCCGCGTTGTTCACGAGCAGGTCGATGTCTGGGCGCGCGGCGAGCGCGTCGGCCGCAAGCTGCTGCGCGGCCTCGACGGGGCGTTCCGCGAGATCGGCGGTCAGCAGCTGAACGCGTACGCCGGCGGCGCCACAGGCGGCGACGGCCTCGCGCGCGTTGTCGTCGTCGCGCAGGCCATGGAGCACGATGTCGGCGCCCGCTCGCGCGAGCGCGACGGCGATGGCCCGGCCGACGCCTTGAGTGCCGCCCGTCACGAGGGCGGCGTGTCCGCGAAGGTTCATGGCCCGGGATCGTACTCCGTCCGCGGCCGCGCGTGATGCGGGCGGCATGCCCGTGCAGCGCGATTGACAGCGCCGCGGCGCGCATGGTTCGATCCGCCCGACGGCCGGGCCTCTGTGCCCGCTACCCGCCAGCGCCGTGCCCGTCGGGCAGGGGTCGCACCAGGAGATCGAGCGGCGATGACCCGTGTGCACGCAGGGCACTCGAACAACCTCGAGTCACATGCCCCTGGCGCCATGCGCGCCGGGCTCGCCGAGTCCTGTCGCAGGGCGGGTCGGTTCACGGACGGCGCGACGCCGTCCTTGTCAGGGATGATTTGACGCGGTGCGCCGGCGACGCGCGCACCTGCAACTCGTGGGGGTGTCATGACGGGAGTGGCCATTCTGGGATCGGGTTTCATGGCGCGGACGCACGCGACGGCCTGGCGTGCGCACGGCGACAGGGCGGCGGTCCGCGTCGTCGCGTCGCGTCGCCTCGAGGGCGCATCGGCCGTCGCGCAGGAGTGCGGGGCGGAGGCGGCCACCGATCTCGCCGCGGCCATCGCGCGCGACGACGTGCAGGTGGTGGACATCTGCCTGCCGACGCTCCTGCACCGGGAGTGGGCCGAGAAGGCCTTCGCGGCCGGCAAGGACGTGCTGCTCGAGAAGCCGCTGGCGCTGTCGGTCGAGGACGGCGAGGCCATCCTGCGCGCGCGGGACGCCTCCGGGCGAAAGCTGCTCGTCGGCCTCGCGCTGCGTTTCTGGCCCGAGTACGAGGTGCTGCACGCGAAGGTGCGTGAGGGCGGCATCGGCACGCCGATCTCGATGAGCACGCTCCGGCTCTCGAAGGCGCCCGACTGGAACGAGTGGATGAGCGATCCGTCGGCGTCAGGCGGCGCGACGGTCGATCTCCTCGTGCACGATTTCGACCAGGTGGCGGAGCTGATGGGGACGCCCCGGTCGGTCTTCGCGCAGGCCGTGCGCGTCGGGCCCAAGCAGGCGCCGCAGCACGTCACGGCCATCGTCACCTGCGAGCGCGGCAGCGCCGTGGTCGAGGGCGGCCTGATGCAGCCGTCGCTGTACCCGTTCACCAGCGGGATTCGCGTGCTCGGCGACGCCGGCGCGCTCGAGTACCCGTTCCGCGCGGGCGCCCCTGTCGAGGGCGGCAACATCGGCGAGGTGGACCACGACAGCAACGCGCTGATGTACTACCCGGCCGACGGCGACCCCGTCCGCCTCGAGGCCGAGACCGGCGACGGCTGGGAGCGCGAGTGCGGCTACTTCCTCGACTGCCTCGCGGCCAACGAGGCGCCGACCCGTGCGACGGGCGAGCAGGCCCTCGTCGCCCTGCGCATCGCGCTCGCCGCGAACCGGTCGATCGAGTCGGGCCGCCCCGAGTCGATCTAGCCTCTCCTCCGGGGCCGGTGCGTCACGTCCCACTTACGCGTGACCGCCGGCCTCGAGCGCCTGCTCGGCCTGCCACAGATGCCGGCGCTCGTGCACCGGCACGATGCAGAAGGTCGAGTAGAGCGAGTAGCGCATCCACGAGACGAAGGGCGAGGGGATGCGCAGCTTGTCGAGCGCAAGGCCGTCGGCGCGCCGCATCCGCGCGCGCCATTGCTCGTGCCGCGCGACGAAGTCGGCCAGGTCCTCTTCCGGCCGCCGTGCCGACGGCGGCACGAATGCCGCCGAGGTGCTGCTTCGCATGCGGTAGGGCGGCTCGAGCATCCAGATCAGCAGCCGACCGCCGAGATCCGGCGCGAACGGCCCCCGCACGGGAACGCCTGTACGCGGGGCCTTCTCGAGCGCGTCGTCCACCAGCGGCAGGAACACGTCGATGGTCGAGACGAGGTGCTGCACGCACTCGGATGGCGACCAGCGGCCTGGGCCGGGTGAGCGCATCCAGCCTTCGTGACCGGCGCGCGCAGCGAGAGCGTGCGCGCGGTGCTCCGTGTCGTCGAGGGCCTGATGCAGTGCGGGCAGTTGCGGTGTCGCCATTGCGTTTGTCTCCGGGCGCGTCAGCGCTCCACGAAGCGGAGGGGCCGGAAGGCCGACGGCGTGTGGAACGTCGTGGCCTCGGGCACCGACCACGCGGCGTAGATCGCGTCGCGTTCGGGCTGCGCGGGGCCATGCGGCCGCTTGATGCGGAACACGTTGAAGTGCCAGACGTCGCCCGTCCGCGGGGGCACGCGGCGAGCGACCTCCGGCGATACCGACGCGAAGTCGGCAAAGGGCAGCCAGGCTGACGCCGTCCAGCGCCGGCCATCGTCCGCGTGGTGGACGCGCGTCTCGAGCGTGGCGAAGTCCCACCCGAGCCTGACGTCGCGCTGCGGCTCGAGCGCGGCGATGTGCAGATCGCACACGACGTTGGCCGGGCTGATTTCGAGTTCGACGTAGTCGCGCCCGGCGCACGTCGGATCGACGAAGATCTCGACGACCTCCTCCTCCCACAACCTGTCGTCCCGCTGCTCGCGGGTCGCCCACGGCCGTTCGTCGTCGGCATCGAATCGAACGACGAGGCCCGTCTCGCACCAGGCGGCGCGGAAGCGCGTTTCGTAGGGCGTGGGCCCCCACGTCAGACATGGCACGGCCGACCAGAGCACGTCGTCGGTTGCAAGGAGCAGTGATCGTGCGGCCTCTACACGCGGCACGGCGTAATCGGCCGGCTGACGAGCGGCCTCCGGGCCGCGATACAGCTCAGGCATGGGCGACGGGTGCGCCCGCGGAGGCAATGGCGTCGATGGCTGCTGAACGGATCGGGGTAGCGGGCATGGCGCTTGTGCCGTTGTCCGGCCAGGCATGATCATCATACGGCGTCCGCACGCGCGTCCCGGTCATGCACATCCAGCTGCTGCCTCCCACGTTGCCGCCTCACCGGCCGTTGTCGCCCGAGACGCCACGTGTCGCTCTGACGCCCGGCATGCGGGTGACGGCCGTCGTGCTGTCGCCCGATCTCGAGGGCCGCTCGATGCTGGCGTTCGCGGGGCGCGAGCTCGCCAGCAACTCGCCGCTGCCGTTTCCACCAGGGTCTCGGGTCGTCCTCGAGGTGACGACAGTGGACGGCGACGTGCCACGGATGCGCGTGGTGCCCGACGAAGGCGCCATGGCCGGCGGGCCGGTGGCCGTGGCGACCTACGGCTACGCGGCCGCCGTGCTGGCGGCACAGATCGGAGCGGATCCGCCGGCTGCCGCACAGTCCGTCCTGCGATGGGTGCCGATGCTCGTCGCGCGCGGCCTCCTCACGCCGCGCCAGGCCGCCGAGCTCGCCGGCGATCTCGGCCGCGTCACGCTCCCCGCGCCCGCGCCCCACGACGGATCCGCCGGCGTGCCAGGTACGAGCGGAGCGCCGGCCCGTTCGACGGCCGGCGAGCTGGCAGCCGCCCTCGCCGCCCGCGCCGCCGCCGATCCCGCGGGGCTGGAGGCGCGGCTGGCGGAGGTGATGCGACACGACGCGGGGAAGGCCACAGCGCAGGAGGCGGCCGTGATCGCCGAGTCGATCCGCGGGCGCATCGCCGCGCTGCTGATGCGTATCGATGGCCAGGGGGAAGGCGGGCCAGGTGCGGAGGCGGAACTCGCCGCCGCACGGACGGCCGTCGAGCACCTTCAGCAGGCGCTCCTCTCGGAGCAGGCCCGCGTCGCGGCCCACTACGCGCGCGATGGCGTCGTCGTCCTGCGCGTGCCGCTCGACGTGGCCGGCCAGGACGTGGACGTCCAGTTGCGTGTCGAAGAGGACGGGCAGGACGACGCGGACGC
>JBIQIB010000078.1:0-1551 GCA_044508265.1 Acidobacteriota bacterium
AGAAACGCTGAAAGCATCTAAGCGTGAAACCCTCCACGAGATGAGATCTCCCTGGACGCAAGTCCCTGAAGGCTCCTGGTAGACCACCAGGTGATAGGCCAGATGTGTAAGGATGGCGACATCCTCAGCTTACTGGTACTAATCGGCCGTGAGGCTTGACTATGAATTCCACTCGCAGCATCTGCGTGTGGACGCGTAAAAGCTGCCGTTTGCAGGATATTCAGTTGGCCCGCCGCCGCGCCTTCGGCGCTTCGGCGAGGCAAGCTCTTTTCAGATGTGCGGCTGTGCGTCATGCCCCTGGGTATACCGGGGCCCCAGATGTACGGTGCTTCGCCCGCGCGCACGATACCGCGAGGCTGGCGAAGACTCGGTACGGACTCATCTCCGTACCGGCCGCCCAACGGTTTCCCGGTGGCCATAGGGGAGGGGTTCCACCCGTTCCCATTCCGAACACGGAAGTTAAGCCCTCCACCGCCGATGGTACTGCAGGCGAAGGTCTGTGGGAGAGTAGGTCACTGCCGGGATTATTCAACGCCTGAACGCCCGAAGCACTTCGATGCTTCGGGCGTTTTCGCGTTTGAGGCACCGTGCCGGACCGGCGCCCCGCGTAGTACCGTGTCGCCATGCACGCCACACGTCCCACGCCAGACGCCGGCCCCCATCGCGTCGTCATCGTGACGGGCTGCTCGTCGGGAATCGGCGCGGCCACCGCGGCACGGCTCGCGCGCGACGGGTGGACCGTCTACGCCACCGCACGCCGCGTCGAGGCCCTCCAGCCGCTGATCGCAGCAGGCTGCCGCGCGAGCCCCCTGGACGTCACCGATGAGGGCAGCATGCAGGCCGCCGTCGAGCGCGTCCTCGACGAGGCCGGGCAGATCGACGCGCTGGTGAACAACGCCGGGTACAGCCAGTCGGGCCCGATCGAGGAAGTGCCGCTCGATGCCGTCCGCCGGCAGTTCGAGACCAACGTGTTCGGCGCCCTCCGCCTCACGCAGCTCGTGCTGCCCGCCATGCGCGCCAGACGCCGCGGCCGCATCGTCAACGTCGGGTCGATGGGCGGACGCCTCACGTTCCCGGGCGGCGGCATCTATCACGCGACGAAGCACGCGCTCGAGGCCCTCAGCGACGCGCTGCGCTTCGAGGTGGCGGGGTTCGGGATCCAGGTCGTCCTCGTGCAACCCGGGCTGATTCGCACGAGCTTCACCGATGCAGCCAGCCGCTCGCTCGAGCGCGTCGGCAGCAGCGGCAGCCCGTACGCGGCTTTTACGCGCGAGGTCGAGCGCATCACCCGCGAGAGCTACCACCAGGGGCCCGTCGCCAGGTTTGCCGGCGAGCCCGACACGGTCGCCGACGTGATTGCGTCCGCGCTCGACGCGCGCGACCCGGCCCCCCGCTACCGCGTCACGCCGTCGGCCGGCATCTTCATGACGCTTCGCGCGCTCACCACCGACAGGATGTGGGACGCGATGCTCGCGCGAACGTATCCGCGTCCGGGTGCGCCCCGGGAATGAAACCGGCTGGTCGGCGAGTCGGCTTGTCAGCTTGCCAGCA
>JBIQIB010000078.1:1651-8828 GCA_044508265.1 Acidobacteriota bacterium
GCGAGTCGGCTTGTCAGCTTGCCAGCACGTCAGCTTGCCGGCACGTCAGCGGGTCGGCTTGTCGGCGGGTCGTGAGCGGCCTCGTTCAGTCGAGGGCCGCCAGTTCGCCGGGCACGATGGGCCGCGTGCGAGGCAGTCGGCCGCGATGGGCCAGCCAGCCCATGGTCGCGAGAATCGCCACGAACACGACCAGCTTTGCGACGTCAGCTGCCGGGGTGCGCGGGAGCACGAGATACGCCATCCACAGGGCCGGTTGCGCCGTGGCCACGGCCCAGACGGTGCCGTAGAAGTAGCGCCGCTCGTGCCCCTCGCCGGCCGTCGACGGCTTCACGCGAGGGAGATAGCCCAGCAGGCCCGCGGCCCAGATACTGCCCGCCAGGGGGAAGTACCCATACGTGTAGATCTGCTTGAGCATCCAGTCGCCTGTGACGACGGCGATCGTCAGTCCCGCGATGTTCAGCACAGCGAACGTGACGGCCTCGCCCCAGGCAAACGAGTAGCAGATGCGGCGGTAGACGGGATTGGGGCGGTCCTCGGTGAACCTGATGATGTAGGGCGCCGGCTCACAGCCCGGCAGGCGCCCGCGCGCGAACGGGATGCCCGTCGCCACGACGACGAGGCCCAGCCACGCCGCCATGCGGCCGTCGAAGCCGCGCTCGAACAGGTCGAAGGTGAGCGGACCGGGCGCGATGAAGAAGACGAAGATCCACAGCGGCCAGTGCAGCCAGCGGTAGTACAGCTTGTTGCGGGTGCGGATCCGGCGGTGCGTATCGAGTTCGACTGGAATCGTGGTGTTCACGTGAGAGTCGATGGATATCACGGCGGGTCGGCTGGTGCTGACTAATGGGGCGCAAATGCCGTGGCCTGCACTCGAGGCGCACGTATCATGTCGCCGATGCCGTCGGTCCTGCAAGCCGACACGCCGACTCCGCCGATCTGCCGGCAAGCTGATTTGCCGACAAGCTGGCAAGCTGACAAGCCGACAAGCTGATTTGCCGACAAGCCGACAAGCTGGCCCGCCGACAAGCCGACCCGCTGACACGCTGGCAACCTGGCACGCCGATCCGCCGCAATGTCCCGAGAGATTGACGCCCTGACCTCGTACACGCTGAAGCACCTGCGCGACCGCTGGTGGACGCCGGCATGGAGCGCCTGGGTGAACAGCCACCTGCACTGCGAGCCCGGCGATCGGCTGGCGCACATCGGCTGCGGCAACGGCGAAGTGGACGTTGCACTCGCGCTCGCCACGCCGGGGCTGCACGTCGTGTCGCTCGACGCCGTGTGGCGGCGCGTCAGGCACACGCGTGACCTCGGCCGCGACGTCGGCCGCGAGCTCCTTGCGCTCACCGCAGATGCGCGCGCGCTCCCGTTCGGTCCCGGCAGCATGGACGCCGTGGTCTGCCTGGCCGTGCTCCAGCACCTGGAAGATCCGCAGGCCGCCGCCCGTGCGCTGGCCGAGCTCGTGGCCCCTGGCGGCCGCATCCTGATCCTCGAGCCCGACCACGAGTCGCGCCTCTGGTACACGGAGGCCCGGGCGGGCATGGAGGCGTTCCGGATCGCGCGGTCGCTGCTCGAACGCCGCCATCGCGAGCGGTCGCCGGGGACGCCGCCGCGCCTCGGGCTGCACGTCGCGTCCTGGCTGCGCGAGGCCGGGCTCGAACCCTTGACGGTGGAGATGCTGCCGGTGTCCGAGACGCGGCTGGGTGCGCCGGCGCCGGGAGTATGGGACACGCGGGAGCGTGCGGTCGGGCGCCTCGTGGAGGAGGAGTCTGACGGGATGGCCTCCGAAGCGCAGGCGCTCGCGGCGGCCGTCCGTGCCTACCGGGACGAAGCCGACAGCCAGGGCCCGGCCTTCGTCGAGGTGCAGCACGCGCTGCTCGTGGCGACACTCGCCCAGCGCCCGCTCGACGTGAGCGCCTTCGAGGGCGCCGTGGAGGCTCCCGCATCGTGAAGGGCCACGAAGGCTGGGACGCGTACGCGCCGTACTACGACTGGGAGAACGCCCGCACCATGGGCCGCCGCGACGTGCGGTTCTGGACGGGCGTGGCGCAGCGTGCCGGCGGACGCGTGCTGGAACTCGGCAGCGGCACCGGCCGACTGACGGTGCCGCTCCGCCGCGCGGGCGTGCCCGTCGTCGGCATCGACAGGTCGGCCCCGATGCTTGCGAGGGTCAGACCGCGGGCGAGGCGCGGCCGGGGCCCGGTACCACCAGTCCTGCGCGGCGACATCACGGCCCTGCCCTTCGCCGACGCCACCTTCCCGCTCGTGATGGCGCCCTATGGTCTCGTCCAGTCGCTGCTCAGCGACGTCCTGCTCGCACGCACCCTGCGCGAGGCGGCGCGGGTCCTCGTCCCGGGCGGCATGCTGGGCATCGACCTCGTGCCCGACGTCCCGCGCTGGCGCGAATACACCAGGAAGGTGGTCTTCTTCAGCCCCCGCGGCCCGCGTGGGCTGCCCCTGACGCTCATAGAGACGGTGCGCCAGGACCCGCGGCGCGGCCTCACGACCTTCGAACAGGAATACGTGGAGGGCCGGGGACGCTCGCGCCAGGTCACCCCGTTCACGATTCGCTTCCGCACGCTGCCGCTCCCCCGTCTCGTCGCCCGCGTCGAGCGCGCCGGATTCGAGGTGGACACCGTGCTCGGCGACTATCAGGGACGTGAATGGGACCCGCGCGCGGACGCGCTCATTCTCCTCGCGAGGAGGGCTACGTAGCGCCGTCCCCGCCGATCACCGTCGTCCACTCCCGGACACGCCAGCGCTCGACGAGTCCGTTGGCGACGTACGGGTCGGCCGCCGCGAATGCCTCGGCGCTCTCCCTCGAACGGAACACCAGGACGGCCCCGTCGGCAGGATTGGCGAGCGCCCCGGCAAGCACCAGGTCGCCGCGGGCGTGCGCCTCGCGCGCGAGCGTCAGGTGCTCGTGCCGCAGCGGAGTCCTCCTCTCGAGGTAGTCGTTGGCGAGGTCGTAGAGCAGCAGGTAATGCATCGGCAGAGTCTACCCGAGAGACCTGACCCCGGCCCTCCGACCTCGGATGATAAAATCCGGTGGTTTTATCGAGCCGCACAGACAGGGGAGTCGCAGCAATGTCCGGTCACTCGAAATGGCACACCATCAAGCACAAGAAGGGTGCGCTCGACGCCAAGCGCGGCAGGATCTTCACGCGCATCATCAAGGAACTGACGGTCGCCGCGCGCGCCGGCGGCGGTGACCCTGCGGGCAACCCCCGCCTGCGCACCGTGATCGCCGACGCCAAGGCCGTGAACATGCCCAACGAGAACATCCAGCGGGCCATCAGGCGCGGCACGGGCGAGGAAGAAGGCGTCAACTACGAAGAAATCACGTACGAGGGCTACGGCCCCGGCGGCGCGGCCGTCATCATCGAGACGCTGACCGACAACCGCAACCGCACCGTCGGCGAGCTGCGCCACCTGCTCTCCAAGAACGGCGGCAACCTCGGCGAGTCGAACAGCGTCGCCTGGATGTTCGACAGGAAGGGCTACATCGTCGTCGAGAAGTCGGCGGCCGACGAGGAGACGCTGATGACGGCGGTCCTCGAGGCGGGCGCCGACGACATGGGCGAGGACGGCGACAACTGGGAGATCACCACCGACCTCAGTACATACGACCCGGTGCTCGAAGCCATCCGGGCGCTCTCGATCGAGCCGGCTTCCGCCAAGCGCGCGGCGATGCTGCCGAAGAGCACGATCAAGCTCGAGGGCAAGACCGCGCAGCAGATGCTCAAGCTGATGGACGCCCTCGACGACCACGACGACGTGCAGCAGGTGTGGTCGAACTTCGACATCGAGGAAAAGGAGCTCGAGGCCTCGCTGGCGTGAGGATCCTCGGCATCGACCCCGGCTCGGTGCGCACCGGCTACGGCTGTGTCGATTCCGACGGCAGCCGCTGTCAGATGGTGTGCAGCGGGGTCGTGGCGATGTCGGCCCGGCTCTCGTTTCCCGATCGCCTGCTCGCCATCCACGGCTCGCTCTCGAAGACGCTCGACGAGGTTCGTCCCGACTGCGTCGCCGTCGAGAGCCTGTTTCACGCCGTCAACGCGCGCAGCGCGTTCGCGCTCGCGCACGCACGCGGCGTGATCGTTCTGGCCGCGACCCAGGCCGGTGTGCCCATCGTCGAGTACGCGCCGGCGGAGGTGAAGCGCGCCGTGGTCGGCTACGGCCGTGCCGAGAAGCGTCAGGTGCAGCACATGGTGCGGCTGTTGCTCGGCCTCGCCGATCTGCCCACACCGTACGACGTCGCCGACGCGCTGGCGATTGCCATCTGCCACGCGCAGGCATCGACGGGGCCGCTGGCCGATATCGGGCACGCGCCGTTTGCCACGCGCGCGAACGGCCGGACGGCGGGGCCCCGCAGCTGGCGCGACGTGCGGCCGGAGGACCTTCCCCGGCGATGATTGCGGCGCTGCGAGGACGCGTGGCCGGCAAGCAGGTGCCGCGCCTGATCGTCGACGTCCAGGGTGTCGGCTACGACGTGCAGGTGCCGTTGTCCACGTACGCCCGCATCGGCGACGTCGGCGACGAGGTCTCGCTGCACGTGCACACCTACGTCCGCGAAGACCAGATCGCGCTCTTCGGCTTCGTCACGCCGCTCGAGCAGCAGATTTTCGAGCGCCTGCTGGCCGTGAGCGGCATCGGCCCGAAGGTGGCGCTCGCGGTGCTCTCGGGCATCCAGCCCGCTGATCTCGTGGAGGCCGTGCAGCAAGGCGACGTCGCCCGCCTCGTCACGATTCCCGGTGTCGGCCGCAAGACCGCCGAGCGCATCGTCCTCGAACTGCGCGACCGTCTGCCCGGCGTCTTCGCGCCGGCCGCCGACGGCACGCCTCCTCCCACCGGGATCCGCGCCGACCTCCTGTCGGCGCTCGTCAACCTAGGCTACCCGCGGCCCGCGGTCGAGAAGGCCGTGACGGCCACCGTGAAGGCCCTTCCCGACGCCACGTTCGAGCATGCGCTGCGCGACGCCCTGGCGCGGCTGGCCCGAGGCTGACATGTCCGACTCACGCCTGGTCAGCGGCGGCAGGGCCGACGACGACGCGCTGTACGAGGCGGGGCTGCGCCCGCGCACCCTCGACGAGTACATCGGGCAGGATCGCGTCCGCGAGAACCTTCAGGTAGCGATCGCGGCCGCGCGTCAGCGCGGCGAGGCGCTCGACCACGTGCTCGTCTCCGGCCCTCCCGGATTGGGCAAGACGACAATTGCGCATGTCATCGCCAACGAGATGGGCGCACCCATGCGCGCGACGTCCGGGCCGGTGATCGAACGCCCGGGCGACCTCGCCGCGATCCTCGCGAACCTCCAGCCGCTCGAGGTGCTCTTCATCGACGAGATCCACAGGCTGGCTCCCGCGATTGAAGAGATCCTCTATCCCGCGATGGAGGACTACGAGCTCGACATCGTGATCGGCCAGGGGCCTGGCGCGAGGTCGGTGAAGGTGGCAGTGCAGCCCTTCACGCTCGTCGGGGCGACGACGCGCACCGGACTGCTCACGGCGCCGCTGCGGAGCCGGTTCGGCCTCGTCCATCGGCTCGACTACTACACCGACGCCGACATGCGCGAGATCGTCACGCGGTCGGCGCGCATCCTCGACGTCGTCCTCGACGCGGGTGGCGCGGATGCCATCGCTCGACGTTCGCGCGGCACGCCCCGCATCGCCAACCGGTTGCTGCGGCGCGTCCGCGACTATGCACAGGTGCGGGCCGACGGGCGCATCACGGCCGGCGTCGCCGATGCGGCCCTCGCGCTCCTCGAAGTGGACGAGCACGGCTTCGACGAGCTCGACCGCCGCCTGCTGCGTACCATCATCGACAAGTTCGACGGCGGGCCCGTCGGACTGAGCAGCCTGGCGGCGGCGCTCGGCGAGGAACGCGACGCCATCGAGGACATCTACGAGCCGTTCCTCATTCAGCACGGGTTCCTGGAGCGGACGCCGCGCGGACGCGTCGCCACGCGCCGTGCGTACGACTATTTCGGGGTGGACCCCCGCGGAAAGGACTTTCGACTGTGGTGACCCGACCGTCATCGAACCGCACGCTGACAGGCGCGCTGAGCGGCCAAGTTCCGAGCGTCGACTGCTGCATCAGCGGCCTCGCCACCTACGTGCCGCCGCGTACGCTGACCAATGCCGATCTCGAGAAGATGATCGAGACCTCCGACGAGTGGATCCTCCAGCGGACCGGCATCCGCAAGCGTCACATCGTCGATCCGGGTGTCGCCACGTCCGACCTGTCGGTCGAGGCCGCACGCGCCGCGATCGAGCAGGCCGGCCTGACGCCGGAAGACATCGACTTCATCGTCGTGGGCACGACGACGCCGGACATGCTGTTCCCGAGCACCGCGTGCCTCCTGCAGGACAAGATTGGGGCGACGCGCGCGTGGGGCTTCGACCTCGGCGCGGCGTGCTCGGGCTTCACCTACGCGCTCACGACGGCCGCGAGCTTCGTGCGCGGCGGCACGGCGCGGCACGCGCTCGTCGTCGGCGCCGACGTGATGTCGAGCATCATCGACTACACCGACCGCACCACCTGCGTCCTGTTCGGTGACGGCGCCGGCGCGGCCGTCGTCTCGCCGTCGCCCGAGCCGGGACTCGGCCTCATCGACTTCCTCCACGAAGTGGACGGCAGCGGCGGTCCGGCCCTCTGCATGCCGGCCGGCGGATCGAAGCTGCCCGCCTCGCACGAGACCGTGGACAAGCGGCAGCACTACGTCCACCAGGACGGGCAGACGGTGTTCCGCTTCGCCGTGCGCAAGAACGAGGAGATCTGCCGCCGCCTGCTCGAGCGCAACGGGCTCGGTCCCGATGACATCGACCTGTTCGTCTCGCACCAGGCCAACAAGCGCATCATCGAGAACACCGCCGAGCGCATCGGGCTGCCGCTCGAGAAGGTCGTCGTCAACATCCAGGAGTACGGCAACACGACGGCCGCCACCATTCCGCTGGCGCTGCACGACGCCGTGAAGGCAGGACGCCTGAAGAAGGGCGACCTGGTGCTGCTGGCCTCGGTCGGCGCAGGCTTCACCGTCGGGTCCGTGCTGCTGAGGTGGGCGTATTAGGCAAGGCTGGTCGAGGACTGGAGGAAGGGAGGAGGGAAGGAAGGGAGGAAAGGACTGGAGGAGTGGAGGAGTGGAGGAACGGAGGAGGGAAGGAACGGAGGAGGGAAG